>JADFDN010000025.1 GCA_018262815.1 Thiobacillus sp.
CATCTCAGCTTCAGGTTCGAAAGACCAAGCAGCACCAGCATCATGCTGATGATCCAGAAACGCACGGGCAGGTTCTGGTGTCGCCATAACGTGCAGGCTCCGCCAGCACGTGAGTCTCCCCCGAACCTTCCCGTGGTGCGTTTCGTCCTGGTTGCGCTCATCTCAGTTTCAGACTCGAAAGGCCAATGAGCACCAGCATCATGCTGATGATCCAGAAACGCACCACCACCTGGTTCTCTTTCCAGCCCTTGAGTTCATAGTGGTGGTGGATCGGCGCCATGCGGAATACGCGCTTGCCGGTGAGCTTGAACGAGGCGACCTGCACCATCACCGACAGGGTCTCGACCACGAACACGCCGCACATGATGAACAGGATGATTTCCTGGCGCACGATGACGGCGACGACGCCGAGCGCTGCGCCCAGCGCCAGCGCGCCGACGTCGCCCATGAAGACCTCGGCCGGGTAGGCGTTGAACCACAGGAAGGCGAGTCCGGCGCCCGCCATCGCGGCGCAGAAGATCGCCAGTTCGCCGGCACCCGGCACGAAAGGCACGCCGAGATACTTGGAGAACACCGCGTTGCCGGCGACATAGGCGAAGATCGCCAGCGCGGACGCCACCATCACCGTCGGCAGGATCGCCAGGCCGTCGAGGCCGTCGGTGAGGTTGACCGCATTGCTCGAGCCGACGACGACGAAGTAGGTGAGTGCGATGAAGGCGGCAGCCGACAAAGCCAGCGTGGCATTCTTGAAGAAGGGAATGATGAGTTCGGTGTGCGCCGGCAGGCTGGCGGTGTTCCACAGATAGGCCGCGACCGCGAGACCGATCACCGACTGCCAGAAATATTTCCAGCGCGAGGGCAGGCCGCGCGAATTCTTCTCGACCACCTTGCGCCAGTCGTCGACCCAGCCGATCACGCCGAAGCCGACCAGCGTCAGCAGCGCAACCCACACGTAGTCGTTGGACAGGTCGGACCACAGCAGCGTGGTGACGGTGACCGAGACCAGGATCAGCGCGCCGCCCATGGTCGGCGTGCCGGCCTTGACCAGGTGGGTCTGCGGGCCGTCGCTGCGCACCGACTGGCCGATTTTCAGCGCGGTGAGCTTGCGGATCACCGCCGGGCCGACGATGAAGGAAATCGTCAGCGCAGTCAGGGTCGCCATCACTGCGCGCAGCGTCAGATAGTTGAAGACGTTGAAGGCGCGGATGTCCTGGCCCAGTTGTTGAAACAGCCAAAGCAGCATGTCAGTGTCCCTGTGCCCCGGCGGCCGGGCCGTCGGGAACCTCGATAAAACTTTGCACCACCCGCTCCATCTGCATGAAGCGCGAGCCTTTCACCAGTACGGTGGTTTCGGCAGTCAGTTCGTTTTCAAGTTCGGCCAGCAGCTCCTGGATGCGCTCGAAGTGCATCGCACCGTCCCCGAATGCGCCGACCGTCTCCTTCGTCAGCTCGCCCAGCGCCAGCAGCCTGTCCACCCCGGCGGCACGCGCGGCGAGGCCGATTTGAGCGTGCATCGCCGCGGCGTCGCTGCCGAGTTCGCCCATGTCGCCCAGCACCAGAACCTTTTTCCCGGTTTGCTGCGCCAGCACCGCCAGTGCAGCCTTCACCGAATCCGGGTTGGCGTTGTAGGTGTCGTCGATAAACGTGCTGCCATGCAGAGCGGACTTTCTTTGCAGGCGGCCCTTGACTCCGCTGAATCCCGACAGGCCGGCGACAATGCTGTGATGGCTGACGTCGAGCGCAAAGGCCGCCGTCGCCGCGGCCAGCGCGTTCATCACGTTGTGCTCGCCCGGCACCTGCAGTTCCACCCTGAACTCGGCATCCGGCAGAACCAGGGTCAGCATCGAGCCATACAGGCTGGGCAAGTATTGCCCCCGCACCACGGCCGGCTGCCTGATTCCGAAATCGATCACGCTGCGCCGCACATTGCTTTCGCGCCACAGCCAGGCATGTTCATCGTCGGCGTTGAACACGGCGATGCCGGCATCCTTCAGGCCGTTGAAGATTTCGCCCTTGGCGCGCGCAATGGCCTCGATCGAGCCGAGATAGCCGATATGCGCGGTCAGGGCGTTGTTGATCACGGCTACATCCGGCCGCGCCAGCCGCGTCAGATAGTCGATCTCGCCGGCGTGGTTCATGCCCATTTCCAGCACGGCGAATTGATGCGTCTCGCGCAGGCGCAGCAGCATCAGCGGCACGCCGATATCGTTGTTGAGATTGCCTTCGGTATGCAGCACCGCCGCGTCCGATCCAGCCTCTGCCCGCAGAATGGCGGCCAGCATTTCCTTCACCGTGGTCTTGCCGTTGCTGCCGGTGATGGCGACGAGCGGAATCGAGAAGCGGCGGCGCCAGGCGGCGGCAAGCCGGCCCAGTGCGAGGCGGGTATCGTCGACCCGGATCGCGGCGGCGATCTCGGGCGCCTGGACGGCATCCAGCACCACGCCCGCTGCGCCCTGCTGCAAGGCCTGTGCGGCAAACGTGCCGCCGTCGAATTTTTCGCCGCGCAGCGCGATGAAGAGGTCGCCCGCGCGCATCGTGCGGCTGTCGGTGGAGACGCGCAGCACCTCGGCATCGGGGCCGGCGAACGGCACGCCGAGCATGGCGGCGGCTTCGGACAGGCGCATCATGCCCACGCCTCCAATGCCTTCTTCGCCACGGCCGCGTCGGAGAACGGCAGGCGTTCACCGCCGGTTTCCTGGTATTCCTCGTGGCCTTTGCCGGCAATCAGCACGACGTCGCCCTGATGCGCGCCGCCGATGGCCTCGAAAATCGCGCGGGCGCGGTCCGGCTCGACACGTGGCGTGGCCTGAATGCCGGCCAGGATGTCGTCGATGATATGGCGCGGATCTTCGTTGCGCGGGTTGTCGCTGGTGACCCAGACCTCATCGGCGCCCTGGACGGCGGCCCGCCCCATCAACGGACGCTTGCCCTTGTCGCGGTTGCCGCCGCAGCCGAAAACGCAGATCAGACGGCCGCCGCTGACGATTTCGCGCAGCGTCGCGAGCACTTTTTCCAGCGCATCCGGAGTGTGGGCGTAATCGACCACCACCAGCGGATGGGCGTTGCCGCCGAAGGTCTGCATGCGGCCCGGCGGCGGCGTGATGTGCGCGAGCGCCCGGCAGGCGTCGTCCAGCTTCACCCCGGACACCAGCAGGCTGGCAAGCACGGCAAGCACGTTGGCGGCATTGAAACGGCCCAGCAGAGGAACGTCGAGTTCGGCATTGCCCCAGTCGGTGTGGACGTTCAGGTGCAGGCCTGCCTGCGACAGGCGCAACGTGTTGCCGATCACGGCGCCGCGCCGGAACCCGTAGCCGACGACGCGCGCCGGCCGCGTTTCGCTTTCGAGTTGCTGGCCGAAGGCGTCGTCGACATTGACCACGACCCATTCCAGCCCCGGCCAGTTGAACAGCCGCGCCTTGGCCTGGGCATAGCTCTCCATGTCGCCGTGGTAATCGAGATGATCGCGCGACAGGTTGGTCAACACGGCGACATTGAACGACGTGCCGTTGACGCGACCCTGTGCGAGGCCATGCGAGGACACTTCCATCGCGCACGCGACGGCGCCCTGCTGCCGGTAATGCGCAAGACGCTGCTGCAGCTCGATGGCATCGGGGGTCGTATTGAGCGCAGGCGTGAGCGCGCCGGGCTGGTCCCCGACAGGGGGAAAGCCGTTGCCGACGGTGCCGACGACGGCGGTTTTGCGGCCCAGTTGCGACAGAACCTGCGCAATCCAGTGTGCCACCGAGGTCTTGCCGTTGGTGCCGGTGACACCGACCATGTGCAGCGCGCGCGACGGCTCGCCATACACATGGGCCGCAATTTCGCCGATGCGGGTCTTCAGGCCGACCACGCCGGCATTGGGAATCCCCAGCGCGGGGTCCCACTGATAGTGGTCAGCCTCCCACAACACGCCATCGACGCGCTGCGCGACTGCCTGCGCAATGAAATCCCGGCCATCGCGGGTTTCGCCCGGATAGGCGGCAAATATCACGCCCGGCATCGCCTTGCGGCTGTCGCTGACGATTCCGCTAACGGCTATGCCGAGCCGTTCCAGGATGTGCGGAACCGATTCCCGGATTGCGTGGGAGGCGGACGACACGGAAGCGGAATGGAGATTCGCCATTACACGCCCCCCCGTCCCGGCAGCGTATTCTGGGTGACCCGCGTGGCGGTTTCCGGGGCATCGGGCGGCAGCGCCAGCTGACGCAGGCTGGCCGCCATGACCTGGGCAAACACCGGGCCGGCGACGCTGCCGCCGTAGTACACGCCGTCGGACGGCTCGTCGATCACCACGCCGATGATGAGACGCGGATTGGACGCCGGCGCCATGCCGACAAAGGACGACAGGTAACGGTCGGCCGCGTAGCGGCCATCGACCAGCTTGTGCGCGGTGCCGGTTTTTCCCGCCACGCGATAGCCCGGCACCCGGGTGCGCAGGCCGGTGCCGCCTTCCTGCGTCACCGCTTCCATCATGGCGCGCACTTCGCGCGCGACGCTGGGGGAGAACACCCTGACGCCCGCAATTTCCTGCGGCTCGCGCTTGAGGAAGGATAGCGGCATCACTTCGCCGTCGTTGGCAAAAGCCATGTAGGCGCGGGTCAGCTGGAGCAGGCTCACCGACAGGCCGTAGCCGTACGCCATGGTGGCGTGCTCGACGGGTTTCCAGGTGCTCGCGTCGCGCAGGCGACCGGCCGTTTCGCCGGGGAAGCCCGAGCCCGGCAGTTCGCCAAAACCGGAACGGTGCAGCACTTCCCAGTATTGCTGCGGGGTGAGCGACATGGCCAGCTTGACCGCGCCGACGTTGCTCGACTTCTGGATGATTTCGCTCACCGTCATCTGCGGGTGCGGGTGGACGTCGCGCACCAGCTTGGCGCCGACACGCCAGGTTTCCGGCGTGTCGATCACGCTGTCGGGATGAAACAGGCCGCGCTCCAGCACCGCCGCCGCGACGAAGGGCTTGATGGTCGAGCCCGGCTCGAAGGTGTCGATCACCGCACGGTTGCGCATCGGCCCCGGCTTGTAGTTGCGGCGGTTGTTGGGATTGAAGATCGGCTGGTTGGCGAGCGCGAGGATCTCGCCGGTCTTGGCGTCGAGCACCACCACGCTGCCGCCCTTGGCCTTGTGCGTCTTGATCGCCGCCGCCAGTTCACGGTGCGCCAGGTACTGGATCTTGAGGTCGAGTGCGAGCGTCAGATTGCCGCCCTGTTGCGCAGTCTTGATCGGCGCCAGATCGCGTATGGTGTTACCGCGACGATCGCGCATGATCTGCCGCTTGCCTTCGCGTCCGGCCAGCCAGTCCTGATAGGCGCGCTCGACGCCTTCCTGGCCGAGATCGTCGATATTGGTGAAGCCCACCACATGCGCCGCCACCTCGCCCGCGGGGTAGTAGCGACGGAATTCGCGGCGCAGATGCAGGCCGGGAATGCCCATGGCGGCAATCTTCACAGCCTGCTCCGGGGTGACCGGGCGGCGCACGCTGAACTCGCCGCGCGTCTTGCGTGCCAGCGTTTTTTCAAGTGCCTGCGTCGACACGCCGAGCACCCGGGCGAGCTGCATGCGCTGTGCTGCTGAAAGCTTGAGTTCGGTCGGACGCGCCCACAGGGATTCGACCGGCGTGCTGATCGCCAGCAACTGGCCGTGACGATCGGACACCTGGCCGCGATGCGCGGGCAGGGTGAGGTTGCGGTTGGCCACCGCATCGCCCTTGCCCTGCAGGTAGTCGGTGTTGAGGCCCTGCAGGTAGAACGCGCGCCCGGCCACCACCGCCAGACCGGCGAGCAGCAGGCTGCCGACGGTCGCCATCCGCCAGGGGGCAAGATTCAGCTTGAGCAGTTTGCGCGAGTGGTAGTTCATGGTGCGCTCGCCAGGGTTTCAACGTGGATGCGCTCCTGCGGCGGCGCCACCAGACCGAGCCGCGCGCGCGCGATCGTGTCGACCCGTGCCGGATTGGCCCAGGTGCTCTGCTCCAGCTGCAATTGTCCCCACTGCTCTTCCAGCACACGCGCCTCTTTCTTCAGGCGTTCCAGTTCCACAAAATACGTACGCGAGCGGTGCTGCGACTGAATCACGGCCAACGCGCACACCACCAGAACCAACGCCAGAACGGCATTCAGGCGGCTCATGCCGACCCGCCCACGCGTTCGGCCACCCGCAGCACGGCGCTGCGCGCACGCGGATTGGCCGCCACTTCGCTGTCGCTCGCATGCTGTGCGCGCCCCACCAGCTTCAGGCGTCCCGGCTTCAGCATGGCGGCGGGAATCGGCAGCCGACGCGGCGCCTGCTCGCCCAGCGCTTCGTCACGCATGAAGCGCTTGACGATGCGATCTTCCAGCGAATGAAAACTGATGACCGCGAGCCGCCCGCCCGGTTGCAACCTGTCCACGCATTGCGGCAGCACGTCACTCAGTTCTTCCAGCTCGCGGTTGAGATAAATCCGTATAGCCTGGAAACTGCGGGTCGCCGGGTGTTGCCCCGGCTCACGTTTTTTGACTGTTGCGGCGATGAGGTTCGCCAGCTGCCCGGTGCTGCGGATGGCGCCTTCCTGCCGTGCCGCAACAATCGCGCGCGCAATCGACTTAGCAAACCGCTCTTCCCCGTAGGTGCGGATGACTTCACAAATTTCCCCTTCTGCCGCCGTTGCCAGCCAATCCGCCGCCGACATCCCGCTCCCCGGATCCATGCGCATGTCGAGGGGCGCATCGAAGCGAAAGCTGAAGCCGCGCGTCGCGTCGTCGAGCTGCGGTGACGACACCCCGATATCCAGCAATATTCCGTTCACCTGCGCGATGCCCAGTTCGTCGAGCACCGCGCCCAGGCGCGAAAACGTGCGCTGCACCAGCGTCAGCCGGGCATCCTGCAGGACGGCGCCGGCGCGGACGGCATCCGGATCGCGATCCAGCGCGATCAGCCGGCCGGACGGCCCCAGCTGCGACAGAATCAGCCGGCTGTGGCCGCCGCGCCCGAAGGTCGCGTCGACATACATGCCGTCGGGCCTGATCGCCAGTGCCGCCACCGCCTCCTGTGCCAGCACCGGCACATGGGCGGTCTCCATCACAACGTAAAGCCTTCCAGCTCGGGCGGCAGCGCGTCGTCGCTGAAGGTCAGCGCCTGGGCCACCTGCGCCTCCCAACGCGCCTCGTTCCACAATTCCACCTTGCTGCCCTGGCCCACCAGCACGACGTTCTTGTCGAGCTCGGCGAACTTGCGCAACATCGGCGGCAGCAGCACCCGACCGGCGCTGTCCATGTCCATATCGTGCGCATAGCCGACGAGCAATTGCTTGAGGCTGCGGGTACGGGGGTTGAAGTCGGACAGGCCGTTGAGCTTTTTCTCGATCGGCTCCCACTCGGGCAGGGGGTAGAGCAGCAGGCACTGGCCGGGGTCGGCGGTGATGACGACTCGCCCCCCGCCGTTCACCAGAAGGGCGTCGCGATAGCGCGCCGGCACCACGAGCCGGCTCTTGCTATCCAGACTGACTGTTGCGACCCCCCGAAACATGCGCTCCCCCAATTATTGAATTCAAATACAGCGTATCTGGCCGTGTTTGGTCGGGCGCATTCTCCCACAAGTTCCCACCAATCACCACTTGGACCCACTATAGGGGATAGTTTTGGGGGGGTCAAGCCAGTAGACGTAAAAAAACCCCTATGCCTCAAGGACTTAGGGGTGGTTTGGGGCTGTGGATAAGTTTCTGGAAAAACCGGTGCTTAGCGTGTTTTTCTACCCATTATTTTAGGTAAAAACGCTAAGTGTTTGAAATACATGAAAAGTGGAAAAGTCGGTCGATAAGCCGGGTTCTGTCGTGGACAACCATTCCTCTAGGCCGGCCATTGCTGACCGGCTCCAGCCACCTACCCGCAGACTCAGCGAGCCGCTTCATCGCCTGCCTATTTGGTGTTGCTCCGGATGGAGGTTACCGCGTTTCACCGTAACTTAATACGCTCGTCTCTGTGGCCCTATTCCTCGCCTCGCGGCGTCCGGCCGTTAGCCGGCATCCTGCTCTGTGGAGCCCGGACTTTCCTCTCCCACCTGCGTGGCAGCGGTTGTCTGACCGGCTTTTCCACCCATGATTATAAGGCCGGCCTCGGCGTCCGCGGAAAAACGGATCCCGACAAGCCCGATATAAATTTAGTCGATAGGTCCATAAATTCGCCTTGACTGCCTGAATGGATCGTCTAAACCTCATCCATAGCGTTGACGTTGGCGCCACTTTTCAAGGACAGACATCATGAGAAGGCGACTTTATTTCATGCTTCCGGACACCCGCAGCGCACGCCAGATTCACGACGAACTCCTGCTCGCCCGCATCGAAGACAGCCATATTCACGTCATGGCCAGGGACGGCACTTCGCTCGAGGGCATGCACGAAGCATCGATCCTGCAGACGACCGACTTTGTTCACGGCGCCGAAACCGGCCTGGCCGTAGGTGGCGGCATCGGCATCATCGCCGGGTTGGTGGCCGTGTTCTTTCCGCCCGCCGGCGTCGACCTGCAACTGGTCACCATCCTGCTCACCGCGCTGATCGGTGCAGTATTCGGCGCATGGGTCGCCAGCATGGTCGCCAGTTCGATCCCCAATTCGCGGCTCAAGGCATTCGAATCGGCCATCGCGGCAGGGCATATCCTGATGATGGTGGACGCGCCCTCCGGCAGGGTCGAGGAAATCAAGAAGCTGATCGCCTCACGCCATCCCGAGGCAATGAACTCGGGCGTCGAACCGACCATTCCGGCTTTCCCGTAACGTTCTCCTCCCGCGCAGCGCAATGCTGCGCGCTCCCTTGGAAGCGCTGGCTAGCTTCCACCGCGGCAGACTTCCCCTGGTCTGCCGTTTTTATGTCAAACCACGCGCCAGCGTATCGCCTCACCGGCGCGCAACGGCACCAGGGACGTTTCGCCCAGTTCGAGGCTCGCCTGCACATTCCAGCTTTCGCGGCGGAGCGTGATGGTATCTGCGTGACGGGATAGTCCGTAGAAATCCGCGCCGTAAAAACTGGCAAAGGCCTCCAGCCTGTCGAGCGCGCCGGCGTCCTCGAAGGCCTCGGCATAGAGTTCGATTGCCGCGTGCGCCGAATAGATGCCTGCGCAGCCGCAGGCGGTTTCCTTGGCGCCGACTGCATGCGGTGCGGAATCGGTGCCGAGGAAGAACTTGGGATTGCCCGAGATCGCCGCAGCAACCAGCGCCTGTCGATGCTGTTCGCGCTTCAGTACCGGCAGGCAATACAGATGCGGGCGAATGCCGCCTTTGAACATGGCATTGCGGTTGTACAGCAGATGGTGCACGGTGATCGTCGCACCGACATTCTCCGGCGCGGCGGCGACGAACTCGGCGGCCTGGCGCGTGGTGATGTGCTCCAGCACGATTTTCAGAGCAGGGAAATCCTTCATCAGCCGCACGAGATGGCGCTCGATGAAGACCGCCTCGCGGTCGAACACGTCGACCTCGGCATCGACCACTTCGCCGTGCAGCAGCAGCGGCATGCCGGTTTCCTCCATCGCCGCGATCGCCTTGTAGGCCCTGGCGAGTTCGGTCACGCCGGAGTCGGAGTTGGTCGTCGCGCCCGCCGGATAATATTTCACTGCGTGCACGAAGCCGCTTTCGCGCGCGCGGCGGATTTCTTCAGGCGTCGTATTGTCGGTGAGATAGAGCGTCATCAGGGGCTCGAACGCCGTGCCGGCTGCGGCGGCCAGCAAGCGCTCGCGATAGGCCGCCGCGTCGGCCACGCTGACCACCGGAGGCCTCAGGTTGGGCATCGCGATGGCGCGGCCGAACACGCGTGCGGTATCGGGCAGGACGCTCCGCATCGCAGCGCCGTCGCGGAAGTGAATGTGCCAGTCGTCGGGACGGGTGATGGTAAGAGTGTCGGTCATGCTTCGTCTTGGGCTTGCGGCTTGAGTGCCAGGGTCATTTTATAGAGTTCGGCCTTGCTGCGCCCGGTGATCTTCGATGCCAGCTTGGCCGCCAGCGTCGGCGGCAGGTCTCCCATCAAGACATCGAGCACGCGCATCGCGTCCGCATCGACGACTGCTGCGGCTGCCGCAGGCGGATGCACGATGACGACGAATTCGCCGCGCACGTGGTTGGGATCGGACGCCAGCCAGGCCGGCGCATCGGCAAGCGGCAGCGTAACGATGCTCTCGAAGCGCTTGGTCAGTTCGCGCGCCAGCGTCACCGGCCGCGCATTGTCCAGCACCGCCGTCATGTCGGTGAGCGTCTCCTCGATGCGATGCGGCGCCTCGTAGAACACCAGCGCCACCGGCAGCGCCGCCAGTGCCTGCAGCTGCGCGCGGCGCGCGCCCGATTTGGGCGGCAGGAAGCCATGGAACAGCCAGTGTCCCGATTCGATGCCCGCAGCCGACAGCGCTGCGGTCACCGCCGAGACGCCGGGAATCGGCACCACCCGTTGCCCGGCCGCGCGCACCGCCGCCACCAGCCGCGCACCGGGGTCGGACACTGCCGGCGTGCCGGCGTCCGACACATAGGCCACCGCCTCGCCGGCGGCGATCCACGCGACGACCTTGTCGGCGGCCTCGCGCTCGTTGTGCTCGCGGATCGACACCATCGGCTTGGAAATATTGAAATGCACAAGCAGCTGCCCCGACACGCGGGTATCCTCCGCCGCCACGCGATCCACGCGCTTCAATATGTCGAGCGCACGCAGCGTGATGTCGCCGAGGTTGCCGATCGGTGTGGCAACGACATAAAGCGCAGGCAGCAGAGGGGTAAGATGCGGACTTTCACTCATCCCGGCATTGTCGCAGATGTTCAAGCTTGGCTCCTCAGTTGAACACGCCAGCGCGCGGCTGACACGCTGGCTGGCAAAGCGCGACGATGCGGCGGGCCGCCCCCGCAAAGATGAGCAACACAGCCGGAAACTTAGGGTGATCACAGGGCTGATGAGCGATCAACCGAGGAGCGGGGATTGAGTTCCCTGCTCGGCCAAACCGCTGAGGCGCGTGCCGAAGCCTTCCTGAAAACGCAGGGACTCAGGCTCGTGGCGCGCAACTGGCGTTGCCGCTTCGGCGAAATCGACCTCATCTTGCAGGACGGGCCGACCCTGGTGTTCGTCGAGGTGAGGCTTCGCAGCCGCAGCGATTTCGGCGGCGGCGCCGCCAGCGTCACGCCAGTCAAACAGAAGAAGCTACTGGCTGCCGCGCGCCAGTACCTGTCCACACTGAAAACGCTGCCGCCCTGCCGCTTCGACGTGGTCGCACTCAGCGGCAACGCGCCGCCCGAGTGGATCAAGAATGCATTCGATGATGTGGGATAATTCCGGCCAACCATGCCCTTACTCGACAGAATTACCGGCCACTTTCAGGACTCGGCCCAGATCCATTTGAACGCAGCCGATGTGCTTGCCCCGGCGATTGAACAGGCAGCGCGCCACATGGTGCACTGTCTGGCGCAGGGCGGCAAAATCCTCGCCTGCGGCAACGGCGGCTCGGCAGCGGACGCGCAGCATTTCGCGTCCAAGATGATCAACCGCTTCGAGCAGGAGCGTCCCGGTCTCGCGGCGATTACGCTGACGGCCGACACCTCCACCCTGACTTCGATCGCCAACGATTACGCCTATGACCAGGTGTTCGCGCGTCAGGTGAAGGCGCTCGGCCAGCCGGGCGACATCCTGCTGGCGATTTCCACCAGCGGAAACTCCCACAACGTGTTGCAGGCGGTGTCTGCCGCGCACTCGCGCAGCATGCCGGTCATCGCATTGACCGGACGCAGCGGCGGCGGTCTGGCGGAACAAATGCAGGATGACGACGTCTTCCTGTGCGTACCCGCCGAATCCACGGCGCGCATTCAGGAAGTCCATCTGCTGATCATCCATTGCCTGTGCGATGCGGTGGACAGCGTTTTACTAGGAGTCGAGGAATGAACAAACTGATCCCCATCGCGCTGATAGGTGTGGCGCTATCGCAATTGCACGGTTGCGCCGCCGTGGTCGTGGGTGGCGCCGCTACCGGTGCGGCGGTCGCCACCGACCGCCGCACCGCGGGCGTATTCGTCGGCGACCAGGAAATCGAATTGCGCGCGAGGAATCGCGTGAGCGAAGCACTTCGGGGCAAGAACGTGAATGTGTCGGTGACCAGCTTCAACCGCCAGGTGCTGCTCTCCGGCCAGGTGCCGGACGAAGCCACTCGAGCGCGCGCCGCTGACGTCGTCAAGGGCGTGCCCGAGGTGCGCATGGTATTCAATGAACTCAGCGTGGCGGGCGTGACCTCGCTCACGTCGCGAGCCAACGATACCGCCATCACCGGCAACGTCAAAACGCGCCTGCTGCGCGACGAGCGCGTGCCCGGCACCCAGGTCAAGGTGGTGACCGAAGCGGGTGTGGTCTACCTGATGGGACTGGTGACGCAGGCCGAAGCCGGAATCGCCACTGAAATCGCACGCACCACCGCGGGCGTGACCAAGGTCGTCACCCTGTTCGAAACCGTCAAGTGACGCCGAATCGCGCCAACGAACGCAGCTGCTCATGATCGGCCGCCCATGATCTATCGCGACCTGCGCGACTTCATCGCGCAACTCGAAAAAATGGGCGAGCTGAAACGCATCGCCGTCGAAGTCGACCCCAAACTGGAAATGACCGAAATCGCCGACCGCGTGCTGCGTGCCGGCGGTCCGGCGCTGCTGTTCGAAAACCCCAAGGGGCATGCCATCCCGGTGCTGGCGAACCTGTTCGGCACCGTCAAGCGCGTGGCATTGGGGATGGGCGAGGACGACCCGGCGCGGCTGCGCGAAGTCGGCAAGCTCCTGGCCTACCTGAAGGAGCCGGAACCGCCGAAGGGCCTGCGCGACGCCTGGGACAAGTGGCCGGTGTTGAAGCAGGTACTGAACATGGCGCCGAAGGAAGTGAAAAGCGCGCCGTGCCAGGAAATCGTGTGGGAAGGGGCCGACGTCGATCTGAGCCGCCTGCCGATCCAGCACTGCTGGCCGGGCGACGTGGCGCCGCTGATCACCTGGGGACTCACCGTGACCCGCGGCCCGCACAAGAAACGACAGAACCTCGGCATCTACCGCCAGCAGGTAATCGGCCGCAACAAGCTCATCATGCGCTGGCTGGCGCACCGCGGCGGCGCGCTCGATTTTCGCGAGCATCAGCAGGCGCATCCGGGCGAGCCTTTTCCGGTCGCGGTCGCCCTCGGCGCCGACCCCGCGACCATCCTCGGTGCGGTGACGCCGGTGCCGGATTCGCTGTCCGAGTATCAGTTCGCGGGACTGTTGCGCGGCGCCAAGACCGAAGTCGTGCAGTGCCTCGGCAACGACCTGCAGGTGCCGGCATCCAGTGAGATCGTGCTCGAAGGCGTGATCCATCCGAACGAAACCGCGCTCGAAGGACCGTACGGCGACCACACCGGCTACTACAACGAGCAGGAGACCTTCCCCGTCTTCACCGTCGAGCGCATCACGCTGCGGCGCGACCCAATCTACCACAGCACCTACACCGGCAAGCCGCCGGACGAACCGGCCATCCTCGGGGTGGCGCTGAACGAGGTATTTGTGCCGCTGCTGCAGAAGCAGTTTCCCGAGATCACCGATTTCTACCTGCCGCCGGAAGGCTGCTCCTACCGCATGGCGGTCGTGTCGATGAAGAAGGCCTACCCGGGCCACGCCAAGCGCGTGATGTTCGGCGTGTGGTCCTTTCTGCGCCAGTTCATGTACACCAAGTTCATCCTGGTGACCGACGACGACGTGAATGTGCGCGACTGGAAGGAAGTCATCTGGGCGCTCACCACGCGCGTCGATCCCGCGCGCGACACGCTGCTGGTGGAAAATACGCCGATCGACTACCTCGACTTCGCCAGCCCGGTATCGGGACTCGGCAGCAAGATGGGCATCGATGCCACCAACAAGTGGCCAGGCGAGGCAGCGCGCGAATGGGGCACGCCGATCGTGATGGATGCGACTGTCAAGGCGCGTGTCGATGCCCTGTGGCACGAACTGGGTTTATAGGCCCGGGACGAGCATGACCGACAAACCCGAGGGCAGGCGCACCTGCCTCTACACGCCCGAGCAGCTGGATGTCATTGTCGACGACATGGCGCGCCAGACTGCGGGGCTGCTGACCGGACGCACGCAGATTGCGATCGTCGGCATCCTGCGGCGCGGCGCCCCGCTTGCCGACCGGCTGCATGCGCGATTGCGGGAAACCTGGGGCCTCGCGGACTGCGTTCGGCTCGATCTCAAAATCAAACGCTATGCCGACGATCTCACCCTGCTCCACCCGGAAACTCAGCTGACCGAGAATCCGGCCCACGCCACGCTCGACCTCGCGGACTACTCGGTTCTTGTGGTGGATGACGTCATGTACCGCGGACACTCCATGCTGCGCGCGGTGGAGTATCTGGCAGGCAAGCAGCCAGCCGAGATTCGCACCGTGGTGCTGGTGGACCGTGGCGCGGCGAAGCTTCCGGTACGCACCGACATCGTCGGCGTCCGTCTCGACGTGGCGCCTTCGGACGTCATCGAATGCAACGTACCGCCTTACGAAGACCACTTCAGGATCGATCTGCTGCAGCCTGGCAGATAATCATCGCCGCAACCATAACGCCGGACAGGTAGTCTATTATTTGAACCGTGTTTCAGGCCGTCATCCTCAATTTTCGGGAGAAGATCATGAACAAATCGATGTTGACAGGTGTGATTGCAGGTGCTGTCGCCGTGACGGCGATCGGCGGCGTGGCAGGCTACAAGGCGCTCAATCCGGAGCCGGAGTTCGCCGAGGTGCTGGCCGTCAAGCCGGTGACCGAAACCACGAAAACGCCCAAGGAGATATGCGAGGACGTGGTCGTCAACGAACAGGCGCCGGTCAAGGATACCAACCGCATCGCCGGCACCGCGATCGGTGCGGTGGCCGGCGGCCTGCTCGGCAGCCAGGTGGGCGGTGGGACCGGCCGCACCGTGGCCACCGTCGCTGGCGCCGCGGCGGGCGGCTACGCCGGCAACCAGGTGCAGAAGAACATGCAGGAAAAGAACACCGTCAGCCGTACCGAACGGCGTTGCCGGACCGTGCAGGAATCGCACACCCGGACCATCGGCTACGACGTGCGCTACCGCCTGGGTGAAGAGGAAGGCCAGGTGCGCATGGATCATGAACCCGGTCAGCGCATCCCGGTGAAGGGCGGGAAGCTGCAACTGGACCCGCCCGCCGCATCCTGATTCGACGACGCGCGTCAGCCGCGCTGGAGCGGCCAACGCGTCAGGGTGTCTTGCCAGTCGTCCGGCGGCGCGCTCCGGCCCAGCCGCACGATGCGTCCGACCTCATTCTCATACCAGCCGGTGTCCTGCTGGTTGGGCTCGGCCTCGTACGCCCACCAGGTGCCGTCGGCATCCTGCGCCAGCCACCGCGCCCAGCCGGGCACCTTATCGAACATCATCGTCTTTCCCGCACTGCCGGCAGCCCAGGATGCTGAAGTAACGCAGATACAGCCACAGCGCGCCCGGCAATAGCGCCAGCCGCAGCCAGTCCGTCAGGGTGTCGGGCCATTGCCCCGCCCGCCAGGCCTCCACCGCCACCGGCAGCGCCTGGAAGAGTGCCAGCAAAACCAGAAACAGGCCCATCACTCGGCAGCCCGGGCTCATGGCAGCATGTCTCCGGCCTGCCCGTGGGGAGCCGCATACACCCACTCCAGCAACGCGCGCTGCGCGGCTTCGCTGCGGCGCGCATTGGCATGATTGACCAGCATGACGAAACTGGCTCGCTGTCCGCTTGCCGTATACAGGTAGCCCGCCAGGGCGCTGACGCCGCGCAGGGTGCCGGTTTTGAGATGCGCATTGCCGGTGAGCGCGCTGCCGTTGAAACGGCGCTTCAGCGTGCCGTCGATCGCGACGATCGGCAGAGCCGATTCGAATTCGGCAAACACGGGGCTGCGGTAGGCCGCCCGCAGCAACTGGGTGAGCGCATCGGCACTGATGCGTTCGATGCGCGACAGGCCTGCGCCGTTTTCCAGCACCAGCTTTCGCGTCGGCACCCCACGCTGGATCAGCATGTCGCGCACCGCACGCGCACCTTTGTCCACCGTCGCCGGGGCGCCGAAGGCCTCTGCGCCCAGCGTCAAAAAGAGATTGCGCGCCATCAGGTTGTTGGAGTACTTGTTGAGCCGGGCCAGCGCAACGGTCAGCGGTTCCGAGACAAACGCCAGCAGCGGTTCGATTTGCGGCGCGCTGCCCGGCACCGTCGCGCCATCCAGCGTGCCGCCCGATTCCGCCCACAGCCCGCGAAAAATGAAATCGAAGGTAGCCACCGGCTCGAACAGGTTCAACGACACGGCTCGCTCGCCGCAGCCGCGCGGATAGCGCCCGGTCATCACCAGTTCGAGGCGGCCGGGATCCGGCAACAGCGGGATGATCGCGTCCTTCCAGCCATTGCACTCGGTACTGTCCTCGAGCACCAGCTGCGAGGTCAGCGTCACCCCCGGCAGCGCGATGTCCGGCACGATCAGCACAGCATGCCCGTCCGGTTTCAGGCGCAGCGTGGTCGCGTTGAAATTCGCCACCAGCGCACCCGGTGCGGCGTTGTACAAGGCCAGCGGTTCGCCATCGAAGGCGCCGGAATCGAAGGGCGGCACTTCGAAATGGCTGAGATCGAGCACCAGATTGCCGCGGATGTGGTGCACCCCGCGCGCGCGCAACTCGCGCTGCAACAGCCACATCCGCTCCAGCGTCAGCGTGGGGTCGCCATGGCCCTTGATGATGAGATCGCCCTCCAGCACGCCATCCGCGATCGCGCCATCCGCCCAGACAGCGGTCGACCATCGATAGCCGGGGCCGAGCTGATTCAATGCTGCGAAACTCGTCACCAGCTTCATCACCGAGGCCGGATTGAGCGCCGCTTCCGCATTGTGGCTGAGCAGCGGCGTTGTTCCATCGAGCGGCTGCACCATCACCGCCACGTGGCTGAGCGGAATCCCGGCCTGCTTCAAGGCGGCGGTAAAAACAGCAGGAAGCTCCGCTGCGCGGGCAGAAAAAGCCAGGCCTGCTAGCAGCAGGCCAGCGAAAAAACGGTGAGCGATTCGAGCGGTCGGCATGACACCATTATGCCGAATTCTGAACCGGCGATTGCCGGCACCGGAACGCGGCCTCGCCGGACCGGAGTCGCCTAGAGGGACTGCCTGATCGCCAGCACCGCCTGGTTGCGCAGCGACTTGAGCAGGGAAAGCTCTTTCTCGGGAATCGTGATGTCGCCCGGCTGCGGGCGGTCCGCGTAGATCAGGCCGATCGGTTTGCCTTTCACGATGATCGGAAACAGCACGAAGGTGCGCGCGGGGACATGTTGCCGATACCACGCCGGAATCCGCGTGGCGATCTTGGGGTCGTCGATGTCGGTGATGAGGATGTCGGCGTTGTTCTGGAGCGCGACCAGAAAAACGTCGGGCTGCCCGCTCAACGGAAAGTCGAAGGCCTTGACCCGTTCCTGCACGCCGTCGCCGAAGCCGAATTTTCCGCACATCGCATTGCGACGCCCATCCTTGATGCACAGCACCACATGCGCAAAACCCATGCCGGTGTACATGGCCTCGAGGATCATGCGCAGAATGTCGTTGACGGAAACCGCGTCGTCGATCAGGGAATTGCTGACGTCCTGCAAGCCCGCGGTCAGCAGGGACTGGATTTCCTCGGTCGTGCGCGGCGACGCGCCACCGGCTGGTCCGGATTCCGAATCGAGAACCGAGGTGTGCTCGTGCAGCACGCTGGCGTCCAGTGCCATTTTTGCCTCGGCTGCCTCGTCCTGCGCGGCGACTGCGGCTGCGTCCGCTGCGGGTGCGCCGGGCGCGGCCGCCATGCCCGCCCATTTCGACGCCTGTTTGGCGAAGTCGCTGTGCTTCAGGTTCACATTCACCACGCGCGCAAACTGGCCGATGTCCTGCATCGATTTTTCCATCAGTTTGGTGAGCTGTTCAGCCGTGACCGGCACGCAGTCGCCGAAACGCGAAGTCAGCGCGGCTAGCGCCTTGCCGCGATCCGCATCCGCCGTATCCAGAACGAGTTCGCACAGCTCGTTGGAGAAACCTGCCAGCGTGCGCAGCCGATCGGCGCTGCTCGCGCCCTTGCGAATTTTCCCGGCCGGCAGTTTTTTCATGCTCTGCACCAGCGGGTCAGGAAAGCCCCAACTGCGGGCAATACCGATCCCCAGGCTCTCGAACGACACCCCCAGCACGTCGGTCGATGCCCGGGCGTCGCTCAAGCCCTCGTCCTCGACGCGCTTCCGGATTACCGACGATTCGGCAGGGAAATAGAACATCGCCAGCATGCGGCCGAGGCTGTGCAGCATGGCGCCGATGAACGCCTCCTCCACATCGGTCACCTGCGCCCTGCCCGCCATTTCGCGCGCCAGCATCCCGGCGTACAGCACCTTGACGAATTCCTCCTTCAGCTGCTGTGCGTGCGCCTTGTTCTCCAGGTTGTCGAACAGAATCAGGCTCAGTGCGATCGAGCGCACCGCATCGAATCCGAGAATCACCACGGCACGCGAAATGGTGCTGATCGAACCGCCCCCGACCTGGTTGTAGAACGCGGCGTTGGCCAGCCTCAGGAGCTTGTTGGTCAGCGCGAAATCCTTGAGGATGTTGTTGGAGAGCTCGTTGACGCCTTCGCGATCGGAGGAGGCGATACGGTTGATATCGCCGATGGCCTCGGACAGGGCGGGAAAATCGCTTTCGGCCCGCATGCGCCGCAGCAGCACATCCAGCGTGCCGTGTCGGCTTTCGCCGCCTGTCTCTGGCGCAGCCTGTTCGTCACGCATCATCATGTTCTACCACTTCACTCGTGTCAGCCTTCTTCATACTAGCGGACCGCCGTCCCGCAGCTTGTGGGCATGAGTTCCTAAAAATGCGCGCTTCAGAAGTTCGGAACCGGGGAACCCGGGCGACGGCATGGACACAATCAGCCCAGCTGACCGGGCCTGTCGCATGCAGACGTCGCTGGTGAATCAAATCCTGCGCAGGTCCTGCACGTACCAGTCCATCGCCTCGGCCAGGCCTTCGCCGATGCGATGGCTGGGCTCGTATCCCAGACGCGTGCGCGCCTTGGAAATGTCGGCGAGCGAATGGCGGACGTCGCCGGCGCGGAAATCGCGATAGACCGGCTTGAAGTCGGCGAGGTGACGAAACGTCGGCGCCAGCAGCGAACGGATGGCCTCGAACAATTCGTTCAGCGTGGTGCGGTCGCCGACCGCGACATTGTAGACCTGGTTGGCTGCTTCCGGGTGCGTACTGGTGGCGGCGAGCAGGTTGGCCTGGATGACGTTGTCGATGTAGCAGAAGTCGCGGCTGGTTTCGCCGTCGCCGTTGATGTAGACCGGCTCGTTGTGGATCATGCTGGCGACCCACTTCGGCACGACGGCGGCGTAGGCGCCGTCGGGGTCCTGGCGGCGGCCGAAGATGTTGAAGTAGCGCAGGCCGATCGATTCCATGCCGTAGCAGCGGCCGAACACGTCGGCGTACAGTTCGTTCACCAGCTTGGTCACCGCGTAGGGCGACAGCGGCTTGCCGATGACGTCCTCAACCTTGGGCAGGCCGGGATGGTCGCCATAAGTCGATGAGGACGCGGCGTAGACGAAGCGTCTCACCCTGGCGTCTCGCGCCGCGACCAGCATGTTGAGGAAGCCTGTGTTGTTGGCGGCGTGGGTCGACAGCGGATCCTCCAGCGAACGCGGCACCGAACCGAGCGCGGCCTGGTGCAGCACGTAATCGACCCCCTTGCAGACGGTGTTGCAGGTGACGAGGTCGCGGATGTCGCCGCGCTTGAAGATGAAATTTTTCCAGCGCTCGGGCCCGACGCCGGCCTGCACCTGCGCCAGGTTCTTTTCATGGCCGGTGGCGAAGTTGTCGAGACCGACGACATGCTGGTCGAGCAGCAAGAGTGCTTCGACCAGGTTGCAGCCGATGAAACCGGCAGCGCCGGTAACGAGCCAGGTTTTCGGTTCGGCCTGCAGCTGCGACTTCAGCGCGTCGAACGCGGACATCACAGTCTCCAGAGGGTGTAGCCGGCGGCTTCGACCACGGCCGGATCATAGGCCGCCTTGACGTCGGTGAATGCGCCGCCTTTTTTCAGCTTGGCAGTCAGGTCGGCAAAGGGTTTGTCCAGGTACGCCGCGTGCGAAACGGCCGCGACCAGCGCGTCGCATTCCGGCAGATCGTCCCACGACGTGAGGCTGATGCCGTATTCGTGTTCGGCCTCCCTGGCCTCGCCGAGCGGATCGTGCACGTGGACGTCGCAACCGAAGGACTGCAGCTCGCGGATGACGTCGACCACCTTGGAATTGCGCAGGTCCGGGCAGTTTTCCTTGAAGGTGAGGCCGAGCACGTTGACCTTGGCGCCCTTCACCTGCACGCCGTTGGCGATCATGTTCTTCACCGTTTCCTGCGCCACATAGGCGCCCATGCCGTCGTTGATGCGGCGGCCGGCGAGGATGACCTGGGGATGGTAGCCGAGCATTCCGGCCTTGTGGGTGAGGTAATAGGGATCGACGCCGATGCAGTGGCCGCCGACCAGGCCCGGGCGGAAGGGCAGGAAGTTCCACTTGGTGCCGGCGGCCTTCAGCACTTCCAGCGTGTCGATGCCGATGCGGTGGAAGATCAGAGAGAGCTCGTTCATCAGCGCGATGTTGAGGTCGCGCTGGGTATTCTCGATCACCTTGGCGGCCTCGGCGACCTTGATCGAGCTGGCGCGGTGCACGCCGGCGGTGATCACGCTGCCATAGAGTTCGGCCACCTTGTCGAGCGTCGTGGCATCGTCGCCCGACACCACTTTCATGATCTTGGTGATGGTGCGTTCCTTGTCGCCGGGGTTGACCCGCTCGGGCGAGTAGCCGACGTGGAAGTCCTGCAGCCATGTCATGCCGGACTGTTTTTCCAGGATCGGAATGCAGACCTCTTCGGTGGCGCCGGGGTAGACTGTGGATTCGTAGATGACCGTGGCGCCTTTCTTCATGTATTTGCCGACGGTGGTGGAGGACCCCACCAGCGGCGAGAAATCCGGGATGTGCGCCTCGTCGACCGGAGTCGGCACGGCGATGATGAGGAAGTCGGCCTTCGCCAGATCGGCCGGATCCGTGGTCACCGTCAGCTGCGTGGCGGCCTTGAGGTCGTCCGTCGACACTTCGCCGGTCGGGTCGCAGAATCGACGGTAATGCTCGATCTTTTCAACCGACAGGTCATAGCCGATGGTGGTCATCTTCTTGCCGAATTCCACCGCCAAAGGCAGGCCCACATAGCCCAGCCCGACAACCGCAACAACGCTCATGCTTGGATTCCCTTATGAATAGAAAGTCTTTGCTGCCGCCCGGATTGTATCGAATTTATATGCTGCTGCCTGTTCATGTCCGCCGGCTGACAGGTCGGTTGATCAGCAAGCCGCGTACCAGTTGGCTTCCACTCGTTCTTGTTCTGGCCACGTCCGCCCATGCCGACGTGGCCGACATGCTGCCCGGCATCAAGCCCGGCGTGGTCGGCGTCGGCACCTTCAACCCCAGCGGCAGTCCGCGCGCCAATCTGCACGGAACCGGCTTTGCCGTGCTGGACGGGCGTTATGTGGTGTCATGCGCGCATATTTTCGCGAAGCCGCTCAACAGCGAAAAAAAGGAAACCCACGCCGTCTTCATCGGGCGTGACCGCCAGATCACGGTCCGTCCCGCCAAAATGGTCGCAACCGACCGTTCACGCGATCTTGCACTGCTGAAAATCGAGGGCGAGCCGCTGCCTGCGCTCAAGCTCGGCGATGCCGGTCTGGCGCGCGAAGGCTGGCAGCTGTATTTCACCGGCTATCCCATCGGCTCGGTGCTCGGACTCAACCCCTCGACTCACCGGGCCGGGCTGGCCGCCATCATTCCGATCTTCACGCCGGTGGCGGCCGCATCGCAACTGAACGCGCGCACGCTGAAGCAGGCGAAAGCGCCCTACGAGGTCTACGAACTCGATGCCATCGCCTACCCCGGCAACAGCGGCAGCCCGGTGTGGCATCCCGACACCGGCGAAGTGCTGGGCGTGGTCAATTCGGTGTATGTGAAGGGCGCGAAGGAAGCCGCCCTTTCCGCGCCGAGCGGGATCAGCTACGCCATCCCGGTCAAGTACGTGCATCAGCTGCTCGAGCAGGCGCTGCCGGCCATGCAATAAACGGCTACATGCCCTCGGTCAGGCTGACGCCGATGCCGAACGACTGCTGGCTGTGGTTGTAATCGATCAGCGATTCGCCATAGCCGTTGAAATACTGCACATAGCCCTTCAACCGGCCATACAGCGGGAAGCTCCAGTTGAGCTTCAGCGCACCGCGATTGTCCGTGTCCTTGAAGTTGTTGCGCAGCAGCAGCGAATAGGCATTGCGCCCCTTGCGGTAAATCACCTGCAGGTCGCCGTGGCCCAGGTAATCCTCGATATCGGGGTTGTCGTCGACATCGTATTCCGGAATGCGATACCAGGGCCGGATCAAAAGCGCCAGATTGTCGCGCTCAAGTCCGAACTGCGCGTAGATCCGGTTCCAGCTGCGCGACAGCCCTTCTCCGCGGCCATTCGACTGGTGCACCAGCCCCAGATTGATGAAGCGAGCGCGAAAACCGCCGAGTTCGTAATCCGTGCGATAAGTCAGGATCGCTTCGGGCTCGTAGTTGGTCTCGCGGAACGGCGAGGAAATGGAGTCGTTGTAAGCCTGCCAGAAAGACGTAATGGTGTAGCCGAACCACAGGTCGAGATTGTCGTGGCCGAACATGCCCTCCATGCCCTTAATCTTGAAGCTGAGCTGCAACTCGGCCTCGAGCGAGTCGAGCCCGAGATTGGGCTGGATGAAGGTATTCCGGAACGGCGTGCTGTTGGGATCGCTGCCGACCTTGAGCGGAAGGAAGTAATTGGCGCGATGCGGGCGAAACAGGAAGGCGCCCTGCTTGGCCTCGTCGTCAAGCTCCCAGTGACGCGACAGCGCCGACAGCAGGTCAGGGTCGGCTGACGCCTGCGCAGCCCCGGCGGACAGTGCGGGTTGCGCAGCGGCCTTCGCTTCAGCCGGGACCACGGGCGCCGGCTCGGGCTGCGGGCGTCCGGACACGCGGTCATAGCAGGCCAGCCGTTCGGCGTCCCCCGGGATCGCGCTGCAGCCTTCCAGCTCGGCCACCGAGGCGGCGTGCACCTGGCCTGAGAGGGCGGTCAGCAGCAATGCCGACAGAAATCCGCCCCGACGCCTGCGTTCCATCGCACGCACTAGTCGAGCACCACGCTCTGGCCGGGTGTCGGTGCCATCGCGTCCCAGCCGAACTGTTTCTGCAAATCGGCGGCGAATTCGTTCGCGACGGTTTCCTCGCCGTGCACCACGAACACCCGGCGCGGCGCGCTGCGGAAGGGTCGCTGCGCAGCAGCAGGGTCCCCGCCGGCGTACTCCTTGCGGGTGCTGCGAAAGTGTCCGAGCCAGGCGAGCAGGGCAGTGCGGTCGGCATGCGCCGACAGCCCGCCCAGCGTATAAATATCGGCACGCACCGGAATGTCCTCGCCGAGCAGACGCACCCGTTTGGCGCCGTCGACCAGACGACGGCCGAAGGTGCCGGCCGCCTGGAAGCCGGTGATGAGGATGGTCGAATCGCGGCGGCCCAGATTGGCGCGCAGGTGGAACTTGATGCGGCCAGCCTCGCACATGCCGCTCGCCGAAATGATGACGGCGCCTCCGGAAATGCGGTCGAGCGATTTCGATTCCTCGACATCCTCGACGAAATTCAGCTTGCGGAAATGCGCGGCGCCGCCGTGGCGGCCCATCAGTTCATGCGTCTCGTCGTCGAGCAGCGCCATGTGCCTGTAGGTGATCTCGGTGGCGGCGGTGGCCATCGGCGAGTCGACGAATACGGAGAGCTTGGGAATGCGCCCCTGCCGCGTCAGGTCGGCCAGCAGATAGAGCATGTCCTGGGTGCGGCCCACCGCGAAGGCGGGAATGATGACATTGCCGCCTTTCCTTTCGATCGTGTCGTTGATCGCTTCCACCAGCTCGTCCTGCGTCGCTTCCATGCTCTTGTGGTCGCGGTTGCCGTAGGTCGATTCCACGAGGAGATAGTCGGCATCGTGGATGTGCGTGGGGTCCTGCAGCAATGGCCGCGCCGGCTGGCCGAGGTCGCCGGAGAACACGATCTTGCGGCGATGCTCTCCATCGCCCACCCACACCTCGACGATCGCCGAGCCGAGGATGTGGCCGGCGTCACGAAATGTGCAGCGCACCAGCGGGTGCGGCGCGATTTCAAGATCGTAGTCGACCGGATTCAGCTGCTTCAGCGAGGCCTGCGCCTGCGCCACGGTGTAGAGCGGCGCGGTGTCGCGCGGCGGCAGTCCCCGCGCCTTGTCGCGCCGGTCCATGTCCTTGCGGAAGCGGTTGAGGTTGGCGTATTCGGCTTCTTTTTCCTGGATGTGCGCGGAGTCCGGCAGCATCACCGCCAGCAGGTCGCAGGTGGCACGGGTGGTGTGGATCTGGCCCCGGAAGCCCATCGCGACCAGCCGCGGCAGCAAGCCGGAGTGGTCGATATGGGCGTGGGTGAGGATGACGAAATCGATGCTGCGCGGATCGAAGGAAAAATCACGCTGGTTCTTGGCGCGCGTTTCGCGCCCGCCCTGGAACATGCCGCAATCGACCAGAAAGCGCACGCCGTCGGCTTCCACCAGATAGCTCGAGCCGGTCACTTCGCGCGCCGCGCCGAGAAAGGTCAGTCTCATAAGGGTCTTCCTTCGCCTGCTTCTTCGTAGGTCCTGCCGTCGCGGATATGGTAAATGCGTTTGAAGGTGGGAATGATCTTTTCGTCGTGGGTGACGACGATGATCGCGGTCTGGAATGCCTGCGCCAGGCGGTTGAGGATCTTCACCACGGTGAGCGCGCGTTCGCTGTCGAGCGGCGCGGTCGGCTCGTCGGCGAGGATGATCGGCGGCTTGTTGGCGAGCGCCCGCGCAATCGCCACGCGCTGCTGCTCGCCGCCCGAGAGTTCGGGGATGCGCGCCTGCGCGCGGTGCTGGACGTCGAGCGCGGTGAGCATGTCCAGTGCAATCCGGCGCGCCTCGGCGTTCGGCACGCCGGCGAGCATCGGCAGCAGCGCGACGTTGTCGGTGGCGTCGAGAAACGGGATCAGGTAGGGCGCCTGAAACACGAAACCGATGCGGTCGCGGCGCAGTGCGCGCAGGTCGCCGGTCTTCCAGCCGTTGTCGTAGATCACTTCGCCGCCGAGGGTGAATTTCCCCGCGGTAGGCTCGATCACCGCGCCCAGGCATTTCAGCAGCGTGGTCTTGCCGGAGCCGGACGGCCCGATCAGTCCGACCACTTCGCCCGGGTAGACCGTCATGTCGACACCCTTCAGCGCGTCGACCGCGGCGCTGCCGTGGCCGTAGCGCTTGGTAATGCCTTCGATCAGGATCGCCGGCTGAATTGAAGCCGCGTCAGCCACCGATCGCCTCCGCCGGATCGATTTTGAGCGCGGCGCGGATCGCCAGCACCGACGCCAGCGCGCACACCACCAGCGTCAGCACGAGGGCGCGCACCGCGTCGCCGTTTTCCAGCAGCACGTATTTGGGAAAGGCCGGCGCCCACAGGGTTGCGGCGAATTTGCCGACGAAGAAGCCAATGATGCCCAGCCCCAGCGCCTCCTGCATGATCATCGTCGCGATGGTGCGGTCACGGGTGCCGATCAGCTTCAGCACGGCGATTTCCTTGATCTTGCCGAGCGTCATCGTATAGATGATGAAGGCGACGATGGCCGCACTCACCACCGCCAGGATCATCAGGAACAGCCCGATCTGCTTGGCGGCGGTGGCGATCAGCTTGGCCACCAAGATGTCTTCCATGTCGTCGCGCGTGTAGGCCGTGAACCGCTGCCAGCGCGCGATGGTATCGGCCACCGCACGTGCGTCCGCGCCCGGCTGCAGCCGCAGCAGCACCGCGTTGACCTTGTGGCTGGACGCCTGGATCGCCTGCACCGCGTCGAGCACGCCGGGCTGCCCGGGGCGGTTGACCGCCGGGTTGGCGGCGAGCCGCTTGCGGTCCTCGACGATGGCGTCGTTGTCTTTCAGAAACTGCGCTTCCTGCGCGTCCTTCAGCGGGATGAACAGCATCGGGTCGCCATTGGACGACACCATGCGCCGGGTCAGCCCGACCACGGTGTAGTCGTTACGGCGGATGCGCACCACGTCGCCGACACGGAATCCGGTTTTGGCGTCGGCCACCGCCTCGTAATGAGCGCGGGCGATCGGCCGGCCCGCCACCAGGAAGGCCGGCCCCCCCGGCTTGCCCTGCTCGAAGCCTGCCACCATCACGCGCTGCGACCTGCCCTGATGCGACACCTGCATGGTGAGATAAGCGACGTTGCCGGTCTGCGCCACACCCTCCAGCCCGGCGAGCGCGCGGTAGAGATCGTCCGGCACCGACGACGGCTCGGCGAACGGGCCGAGCGTGTGCTGCTGCACCACCCAGACGTCGGCGTCGACCGCGCGCAGCAGCACCTTGGCGTCGTCGACCATGCCGCGGTACACCCCCGCCATGGTCAGCGTCACCCCGATCAGCAGGCCCAGCCCCAGCCCGGTCAGCAGATAGCTTTTCAGGTGGTGCGCGATATCGCGCCCGGCCAGGTTAATCATGGCTGCGACGACTCATCGCGGCACCAGCCGCTGCTCGCGCACCCGGACGTCGTCCTCGAGCTGTTTCGCGCTGTAGACGATGACGCGGTCTCCGGCCGCAAGCCCCGTGACGATCTGCACCCGCTGTGCGCTCTGCACGCCGGGCTTGACCGGCTGGAAGCGCGCGCGGCCCTGCTCGATTCGCCACACGCCAAGCTGACCCCGGTGCTGCGCCAGCGCTGCGCGCGGCACGACCAGCACATCGTTCGCACCGGGAAGCCGGATGGTCACCTCAGCCAGTTCGCCCAGATACAGCTGTTCAGGCGCAGGATCGAACGCGACATTGACGATGCGCTCCTCGGTCAGCGCATCGCTCTGCAGGTCGATCCGCACCACCTTGCCTGACAGGACCGCGCCGGGGACCGAGCGCAATGCGATGTCGGCGGACTGCCCCACGCTCACGCCCTGCGCGCGCGCCTGGTCGACACGGGCGCGCACCCACAGCCGCGCCGGGTCGACCAGCCGCAGCACCGCCTGTCCGGCCACCACGGTGGTGCCGGGCTCGGCTTCGCGCGCAGTCACGACGCCGTCGATCGGACTAACCAGCCGAAGGCTGTTGCGCAGCTGCTCGATGCCCCGCGCTTCGGCGTCGGCGCGCCCGATTTCGCGCAACGCCGAAGTGGCATTGGCGCGTGCCGCTTCCAGTGCGGCAGCGGCCGCGTCTGCTTCATGGCGGCGACTGTCGGCCATTTCCCGGGCGACGAAGTTCTGCCGGACCAGCGCCTGATAGCGTTCGCTGTTGGCCTGCGCCAGCCTGGCGCGGCTCTCCGCTTCGGCCACCTGCGCCTGCGCCGCCTGGGCCGCCTGGCGTGCGCGAGCGGCGGCGCTGCCGGCCGCCTCGGCGCGCTGCGTCAGGTCGACCGGATCGAGTTCGGCCAGCAGCTGGCCGGCGTGCACGCGGTCGCCCTGGTCGACCCGCACCCTCAATAACCTGCCCGCCTGGATCGGCCCCACAGCATAGGCATGCTGCGCCTCGACCGTGCCGATGCCGAACACGCCAGGGCTGAGGTCGCCGCGCGCCACCTCGGCAGTCTCCACCCCCACCGGCGCCAGCGGACCCTGGGTGGCGAGCAGCCAGACAAAGGCTGCGATGAAGGCGGCCGCACCGGCAGCCAGGATCAGGCGGCGTTTTCCCGGTTTCATGACGATCAGCGGCCGAGAGAATGCAGGGGAGCCTGAATCTGGTAGGTGGCGTGGCAGGCTGCGCACTTTTGCAGCGTGGTCGAAAGCTGGTTGAGGCTGACGCTCACATCCTGCAGGTTATCGGCGTCGAGCGCCATCTGGTCGAAATCGCTGTGCACGGAAAAACCCAGCTGGCGAAATTCCTGCGGCAACTTGGCGCGCAACGCTGCCGGCACCCCGTGTGCAGCCTTCTGGCCCAGTCCGCGCGCGGCATCGGCCACGGCAGGCATGTCCTGCCGACCCAGTGCGCCGGTGATTTTCTGCACGCCGTCGAGAAACAAGTGCATCTCTTCCAGGAGCAGAGCCCGTTCGGCCGCGGTCAGTGCGAGCACGGCGCGGTTGTCGGCAACCGGCGCGTGAGGCTGCGCATGCGGTTCCTGCGCATGGGCAAGGGTCAGATTGAGGGTCAGCAGGGCTGCAAGGGGAAGATGGACGGCTTTCATGACATGGTTTCCTGGGATGAAGGGTGGCGAATCGCCTGCAAAAATATCGGAAACGTGCGTGCGGCTTCCGCCGCGAGCGTGCGCTTGCCGCGCAGGATGGAGGTTTGCAGCACCAGCCCCTGGATCATTCCGATATAGAGTGTGGCGGCTGCATGGACGTCGAGATCTGCGCGGGCCAGGCCCTGGGCCTGCGCATCGCTCAGCAGGCCGGCAATTTTCGCCTCGTAGCCGAGCATGATTTCGGTCACCAGCTGGCGCAGGGCGGTATTGCGGCCGTGCAGGTGTTCGGACATCAGCACCCGCGGGATGGCCGGATGGCCGGCGATGAATTCGATATGGGCGAAAAACATGCGTTGCAGGGCATCCAGCGGGTCGCGCCCCTGCGCCGCGGCACGCCCCAGTACGCCCATCAGGCGATCGCGCACCCACTGCATCACGGCCAGCCAGATCGCATCCTTGCTGGGGAAATGCCGGAACACCGCGCCCTGCGTCACCCCCATCGCCTGCGCCATGTCCTGGGTGGTAACGTCGTCGACGCCTTGCCGGGCGGCGAGATCCAGCGTCACGCGGATGATTTCCTCGCGTCGCTCGTCGGCACCGAGCCGGCGGCGTGCGGGTTCTTCAGACATGCTTCGACCCCGATTAGATAGTTACTGATTACTATCTTGTATGCGCGGCCCGCTGGCGTCAAGCCCAGTATCGCAGGCGTCAGATGCCAGGATCGTCGAGGCAGGCCTGGATGGCGCCCGCCAGCCCGCGCATTTCGTCCGCGCTCGTCACGTAGGGCGGCATGGCATAGACCGTATTGCCGATCGGACGCATGAACACGCCCTGGGCCAGCGCCGCCCGGTGAAAGCGGGCGGCAAAGCCGGGCTTGGCATCGACCACATCGAACGCCCAGATCATTCCCAGATGGCGGAAGTGGCGCACACGTGTGTGAGCGGACACTTCCGCCAGAATATCGGTGAAATCTTGTGCCTTGACCCTGTTGGCGGCGATGACGGCGTCGTTCTCGAAGATGTCCAGCACCGCCAGCGCCGCCCGGCAGGCAAGCGGGTTGCCGGTGTAGGAATGCGAATGCAGGAAGCCGCGCGCGGTGGCATCGCCATAAAAGGCAGCGTAGACGTCGTCGGTCGTCAGCACCGCAGACAGGGGCAGGTAGCCGCCGGTAATGCCCTTGGACAGGCAGATGAAGTCGGGGCGGACTGTTTTAATGCCCGATTCCGCAAGCGAGAGCGGGGGCGCCTGCTCAAAGGCGAACAGGGTGCCGGTGCGGCCAAACCCGACGGCGATTTCGTCGACAATCAGGTGCACCTGGTAGCGGGTGCACAATTCGCGCACACGGGTCAGATAGGCCGGGTGATACATCGCCATGCCCGCCGCCCCCTGCACCAGCGGCTCGACGATGAAGGCAGCCGTATCGGCAGCGTGTTCGGCAAGATGCGCCTCCAGAGCGTCGGCGCAGCGCAGCGCATAGGCTTCGCCCGACTCCCCCGGCTCGGCCAGACGGGCATCAGGCGTGGGCACCTGCACCGTGTGCCGCAACAGGGCGGCATAGGTGGACTTGAACAGCGGAATGTCGGTGACCGACAGCGCGCCGACGGTCTCGCCGTGGTAGCCGTTCTTCAGGCTGATGAAGCCATTCTTTTCAGGCTGGCCTGAATTCCGCCAGTAGTGAGCGCTCATTTTCAGCGCGATTTCGGTGGCCGAGGCGCCGTCCGAGCCGTAAAAAGCGTGGCCGAGCCCGGTCAGCGTTGCCAGCCGTTCGGACAGTTCGACCACCGGCGCGTGGGTGGCGCCGGCCAGCATCACGTGCTCGATCCTGCCGAGCTGGTCTGTAATGGCGGCGTTGATGCGCGGGTTGCAATGGCCGAAGAGGTTGACCCACCAGCTCGAAATCGCGTCCAGATAGCGTCGCCCCTCGGGGTCGACCAGCCAAGCCCCCTCGCCCCGGGCAATCGCCAGCGGGGGCGAGGCTTCCAGCTGCTTCATCTGGGTGCAGGGGTGCCAGACGGCGGCACGGGTGCGATTTAAAAGATCATCCATGGACTTGAAATTGTCATCGTGCGCCCCTACTATTAGCACTCTATGGCGGCGAGTGCTAACAACACGTTCGCCGCTTCCTTATTTTCGGGCAGCCCGGCTGCCGGTTATCAACGTTACGCAATGGAGACCTTTGCAATGAAAATCCGTCCTCTGCACGACCGAGTGATTGTCAAGCGCATGGAAGAAGAGCGCAAGACCGCTTCCGGGATCGTGATCCCCGACACCGCCACCGAGAAGCCCGACCAGGGTGAAGTGATCGCCGTCGGCGCAGGCAAGAAAGACGACCAGGGCAAGCTGATTCCGCTGGACGTGAAAGTCGGCGACCGCGTGCTGTTCGGCAAGTACGCCGGCCAGACCGTCAAGGTTGAAGGCGACGAGCTGCTGGTGATGCGCGAAGAAGACATCATGGGCGTGGTCGAGCAGTAAGCCGCCCGCACGCAATCCAACCGAATTCAAATTAGGAGTTAAAGCATGGCTGCAAAAGACGTACGTTTTGGCGATTCCGCGCGTCACCGCATGGTGGCAGGTGTCAACGTTCTGGCTGACGCCGTCAAGGTGACCCTGGGCCCCAAGGGCCGCAACGTGGTGCTCGACCGTTCCTTCGGCGCCCCCACCGTGACCAAGGACGGCGTGTCGGTCGCCAAGGAAATCGAGCTGAAGGACAAGCTTGAGAACATGGGCGCGCAGATGGTCAAGGAAGTCGCATCCAAGACCTCCGACGTCGCCGGTGACGGCACCACCACCGCCACCGTACTGGCCCAGTCCATCGTCAACGAAGGCATGAAGTACGTGGCCGCCGGCATGAACCCGATGGATCTGAAGCGCGGCATCGACAAG
>JADFDN010000026.1 GCA_018262815.1 Thiobacillus sp.
CATGCAGTCGGCGAAGTCACCTTCACCGGGCTGCACGGCGCCAACCGGCTGGCCTCCAACTCGCTGCTCGAATGCCTGGTGTTCGGCCACGCGGCCGCCGCCGACATCCTGGCCACCCCGCCCGCGCCCGCGCTCGACCTGCCGCTGTGGGACGCTTCGCGCGTCACCGACCCGGACGAAGAGGTGGTGATCTCGCACAACTGGGACGAATTGCGCCGTTTCATGTGGGACTACGTCGGCATCGTTCGCACCAACAAGCGGCTGACGCGCGCGTCGCACCGCATCCGCCTGCTGCGCGCCGAAATCGACGAGTTCTACCGGAATTTCAGGGTATCCAACGACCTGATCGAGCTGCGCAACCTGGTGCAAAGCGCCGACCTCATCGTCCGCTCGGCCCAACTGCGGCAGGAAAGCCGCGGCCTGCACTACAGCCGCGATTACCCCGACACCCTGCCGATCGCCGGCAACACCGTTCTCAACCCGCGTCCGGGGACGCTGTGTCCGAGCGTGTGCGGCGCATCCAGCGAAGCGACAACCTGAGACGGCGCAAATCGTCGGCTGCTGCGCTGTCCGCCAGCAGCGTCAGCACCCGGACCGGACAGCCGGACACGCGATAGCGCAACACGATCAAGCCGGTCGAAACAAAACTGTCGCCCAGCACCTCGGCATCGCGCCATTCGGCAGTGTCGTCCAGGCATTGCAGCCGCCCGTCCGCGGCAATACGCAATCTGGCCGGCCGCATCGCCCGCCGCCAGCCCCGCACACTCAGGACGACCACGGCGATGCCGAGCACCAGCCGGACTGCACCCGGCAAGGCGGCGAGATACACGGCAAGCAGCGCCGGCACCGCCATGGCAGGCAACAACACCCCCAGTCGGCGTGAGGGCTTGAGCTCAATCTCGCGCATCAACGTGTAAACTTTTGGGCTTCATCGCCCTCCCCCCTTAGACTGGAACCTACCGTGATCGAGTCCTGGAAAACCTTTCTGCAATCCCAAGACGCTGCTCTCGAAGGCAACGCCGTGCAGCACTACGGCAATCCCGATGCCGAACGTGCCGCCGCCGCTGACGGCACCATTGTGGCGGATCTGTCGCAACTCGGCGTCATCGCTTTCCGCGGCGACGAGGCTGCCAGCTTTCTGCAGGGCCAGCTTACCAACGACGTGCTCAGCCTGCACGCCGACGCTGCCCAATGGAATGGCTACTGCAGCCCCAAGGGGCGCCTGCTCGGCAATTTCCTGGTGTGGCGGCAGGGCGAGGATTATTGCCTTCAGCTTTCGGGCGACATTCTGCCAAGCGTGCTGAAAAGGCTATCCATGTTCATTCTGCGCGCCAAGGTGCAGGGACGCGACGCCAGCGACGAAAGCGTGCGACTGGTGGTCGCTGGCCCGCAGGCGGCCGCGGCGGTCAGCGCCGCCATGGGAGTCGTTCCGGAAGCCGCGATGCGCACGATCGCCGGCGATGCCGGCCTGGTCGTGCGCGTGGGCGCCGACAAGTTCGTGCTGTCGATCCCCCCCGAGCGCGCAGCCACCGTATGGCAGACGCTGCGCCAGACCGCCACCCCGGTCGGCGCCCCGGTGTGGGACTGGCTCAGACTCAACGCCGGCATCCCGATGATCGTCGCTGCCACCCAGGAGCAGTTCGTGCCTCAGATGGTCAACCTCGAAGTCATCGGCGGCGTCAGTTTCCAGAAGGGCTGCTACCCCGGCCAGGAAATCGTCGCGCGCAGCCAGTATCTGGGCAAGCTCAAGCGCCGCATGTTCCTCGCGCATGTCGAGGCCGAGGCCGCCCCGGGCGACAGTCTGTACAGCGCCGATATCGAGGGCCAAGCCACCGGCACCGTGGTCAATGCCGCGCCGGCGCCGGCCGGCGGCTTCGATGTGCTGGCGGTGGCGCAGGTCGAAAGTGCGACCACCCAGACCCTGCATCTCAAGGCATCCGACGGCGTCGCGCTGAAGCTCAAGCCGCTGCCCTACGCGCTCCCCGAATAAGTGAAGTCCGTCTACGCGTATTACCGCGTCGATCCCGCGCAAATGGAGCTGGCCGCTGGCCGTATCGATGCGCTGCTGAATGCGATGGCGCCGCATTGTGGTACGACACCGCGACGGCTGAACCGCTGCGACGATGCGGCCATGTGGATGGAGATTTACGAAGGCATCGCCGACCTGCCGACGTTTTCTGCCGCATTGCGTGCCGCCGCGCAGAACGCCGGCTGTGCCGCGTTCATCCAGGGCGAACGCCACCTGGAATGCTTTGTGACACACAAGACCATGCAGTAAAAAAGCCGGGCTTACCCGGCTTTTTTACGCAGACCGGACAGCCTATTTTTTCATCATGACCTTTTCCACCCAGCCTTCGCCATCCTGGCCCTGGACGTGCATGAAGCCGCCCTGGTCCCTGCCCGTGTAGATCACCTCTTCCCCGCGCGCGATCTTGGCGACGACCTTCGAAGTCTTGTTCGGCTGCGCATAGATCCTCAGCCCGGCGATCTTGCCGGTGACCGTGTCGCCTTCCTCGAATACCACGCCGGCACGGGTCGGCTGCCCCGATTTGCCTTTGAGGTTGATGTCCTGGCGCGCCATTTCCGGGTTGTTGCGGATGGAACGCACGATGTTGTTCCAGTTGTCCAGATAGCTGGCTGCGATCACCTTGCCTTCCGGGGTATTGGTATAGCCGCCCAGCGCACCTGCAGCCCCCCCACCGACCAGCAGGCCGCCGACGCTCCAGTCGGTTTTTTCGGCGTTGCCGGTGGCCGAGGCCAGTTGCAGCGAGGTACGCGAATCCGACAGGATCATCGTGGTTTGCGCCGACTTGAACTTGAGGCCCGCGGCGACCAGGCCGGCCACGGCGCCGAATACGCCGAAGCCTCCCAGCGCACCGCCGACACCGCCCGAATCCTTGCTGGAGAAGACGGCGTCCGGGGTCAGCACATAGTCGGCCGTCACCATCTGGCCCTTGCCCATGTTGGATCCCTTGCGCAATTCGCCCGATTCGGCCAGCTGGCGTTCCTGCATCAGGTTCTGCATGGCGCGGCCACGCTCCACCAGGACAAAGCAATTGGATTGCTGCACCATCATGCGAATCAGTCCGGTCGGCGACTGCAGGCCGTACTGCAACAGATGCGAGATCACGGCGTCCTGAGGCTCCACCACTGCCAGGGTGCCGTAGGCCTTGTCGCATGTCTCCAGTTCCTTGGCTTCTCCCTGCGCCCCCTCGGGCCCGGCGGAACCGGACGGCTGCGCGGCTTCCTGCTTGTCTCCGCCCAGCTTGAAATCGAACAGACCGGCATATACCGGATTGGCCGCCTGGGTCAGAAACAGGCCGGTGACGAGCGCGTGCGCAATGGTCTTCATTGTTGTCTCCCTGGTTGATTTTGAGCAGATTATAGTCATATCGTGCGCAAAAAAACGGGCCACGCTCCCTTGGCTTTCTGGCCGCACAGCCTATAAAAAATCACGCCCCGACCAAGGAGAACCGCCATGCTGGACATCAACAAAACGCTAGCCCAGGAACACGCCGATCCGGCCTCACGCGGCCATCTGTTCGAACTGGAACCCTGGACCGAGGAGCAGGCCATCGAGATGGCACGACAGGACGGGCTGGAATTGACCGATGCGCATCTGGGCATCATCCGCTACCTGCGCGATTGTTATGCCGACCATGGCGGCACGGTCAGTGCGCGCATGCTGATGCAGTCGCTGGAATCGGAATTTGCCGGGATGGGCGGCCATCGCTTTCTTTATTCGCTTTACCCACGCGGGCCGATTGCCCAGGCCAGTCACTATGCCGGGTTGCCTTTGCCGCCAGGAACGCGCGATCCCTCCTTCGGCACCACGCACTAAGGCGTTCTAGTCGGCCTCCTCGACCGAAACCCGGGCGGCCAGCGCACACAGGAGTTCATAACTGCTGGTGCCGGCGGCTGCGGCCACGGCGTCCACCGGCAGTCCTTCGCCCCACAGCACCACCGGAGTGCCGACCCCGGCATCCGTGCATTCGCTCAAATCCACGCACAGCATGTCCATCGATACCCGGCCCAGGGTCCTGCTCGGCCGGCCGTTGACCAGGACCGGCGTGCCTGTGAGCGCATGACGCGGATAGCCATCCGCATAGCCACAGGCCACGATGCCCACCCGCAGCGCGCGCTCGGCACGAAACAGCTGGCCATACCCCACGCCTTCGCCCGGCTGCAGCGTCTGTACGCTGATGATTTCCGATTGCAGTGTCATCGCCGGTCTCAGTCCAAGCTGTTCGGCCGACACCTCGGCAAAGGGTGACGCGCCATACAGCATCAGCCCGGGACGAACCCAGGCGCCGCGCGTGTCGGGATAACGCAGCAAGGCCGCCGAATTGGCGCTGCTCCACGGCAAGCCGTATGCGGCCACTTCGCGCAGGAACGGCTGCAACTGCCAGTCCACGCCGGCGCCTTCGTCAGCCTGGGCAAAATGCGTCATCAGCGTGACGCCGGCCACCCCGGCCAGGCTTTGCACCCGCGCGGTGACGGCAGCATGATCGGCAAGCGGAAAACCCAGCCGGTGCATGCCGCTGTCGAACTTGAGAAAAACCTGAATGGCGCGCGCGGGCGGCTGTTGTTGCAGCCAGTCGAGCTGGGCTGCATGGTGCAGAACCGGCCACAGATCGAGTTCGGCACAGGTGGCGATTTCGTCGGGGCCGAAAATCCCTTCGAGCAGCAGAATCGGTTTCTCGACACCCATCAGACGCAGATTGGCGGCCTCTTCCAGCATCAGCACAGCAAAGCCGTCCGCTGCGGCAAACGCACGCAACGCGCGCGACAGGCCGTGACCGTAGGCATTGGCCTTGACCACCGCAAACACACGCGCCGAGCCCGCGTGGCGCCGTGCCACGCGCAGGTTGTGCGCCATCGCATCTATGGAAATGCGCGCTTTGATGGGGCGCATCTGGACTAGTAGGAGCCGGGCTGCGCCAGCGTTTCAAAGCGCGTGTATTCGCCGAGGAAAGCCAGCCGCACCGTGCCGATGGGACCGTTACGCTGTTTGCTGATGATGATTTCGGCGGTGCCCTTGTCCTGCGTGTCGGGGTTATAGACCTCGTCGCGGTAGATGAACAGGATGACGTCGGCGTCCTGCTCGATGGCGCCCGATTCACGCAGGTCGGACATCACCGGACGCTTGTTGGGGCGTTGCTCGAGGCCGCGGTTCAACTGCGACAGCGCGATCACCGGCACGTGCAGTTCCTTCGCCAGCCCCTTCAACGCGCGCGAGATTTCGGATATTTCGGTGGCGCGGTTTTCGCCGCCGCCGCTGCCCGCCATCAGCTGCAGGTAGTCGATCACGATGAGGCCGAGCTTGCCGCACTGGCGCATCAGCCGGCGCGCCCGTGCGCGCAGTTCAAGCACGTTGAGTCCCGGCGTCTCGTCAATGAAGACCGGCGCCTCGTTGAGCTTGCCGAGCGCGTAGGTGAGGCGCTGCCAGTCGTCCTCGCCCAGCTTGCCGGTGCGCAGCCGGTGCTGGTCCAGACGCCCCACTGAACCGATCATCCGCATCACCAGCTGGGTGCCGCCCATTTCCATCGAGAACACCGCCACCGGCAGGCCGGTGTCGAGCGCGACGTTCTCGGCGATGTTGATCGAAAACGCGGTCTTGCCCATCGACGGCCGCCCGGCGACGATGACCAGATCCCCGGGCTGCAGGCCCGAGGTCTTCTGGTCGAGGTCGTGAAAACCGGTGGGCACGCCGGTGACGCCGGAATCGTTGTCGCGGTGATACAGCTCGTCGATGCGTTCGACCACTTCCTTCAGCAGCGGCTTGATTTCGGTGAAACCAGCCTGTCCCCGGCTGCCGGATTCGGCAATCTCGAACACCTTGGCTTCCGCTTCGTCGAGCAGCTGCGAGGCACTGCGCCCGGCCGGCGAATAGGCGGTGTCGGCGATCCCGGTCGCCACCTCGGCCAGCCGGCGCATCACCGAACGCTCGCGCACGATTTCGGAATAGCGGCGAATGTTGGCCGCCGACGGCGTGTTGCTCGCCAGCGCGACGATATATGCCAGTCCGCCGACGCTTTCGAGTTGCCCCAGAGACTGCAGCGACTCGGCCACCGTCACGGCATCGGCCGGGCGGTTTTCGGCGATCTGCCGCACGATCGCGCGCAGGATCTGCCGATGGTCCTGGCGGTAGAAATCGCTCTCCGATACCACGTCGCCGATGCGGTCCCACGCACCGTTGTCGAGCAGCAAGCCGCCGAGTACCGCCTGTTCCGCCTCGAGCGAATGCGGCGGCAGACGCATCTGCGCCAGCTGGGGGTCGGAACTTGCTGTGAGCGGGTGGATGGCAGCCATGGCGGGATTCTAGTCTTGCGCCCACCCCTTACCAAGGGGTAAGCCTGTGGATAAAGCCTGAACAGCCCGGAATAAAAAGCGCTAAGACCGCAGGGCGAAAATAAAAAAGGGAGCCGAGGTGGCTCCCTTTTTGGCGTACCCGGCGGAATTACTGCTCGCCGGTCACCAACACCGTAATGCTGGCGGTCACGTCGGTATGCAGCGACAGCGACACCGGGTATTCGCCGATGGCCTTGAACGGACCTTCGGGCAGGCGAACTTCCGCCTTGGTCACGTCATGTCCCTGCGCCTTCAGTGCGTCGGCGATGTCGGCATTGGTAATTGAGCCGAACAGACGGCCGTCGACACCGGCTTTCTGGCTGATCGTCACGCTCGTGCCTTCCAGCTTTTCGGCGCGACGCTGGGCATCGGCCAGCTTCTCGGCGGCGACGCGTTCCAGTTCGGCCTTCTGCGCGGCAAACGCTTCCATATTGGCTTGCGTGGCGCGGCGCGCACGGCCGGTGGGGATCAGAAAGTTGCGGGCATAGCCGTCTTTCACCTTGACCACGTCACCCAGATTGCCCAGGTTGACGACTTTGTCCATCAGAATCACTTGCATGGTCGTCTCCTCAATGCAGATCTGTGTAGGGCATGAGCGCCAGGAAGCGCGCACGCTTGATCGCGGTGCCCAGCTGGCGCTGATAGTGCGCCTTGGTGCCGGTGATGCGGGCCGGGATGATGCGGCCGTTTTCGGCGATGAATTCCTTCAGCACGTCGATGTCCTTGTAATCGACCTCGACCACCTTCTCGGCAGTGAAGCGACAGAATTTGCGACGCTTGAAAAGACCGCGATTGCCGCTGTCGCGGCCGCCTTTTTTGGCGAACTTGCCGCCAGATTTACCACCCATGGGACGTGCCATGATTCATTCCTTTTCGATTCGATTCAATATCAGGATCAGTTGCCGGCTGTTCACGCTGCGTCGGTTCAACGCGCCTTCCAGTTTGACCTGCGTTCCGGTGGTCAGCTGAGCCAGTTGGGAGGCGAGCGATCCGCTCGCCTGCACCGTCAACTCGCATTCCACCTGCCGGGCTTGCGTCGCCACTGTCTGACTGCTGCGGTGATGGATCACCGCTTCCGCAATCGGCACGCCCGCCGGACTGTAACGCACAGGATCAACCTGGATGAGGGCTCCGTTGATGAGCAGCCTGTTCACTCATTCAACCCGGCACTCACTCAGGCTGCAGCGGGCTGCTCGGCCGCCGCTTCCGGCTTGGCGCCTTCGGCTTTGGCGCTGTCCAGCATGTCGCGCGACTTTTCTTCCTTCATCATCGGCGAGGCCGTGGTCACGGCAGCGTCGCGCTTGATGGTCAGATGGCGCAGCACGGCATCGTTGAACTTGAAGCCATGCTCGAGCTCTTCCAGGGTTTCCTGGTCGCACTCGATGTTCATCATCACGTAATGGGCCTTGTGGACCTTCTGGATCGGATAGGCCATCTGGCGGCGGCCCCAGTCTTCCAGACGGTGGACGCTGCCGCCGCGCGTGGTGATATTGCTCTTGTAGCGTTCGATCATCGCGGGCACCTGCTCGCTCTGATCGGGATGGACGATAAATACGATTTCGTAATGCCGCATCAAGTTTCCTTTCGGTTCAGCCCCCCGCTGCGGTGCGGTAGAGCAAGGTAATAAAAGCACAGGCCAAAAAACAATCCCCGGCAAACCGGGGACTGCGAATCATACGCTTTTTGCCTGACAAATCAAGCCGGTCGCAGTGCCCGCGGACAGTTCAGATCACGCAGTCGACGAAATAGCGTGACTTGCCGTCGACCACGTCCTCGACCAGGCCATGCACGTCAGTCTCAAAGCCGGGGAATTTCTCGTTGAAAGCCCGCGTAAACTGCAGGTAACGCACGATGGTGCTGTTGAAGCGCTCGCCCGGAATCAGCAGCGGGATGCCCGGCGGATAAGGCGTCACCAGCATCGCGGTGATGCGGCCTTCGAGCTTGTCGATCTCGACCCGCTCGATCTCGCGGTGCGCCATTTTTGCGAACGCATCGGCCGGTTTCATCGCCGGCGCCATCTCCGACAGGTACATCTCGGTGGTCAGACGCGCCACGTCGTTTGCCTTGTATATGGCGTGAATCTGGTCGCACAGATCCTTGAGGCCGGTCTTCTCGTAGCGCGGGTGCTTCACGATGAACTCGGGCAGCACGCGCCACAGCGGCTGGTTCTCGTCGTAGTCGGCCTTGAACTGCTGCAGCGCGGTCACCAGCGTGTTCCAGCGTCCTTTGGTGATGCCGATCGTGAACATGATGAAGAAGGAATACAGCCCGGTCTTCTCCACGATGACGCCGTGCTCGGCGAGGTACTTGGTCACGATCGCCGCCGGAATGCCCCAGTCGGCGAAGGCGCCGTCCATGTCCAGCCCCGGGGTGATGACCGTGGCCTTGATCGGGTCCAGAAGATTGAAGCCGGGCGCGATCTTGCCGAATTCGTGCCAGCGCGCGCCGGCTTCGAGCATCCAGTCCTCGCGATCGCCCACGCCCTCTTCGGCCAGCTTCTGCGGCCCCCACACCTTGAACCACCAGGAGTCGCCGAATTCCTCGTCGACCTTGCGCATGGCACGGCGGAAATCAAGTGCCTCCTTGATCGATTCCTCGACCAGCGCAGTACCACCGGGCGGCTCCATCATCGCTGCAGCCACATCGCACGAGGCGATGATCGCGTACTGCGGCGAAGTCGAAGTATGCATCAGATAGGCTTCGTTGAAGCGATGGAAGTCGAGTTTGCGCGTCTCCGAGTCCTGCACCAGGATCTGCGAGGCCTGACTCAATCCGGCCAGCAGCTTGTGCGTCGACTGGGTGGCGAACACCAGCGCATCCTTGGCGCGCGGACGGTTCTTGCCGATGGCGTGCATGCCACGATAGAAGTCATGGAATGTCGCGTGCGGCAGCCAGGCTTCGTCGAAATGCAGGGTGTCGATGTAGTCGCCCAGCAATTCCTTGATCATGTCGACGTTGTAGAGGATGCCGTCGTAGGTCGACTGGGTGATGGTGAGGATGCGCGGCTTGCGCTTCACATCCTTGGCGAACGGATGGGCGGCGATCTTTTTCTCGATGTTTTCCGGTCGGAATTCGTCCAGCGGAATGGGACCGATGATTCCGTAATGGTTGCGCGTCGGCGTAAGGAAAATCGGAATCGCCCCACACATCATGATCGCGTGCAGGATGGACTTGTGGCAGTTGCGGTCGACCACCACGATGTCGCCCGGCGCAACCGTGGCGTGCCACACCATCTTGTTCGACGACGAGGTGCCGTTGGTGACGAAGAACAGGTGATCGCAGTTGAAGATACGCGCCGCGTTGCGCTCCGACTCCCCCACCGGACCGGTATGGTCGAGCAACTGACCGAGTTCGTCGACCGCGTTGCAGACGTCGGCGCGCAGCAGATTTTCGCCGAAGAACTGATGGAACATCTGGCCGATCGGCGCCTTCAGGAAAGCCACGCCGCCGGAGTGTCCCGGGCAGTGCCAAGAGTAAGAGCCATCAGCCGCGTAATGGGTCAGCGCGCGGAAGAACGGCGGCACCAGCGAATCGAGATAAGCGCGCGCCTCGCGGCCGATATAGCGGGCGAGAAATTCCGGCGTGTCTTCCAGCATGTGGATGAAGCCGTTCAGCTCGCGCAGGATGTCGTTGGGAATATGCCGCGCGGTACGGGTTTCGCCGTGCAGGAAAATCGGAATTTCGGCATTGCGGAAGCGCACTTCCTCGACGAAGCCGCGCAGCTTCTGCAGCGCGTTACTCGTGTCCTCGTCGCTGCCGGCAAGCTCTTCGTCGTCGATGGACAGGATAAATGCAGACGCACGCGCCTGTTGCTGGGCGAACGAAGTCAGGTCGCCGTAATTGGTAACGCCCAGCACTTCCATGCCTTCCTTCTCGATGGCTTCGGCAAGCGTGCGGATGCCGAGGCCCGAGGCGTTTTCGGAACGGAAGTCTTCGTCAATGATGACAACGGGAAAACGGAAGCGCATGGCCTGCTCCAGAGGGAAGCCGTTGGAATGGGCGGATTAAAAAAAGCGGATTATACGAATCCCCGGTGTCCCGGGGATTAAATTTTCGGCAGGGTCACGCCAACCTGGCCCTGGTATTTGCCGCCGCGATCGCGGTATGAGGTTTCGCACACCTCGTCGGATTCGAGGAACAGCATCTGGGCCACGCCTTCGTTGGCGTAGATGCGCGCCGGGAGCGGGGTGGTATTGGAAAACTCCAGCGTCACGTGGCCTTCCCACTCGGGTTCCAGCGGCGTGACGTTGACGATGATGCCGCAGCGGGCGTAGGTGCTCTTGCCGAGACAGATGGTCAGCACGCTGCGCGGAATGCGGAAATATTCCACCGTGCGCGCGAGCGCAAAGGAGTTCGGCGGGATGATGCAGGAATCGCCCTTGACCTCGACGAAGGAGTTCGGGTCGAACGCCTTGGGATCGACGATGGTGGTATTGATGTCGGTGAACAGCTTGAATTCGCTGGCACAGCGCACGTCGTAACCGTAACTCGACGTGCCGTACGACACGATGGACCGGCCATTGGCCTGCTTGATCTGCCCCGGTTCGAATGGTTCGATCATGCCATGCTCAGCCGCCATGCGGCGGATCCATCGGTCGGACTTGATGCTCATCAGGTGTTGGAAATGACGATATTGGGGAACTTGGCGGAATGATCCACCGCGGTTTCGCCAATCTTAACAGCAACGCGGCGCGCGATCTGCTTGTAGATTTCGGTCACGCGCCCGTTCGGGTCGGACACCACCGACGGCTTGCCGGAATCGGTGTCGGCACGGATGCTGCCATCGAGCGGCAGCGCGCCGAGGAACTCGACGCTGTAATCCTTGCACATGCGTTCGCCGCCGCCTTCGCCGAAGATACGCTCTTCGTGGCCGCAGTTAGAACAGATGTGCAGGCTCATGTTTTCGACCACGCCGATGATGGGAATACCAACCTTCTCGAACATCTTCAGACCCTTGCGCGCATCGATCAATGCGATGTCCTGGGGGGTGGTGACGATCACCGCACCGGTCACCGGCACGCGCTGCGCCAGCGTCAGCTGGATGTCGCCGGTACCGGGAGGCAGGTCGACCACCAGATAGTCCAGCTCGCTCCAGTTGGTGTTGTTGAGCAGCTGCTCCAGCGCCTGCGTGACCATCGGGCCGCGCCACACCATGGGCGTTTCGACGTCGATCAGGAAGCCGATCGACATCGCCTGGATGCCGTGGCCGATCAGTGGCTCGAGGTTCTTGCCGTCGGTGGATTCGGGCTTGTCGGTGATGCCGAGCATGGTCGGCTGCGACGGGCCGTAGATGTCGGCGTCCAGCATGCCGACGCGCGCGCCTTCGGCGGCCAGCGCCAGCGCCAGATTGACGGCGGTGGTGGACTTGCCGACGCCGCCCTTGCCGGAAGCAACGGCGATGATGTTCTTGACGTTGGGGATCAGCTTCACGCCGCGCTGCACGCTGTGCGAAACGATCTTGAAACTGACATTGGCGACGGCGGCGGTGACGCCATCGATGCTCTTGAGCTTGTCTTCGACCTGCTGCTTGATGGCGGCCAACTGGCTCTGCGCCGGGTAGCTCAGCAGGATGTCGACCGACACGGCACCGCCGTCGATCTTGATGTTGCGAGCGGATTTGGTCGAGACGTAATCCTTGTGCGTGTTGGGATCAACCAACTCTTTCAGTGCGGTTTGCACCTGAAGTTCAGAAACGGCCATGTTTGCTCCAGCGGGTTAATTAGCAATCGCTCATTTTAACGAATTCCACCGCTTTGGGTGAACGGAAACGCAGAAAGGACGCGGGTTTCCCTGCCATTCGCAGGGGCATTCGGGCGCGTGCGGCACGAGTTGCGACGCACGCACCGGTCGAATTCAAGGACTGTACGAGGCCTCGCCGTTCACCTAGCGGGGTTCGGCGTAATGCCCCACCAGCACGGCCTCGGGTACGCGCAACCGGATTGCGGCGACCAGTTCGCTGATCGCCCCCGGACGCGGCCGCAACGACACCCACAGCAGGTTGAGTTTCAGGTTGAGATCGGCAAACACGACATCCTGGTGCAACGCCAGCACTGCCTGGATGTCACGCGAGGCACGTTCGATCTCAAGCGGGGGACGCGCCCGCAAACGCGGAATCAGCATCATGAAATCGGTCAGCCGCGCACCCGCACTGTCACGGGTAGGGGCGAGCTGCCACAAGGGCAGGCCCGGCACGGCCCCGGCAATCGTCAGCGTGGTCGAAGTGTAGATACGTACCTTCATCACGCTTCCGCCGCACCGTATTCAAGGCTTCAGCTGCAAATCCAGCGCTGCGCCCCGCCGGTCGCACAGGCGGCGGGCGCGCTGGCGCAAATAGCGCACGTCCTTGTGCAGATAGCGTTCGAGTTCCTCGAGCGCCAGGCGGTAGACCTCACGCTTGAAGTCGACCACCGCATCCATCGGCACCCAGTACTCGTTCCAGCGCCAGGCATCGAATTCGGGATGGCTGCTGGCACGCAGGGAAACGTCGCAGTCGCGCCCGGTCAGCCGCAGCAGAAACCAGATCTGCTTCTGACCGCGATACAGGCCGCGACTGTCGCGCCGTGTCCAGTGGGGGGGCACGTCGTAACGCAACCATTCGCGCGTACGACCCAGAATGCGCACGTGTTCGGGCTGCAAGCCCACTTCTTCTTCCAGTTCCCGGAACATGGCCTGTTCCGGCGTTTCCCCCGCATTGATGCCGCCCTGGGGAAACTGCCAGGCGTGCTGGTTGACGCGCTTGCCCCAGAAAACCTGGTTCTGCGCGTTGCACAATATAATGCCTACGTTCGGGCGGTACCCTTCTCGGTCGATCATGGCCGCCACCATCAATAAAGTTCGATTACCTGCATTCTTTCACACCCGCCGGAAATTGCAAACCTGCCGTGGCCAGAAACCTCCTGTTAAGCATTGTTTTAATTCATTTTTTGTCGGGTTGTTCCAATCTGATGACAGCCGACCCGCCTGATCATGCGCTGACCGGAATCCATGGCTTCGGCACCACGATGCTTGCCTACACGACAGACGGACAGCACTTCATCAGCGGGGGGTTCCGTGGGGAGATCCGGGTATGGAATGCCGCCACCCGGCAACCGGTTGGCGAGATGCGCGGCCATCGCCGGGCGGTGCGCGCCATTCTGCCCCTGGCCTCGGGCGGACTGGTCAGCGGCGGCGACGACGGCCGCCTGATCTTCTGGCGCAACGGCCAGATCCAGGCTCAGCGCGAGGGCCCCGCAGTGACTGCACTGGCGCTGTTTCAGGGCCATGTGGTCAGCGGACACCCCGACGGCCAGTTGCGCGTCTGGTCAGCCGACACCCTGCAGGCCCGGCACACCATCCCTCTCGGCGGCGGCGTTCGGGCGCTCGCTTCGCACGGAAATCATCTGGCAGTGGGCCTCGGACGCCGCATCCTGGTGCTGGATCGAACGTTCACGCCACGTCGCAGCTTCCCCGCCCCCCACGCCCCGCGTGATCTCCAGTTCAGCCCCGACGGACGCACGCTGGCTGCCGGCGGCTGGTTCCGCCTGAACCTGTGGGATATGGCAAGCGGCGCAATGCAGTCCGTCCCGACCGAGCACAACGGCCTGCTGACCTCGATCGCCTTCAGTCCGGACGGCCGTTATGTGGCCACCCTGGGGCGTCATACCGATTCGGCGATCCGCATTCTCGATACCGCCGACTTCAGGGTGGTGAAGCGCTACCAGGCGCACGACCTGTGCGGCTCGGTCGTTCGTTTCAGCCCCGATGGGCGCACGCTGGCGTCGGGGTCGGACGATGAAAGCGTGCGCCTGCATCGTCTCGACAAGACGCCTTATTTCAGCAGCGGCGCCACCCCCTCCGCCCACTGAAAATCGCGGGCGAATCCGCGCAGGTCGAGACCCCAGCGCTTCGACAGATCGGCCAGACGCGGCTGCACGTCCATGAGCCGGACTGCCGCACCCGGCTCGGCGAACGCAAACACGATGACGTTGGTCTTGTTCTGCACCGAAAGCCAGCCGACCTCGCCGTCGAACGCGCGCGTCAGGCGCGCGAAATACTCGGCGAATTCGCTGTCGCGTCCCCACAGATTCACCACCAATATGCCGCCCGGCTTCAGAACGCGGCGGCAGGCAGCATAAAACGTCTGCGTCGCCAGCGCCTCGACCTGGTTGCCGGCGTCGAAACCGTCGAGCAGGATGACGTCGGCACTGGCGGGGTGCTGTCGCACATACAGCGCGCCGTCGGCCTCGATCACATTGAGCGCGTCGTCGTCCGGCGGCAGCTCGAAATGCGTGCGCGCGGCGGCGATCACGCGCGGGTCGATTTCCACCGCGGTGATATGCGTCTGCGGGCGCTGCTTGCGGATGAACTTGGCGAGCGAACCGCCGCCCAGGCCGATCATCAGCACGTCCTGCGGTGTCGGGTTGAACATCAGGAAGCCCATCATCGCGCGGGTATAGGCCAATTCCAGGTCCCACGGCCGGCTCACCCGCATCGCGCTCTGGATCGCGCGGCTGCCCAGATGCAGGACGCGCGTGCCGCGCTCCTCGGTCACTTCCAGCCCGTCGTCGCCTCCCCGGCGTTTACCAAATTTCAGGCGCATTGCTGTACCGTCCCCTAATCGAGGGCGAAAGATTAACTGTCCGCACGCTAAAATGCGCGTTTTCGTCTCGATTACTCCACCATGCGCGCCACCCGGTTCTTCATTTCCACCACCAAGGAAGCTCCCTCCGAAGCCGAGCTCGTCAGCCACAAGCTGATGCTGCGCGCCGGCCTGATCAAGCGTCTGGGGTCGGGCCTGTATACCTGGATGCCGCTGGGACTGCGGGTGCTGCGCCGGGTCGAGGCCGTGGTGCGCGAGGAAATGGACCGTGCCGGCGCGATCGAACTGCTGATGCCGGCGGTGCAGCCGGCCGAGCTGTGGGAGGAAACCGGACGCTGGGCGGTGTTCGGCCCGCAGATGCTGAAGATCAAGGACCGCCACCAGCGCGACTTCTGCTTCGGCCCCACACACGAGGAAGTCATCACCGACGTCGCCCGCCGCGAAATCAAGAGCTACCGCCAGCTGCCGGTCAACTTCTACCAGATCCAGATGAAGTTCCGCGACGAGATCCGGCCGCGCTTCGGCGTCATGCGGGCGCGAGAATTCCTGATGAAGGACGCCTATTCCTTCCACGCCAGCCGTGACAGCCTCGCCGCAACCTACCAGACGATGTACGACGCCTACGGGCGGATTTTCACCCGACTGGGGCTGACTTTCCGCCCCGTTGCCGCCGACACCGGCGCCATCGGCGGCTCGGCCTCGCACGAGTTCCACGTGCTGGCTGATTCCGGCGAGGACCTGATCGCCTACTGCCCGGATTCCGGCTACGCCGCCAACGTCGAACTGGCCGAGGCGCTCGCCCCGGCGGCGCCGCGCGCCGCGGCGCAGGAAGCGCTGCGCGAAGTGGATACGCCGAAACAGACCACCTGCGAGGATGTCGCCGCGCTGCTGGACATCCCGCTCGAACGCACCGTCAAGCTCATTGCCGTCATGGCCGGCGACGCGATGGTCGTCCTGCTGCTGCGCGGCGATCACATGCTGAACGAAGTCAAGCTCGGCAAGCTGCCCGGCATGGCGGATTTCCGCCTCGCCAACGAAGCCGAAATCCGCGCCGCCTTCGACTGCCCGCCCGGCTTCCTCGGGCCGGTCGGCATCGACCGCGCCAAAATCAAGCTCATCGCCGACCGCACGGTCGCCGCGATGAGCGACTTCGTCTGCGGCGCCAACAAGCCGAAATTTCACCTCGCCGGCGTCAATTTCGGCCGCGACCTGCAGGAACCGGATGTTGTGGCCGATATACGGAATGTCGTCACCGGCGACCCCAGCCCGGATGGCCAAGGCAGCCTGCAGCTGTGCCGCGGCATCGAGGTCGGCCACGTGTTCCAGCTGGGAAGCAAGTATTCGCAAGCGATGAACGCCACCTACCTGGACGAGGCGGGCAAGGCGCAAGTGATGGAAATGGGCTGCTACGGCATCGGCGTGTCGCGCATCGTGGCCTCGGCCATCGAGCAGAATCACGACGAGCGCGGCATTATCTGGCCGGCGACGATGGCACCGTTCTTGCTGGTGATTGTCGCCATCGGTTACGGCAAGACCGAGATGGTTCAAAAAGCCGCCGATACGCTCTATGCTGACCTGACGGCAGCCGGGATCGACGTGCTGCTGGATGATCGCGACGAGCGCCCCGGCGTGATGTTCGCCGACGCCGAACTGATCGGCATCCCGCACCGCGTCACCGTGGGCGAGCGAGGTCTGAAGGATGGCATGATCGAGTACCAGCCGCGTCAGGCTGCGCCCGGGCAAAGTGGAGAAGCGCAGAAAATTGCACTCGCCGGCGCAACGGAATTTTTGGAAGGATTGCTGGAAAGCTGACATGAACAGGATCACGCACATCGGACTCATCATCGCTGCCCTGCTGCTTTCCCTGCCTGCGCAGGCGGGCGGACAGCGCGAGGAGGCGATGTCCGCCAATGTGCGCGCCTCGCTGCAGCGGGCGCTGGCCGACACTGCAGTCACCCGCACTGCATTTCGCAACGTCGCCGACGAGGCGGCTTGGCTGAAGGAAATGTCGCGTCGGCTTGCCAAGCGCATGCCGGACGAGGCCGAGCGGCTCGAATTCCTCACCACCCTGCACTGGGAAGCCTCGCGCGCCGGGGTCGATCCGCAACTCATGCTCGGCCTGATCCAGGTCGAAAGCGGCTTCCGCAAATACGCGGTTTCGCCGGTGGGTGCACGAGGCTATACGCAGGTGATGCCCTTCTGGGTCAGGGCAATCGGCAACCCCGACCACAACCTGTTCCAGCTGCGCACCAATTTGAGATACGGTGCGCTGATCCTGCGCCACTACATTGATATCGAGCGCGGCGACCTGTTCCGTGCGCTGGGCCGCTACAACGGCAGCCTTGGGCGCCCGGAATACCCCAACCTCGTCGTCGGTGCTTGGAAGCGCCACTGGGACTACACGCCCAGCACCAAATCTGCCGACGCGTCTGCCGCGTCGCGCAGCTGAGATCACGCCGGCAGCGGCCGGCTGACTTCTCCTGATCCTCCCTCTCCGGCCGTTCGCTTCATTCTGCAGTTTCACCCCGCTGCGCCACGCCAGGCAAAAGTTCGCCGGGAACACCCGCCCAGTATGCAGCGCCAGCGGGACATTCCGCCCTAACGTGACATGGGACATCTGCCGACCGACGTGGAAAGACGTCGGGGCCGCTGCCTGATGGCCGTGCGCGTCATGCCCGATGCCATCGGATATCGGCACGGCTGAGTCGCCTTGACAGGCACCGGCCGGTTTCCTCCGGCGCTTTTTTTCCGCCGAAATCTCGACCAGTCGTCGCCCTTTCAACAGTTTTTCAGCGGATCACTCCCTCCCCTTCGACGCCGACCATGCTGCATCCCTTGCCTGTCAAGGAGACGAGCCTGATTCGCCTGCTGGCACAGCCTATGCAAAACATCGGCTACAGGCCACGTGCCTGCAATACGACAACGGAGGCGACCATGGAAATGACTATGCAATTGGCCCGCACGACCAAGGGCCAGGAAGAGATCTTCAATCACGGGCACACCTTGCGGCCCAAGCATCGGCAAATCCTGTTCAGCGTCGGAAACGGCATTTCGTTTGGCGAACTGTGCCGCAAGCTGCCCAACTGCGCCGAACTGGAAGCCATGGTGAACGAGCTGCTGCAAAGCGGCTTCATCCAGGCCCTGCGCAACATGGCTGGTGCGCAGGCCACTCCCGCCGCCCCGACTGCCGCTCCCGGCATGCCCCCGGCCGCTGCACAGGCACAGGCTGCGACCGGCAATCTGGAAAGCGCACGCGCCTACGTGCTGGAATTCATGGCGGCGCTGGTCGGCACCAAATCGCCGGCTTACCGCAAGATGAGTGAAGTCCAGGATATGGCGGGTTTCGCAGCCATTCTGCCGATGTGCCACAAGGTGATCGCTGCGGTTGCTTCGCCACACCAGGCGGCGGAAATGGAAGCTGAAGTCGCCAAACGCATGGGCGGCTGATACGCGCCGGGCAGCGGCTCCAGGGAGCGTGCTGGCCCGGCACGCTCCCTGGAGCCGCCCTACTCCAGGATAACCAGCGGTTTAGGCTGGCAATCTGCCGCTACCACGGTGCCCGGTCGCCCCGGTATCGCACTGACCACCCCGTCAAAGGGCGCCTTGAGTTCCGCGTCCTGCAGGTTTTTTTGCGCAATCACACGGCGTGCGTTGGCGCCCGACAGCGCAGCTTGCGCACGCACGTGGCGCAGCGTGGCCGCTTCGAGCTCGCTGGTCGACGACACGGTGCGATCGTAGAGTTCCTGCGACCGCTCCAGTTCGCGCCTGGCATCGGTCTCGTCGGCCTGCGCGCGCGCCTGCTCCGCCATCGCCTCGTCGAGCCGGGCCTGCAGCACCGTTCTGTCCAGACGCAGCAGCACTGCACCTTTCTTCACGCGCTGTCCGGGCTTCACCAGCACCTCGACAACCACGCCCGACACGCGGGTGGTGAGCTCCACCTTGTCCGCCGCCCAGAGCGGGCTTGCGCTTGCCAACCACACCCCGGCCAGTGCCATGGCCACCCTGCGCTGCTTCATTGCTGTGCTCCTTCAACAGGCGGCAGGCTGCCGCCGGACAATGCTTCCAGCCGGGCCAGCGCCAGCGCCAGGCGGTATTCCACCTGCTTGCGGCGCAATTGCGCCGCCTGGGTTTCCGCCATGCTGCTTCCCAGATTGGTCTTGAGTTCGAGCTCGTACTCGGCTCGCGCACGCTCCAGTGCCCAGTCGCGATATTCGACCTGCTTGTCGGCAGCGGGGCGGCCGCTGCTGCGCAGCCATTCGATTTCCTGCAGGGTAGCGAGCAGCGTATCCGCCAGATCGAGCTTCAGTTTCTCCAACTCGGCGACGCGGCGCTCCTTCTGCGCCAGCTCACGTGCCACCCGGGCATCCACCCGGCCCCCCTGGTAAAGCGGGATAGTGAACACCAGTCCGGCGCTCAGTTCATCACGGGTGGTCGATTCGCGGCTATAGCCTCCGCCAATCACTTCGGCATCGAGCAGCGGCCGACGTTCGGCGCGAATCGCGGCGAGCCTTGCATCGGCGGCCACAATCTGTGCCTGCAAGGCCTGTATACGAGGATTTTTCTGCATCACCCAGGACAGCAGCGTATCGTACTCGGGCACTTGCCGGGCGTTGTCCTGCAAGGACGGTTCGGCGAGCGCGGTCGGCAATTTATCCGGGCGATACATGGCATGCGCCAGCTTCTGCCGGGCACTGCGCATGCGCTGCAGACTGGCGCTGCGACGCTCGCGCCAGTCCTGGTAAAACGCTTCCAGCCGTAACAGATCGGGACGGTTGCCGACCCCCAGTTCAAAGCGCTCACGTGCCTTGTCCCAGTCTAGATAGGCCACGGTCATGAACTCATTGTCGGCAACGTATTGCTGATCAGCCAGCAGCACGTCGAAGTAGCGCGCCATGATGTCGATGCGGCGCAGGCTCTCGATATTGAGGAGATCGGCCTGGCGCGCGACGATGTCTTGATCAGCGGCGGCAACAAGCTGGCCGGTTCGTCCGAAATCCAGCAAGGGTTTGCGCGCGACGATGCGGCCGATATTGTCGGGCTTCCAGTCGCCGTCGGGGCGACGCCCGCTGCGCAGGCTGCCGTCCAGGAACAGGCTGAAATCCTGCCGACTGGCCGCATGGTCGCGGTCAGCACGCGACAGCGCCAGATCGCTCTCGGCGATGCGGCGTTCGGGATGCGCGGCGGTCACGGTGGACAGCGCCTCGTCGAGCGTCAGCTGTTCCGCCCCTGCCGCGCTGGACAGCGCACAGGCCAGCAACACGCTGCAGGCGGCGTGCCTCATTTGCCTTGCTTGTACTTGGTGAAGGGCTGGGTTGCGTAGGCACCCTCGGCAACGTAACGACCGAGCAGCAGAAACTCGGCCTTGTCCTTGGTGGGCCCGGTGTGGCGCGCGACCAGTTTGCCGTCAAGGTCGAAGAACAGCAGCGTCGGCGTGGCGCGCACGCGGTTGGCGAATGCAAAAGCCTTTTCAGTGAGGTGTTTACCCTGGAAATCGGTCATTTCCGTGTCGCCGTTGACGTCAACCGAATACACCAGAAACTTGGACCGGAAATCATCCTGCACCTCGGGCTGGTTGAGGATGGTCGTTTTCATGCGCTCGCAGAACGGGCACTCATCCATTTCGAAGAACAGGAAAATGCCCTTTTTCCCCTGCTTTCTGGCCTCCTGCAAATCAGCCTTGAAGTCGCCGAACTTGGGCTGGAAGAAATGGTTGGCCGGATCACGGGTCTCCGCCCAGGCGGGCGCAGCCAGTAACAGGAAAAATGCAATGAGCAGTTGGCGCATGGTGTCTCCTCGGGCTTGCAGACAGATCTAGTTTTTCTTGCGGGCCTTGCCGGCTATGTAACTTTCCACCGCTTCACGGGTGATCAGTCCCACTTGCTGTGCGACCATTTTACCCTCCGGGCTATACAGATAGGTGGTCGGCAGACCCTGCACCGGACCGATCTGGCTGACGATCTGTGGCGTACCCAGTACGATGGGGTACTCGACCAGCAGCCCATCGGCAAAATCGGTCACCTGCTTGGCGTTTCGGTAATCCATGGCGACGCCGATGACGACAAGGTTGTTCTTCTTGTTCTCGTGCAGCGCGATCAGGTCGGGGATTTCCTCCAGGCAGGGCGGACACCAGGTCGCCCAGTAATTCACCAGCACCCACTTGCCCTTGTAGCCGGACAGGGTGTGGGTCTTGCCATTGGTGTCGGTCACCCTGAATTCCGCCGCCTGCGCCCATGACACCGTCAGCGCCAGCAGCAGCCCGGCCAGCCACATCGGATAAAATTGCCGTCTTTGTAACGTTTGCATTGTTATTTCCATCATGAATGAATTCCGCATCGAGAAAGACTCGCTCGGCGAGGTCCAGGTTCCCAAGGATGCCTGGTACGGCGCACAAACCGCGCGTGCCGTGGCGAATTTTCCCATTTCGGGACGCCGTCCGGATAAGGATTTCGTACTAGCGCACGTGCGGATCAAGCTCGCCGCGGCGCGCGCCAATTGCCAGCCCGGCTGGCTGCCGGAAGAAAAATGCAATGCCATCGTCGCCGCCTGCGAGAAAATTCTCGCCGGCGAGCATCTCGAGCAGTTCGTCGTCGACCGCTTCCAGGCAGGCGCCGGCACCAGCCACAACATGAACAGCAACGAAGTCATCGCCAATCTCGCCAACGTCGCACTGGGCGGCGAGAAGGGTGGCTACAAGCTGGTCAACCCCAACGACGACGTCAACATGGGGCAATCGACCAACGACACCATACCCACCGCGATCCGCCTGGCGGTGCTCGCCAAGCTGCCGCGCCTGACCGCGGCGGTGCTCGCGATGGCCGCCGAATTCTCGCGCCTGGCCGAACGCGAAAAGGACACGGTGAAATCCGGCCGCACCCACCTGCAGGATGCGGTGCCCACCACCCTGGGGCAGGAGTTCGCCGGCTACGCCTGGACACTCTCCCGCTGTGCGGCCGCGCTCGACACCGTGCGGCCGGCACTGTGCGAAATCGGGCTGGGCGGTTCCGCTGCCGGCACGGGTCTGAACACCTCGCCCGACTACCCGGCGCGCGCCGCGGCCGAACTGGCGAAGCTCACCCATGAACCGATCCGCGTCGGCCAGCTGGTCGCACAGATGCAGTCGATGAACGATCTGGCGCGGCTGTCCGGCGAAATCCGCAACCTCGCGCTGGAGCTCACCCGGATCTCCAACGACCTGCGCCTGCTCGCTTCCGGACCGCGCACCGGCCTCGGCGAAATCCAGCTGCCGCCGGTGCAGCCCGGATCAAGCATCATGCCGGGCAAGGTCAACCCGGTGATGTTCGAGATGCTCAACCAGGTGTGCTTCCAGGTGCTGGGGCAGGACGCCGCGGTGTCCTACATGGTGCAGGCCGGGCAGATGGAACTCAACGTGATGATGCCGGCGCTGGGCAGCGCGCTGTTCGACGCGATGGACTGGCTGACCCACGCGATGAACGCCGCCACCGAGAAGAACCTCAAGGGCATCGTCGTCAACCGCGAGCGCTGCGCCTTCTTCATCCACCAGAGCGTCGCGCTCGCCACCCTGCTCAACACGCAGATCGGCTACAACCAGGCCGCCGAAGTCGCCAAGGAATCGGAAAAATCCGGCCGCCCGGTGCGCGACATCGTCGCCGAGCGTGGACTGATGAGTGCGGCCGACTTCGACGCACTGGTGCTCGCTGCCGCGCATGGCGTGGGCAGCGGCGGCGGTGCCGGCTGATATCGTACTGATGCGATAATCACGCCCCTTTAGCTGACACCCCCTCCTCATGGCGATCCAGTGGTTCCCCGGTCACATGACCACCGCGCGCAAGAAGGCCGCGGAGACGATGGCGCAGATCGACGTGGTAGTCGAGGTGCTCGACGCGCGCCTGCCGGAAGCCGGCAGCAACCCGATGATCCACGAACTGCGCACCCATCGCCAGCGTGCCTGCCTCAAGCTCCTGAACAAGGCCGATCTGGCCGACCCCGAGGCCACGCGCGCCTGGATCGAGTACTTCAACAAGCAGCCCGGCGTGCTGGCGGTGGCGATCTCGGCCAAGAAACCCGGCGACGTCGCGAAGCTGCCTGCGCTGGCGCAGAAGCTGGCGCCGCACCGCGACGACGCCTTCAAGCCGCTGCGGCTGATGATCATGGGCATCCCCAACGTCGGCAAATCGACGCTGATGAACACCTGGGTCAAGCGCCGCGTGGCGGCAGTGGGCGACGAGCCGGCGGTGACCAAGTCGCAGCAGCGCATCAATCTGTCGCCGAGGCTGATCCTGGTCGACACGCCGGGAATGACCTGGCCGAAGATCGAACACGACGCCGACGGCTTCATGCTGGCGGCGAGCCACGCGATCGGCCGCAACGCGGTGATCGACGAGGAAGTGGCGACCTTTCTCGCCGGCATCCTGCTCGAACGCTATCCCACCCTGCTGAAAGCACGCTACGGATTTTCGCTGGAAGGACTCGATGCAACCGGGGTGCTGGAAGCGGTCGCGAAAAAACGCGGCTGCATCCTGAAGGGACGCGGCGGCGAACTCGATCTGGAAAAGGCCGCGATGATCCTGCTGACCGATTACCGCAGCGGCACGCTCGGCCGCATCAGCCTGGAAACCCCGGCGTCGCGCCAGGCGATGCTGGCGGCTGCGGCGGCAAAGCCTAAAAGGACAGCTGCTCCCGAACCCGACGATCGCGGCGGCTGATCAGCCGCCCGGCGTCCAGGCGGCGGCATCGAGCCAGGCGACCGTCTCCTGCCTGCCCTGCACGGCCGCGACCGGCAGCGCCTCGCCCCGTCGCCAGCGCTGCAGCGCCGCATGCTTGCCGGCGCCTGTCACCACGATCCACAGCTTCGTGCTGCGATTCAAGCGCAGCGCCGACAGGCTCACCCGCTCGGGCGGCGGCTTCGGCGCATCCGACACGGCCAGCGCATCCGGGCTGCCGGCCGCAGTCCCCCAGTCGTGGCCCGGGAAAAGGCTCGCCGTATGGCCGTCCTCGCCCATGCCGAGCAGAACGACGTCGAAATCGCCCACACGCTCCAGCCAATCCGCATACACCGCTGCCGCTTCGTCGCCACCGTACTCGGCCGGGATCGGCCAGCGTTGTTCTTCGGGAATATTCGACGCCGCGAGCCAGGCGGCCTCCGCCATGGCGCTGTTGCGTTCAGGATCGCTGGCCGCAAGACAGCGCTCGTCGCCGTACCAGATGTGCCAGCGCGCATCGCCTGCGCCGCGTCGCGCAAGCTCGGCATACAGCGCGCGCGGCGTGGTGCCGCCGGCCAGCACCAGGTGGAACGCGCCACGCGCGGCAATCGCCGCCGCGGCTTCGGCGCACAGTGCGTCGGCCAGCGCCCGCACCAGCGCAGCAGCATCGGTGAACACCCGCCACTGGGTCGCCATCACAGTTCGTTGCGCCAGGTCTGATCGTCGCTGTCGAACAGCCGGTTCGCCTCGGCCGGCCCCCAGGAGCCGGCGGGATAGGTCGGGATGAACTCACGCTCGACGGTCCAGTTCTTGAGGATGGGATCGACCACGCGCCACGCCCATTCGACTTCGTCGAAGCGGATGAACAGCGAACGATCGCCCTCGATCACGTCGAGCAGCAGGGTCTCGTAGGCATCGAGCGTCTGCTCGTCAGTCTTGAGGAAGCTGGCGTTCATCTGCATCACGCGGGTGTCCATGTCGAGACCCGGCTGTTTGACGTGGATCTCCATGCGCATCGATTCCTCGGGCTGGATCGACAGCAGTACCCAGTTCGGCGCGACCGATTCCAGGGGCGTTTCGCGGAACAGCTGTTGCGGCGGATGGCGAAAGCGGATCGCGATCATCGACGTCTGCTTCGCCAGCCTTTTGCCGGTGCGCAGATAGAACGGCACGCCGCGCCAGCGCCAGTTGTCGATGTAGAACTTGGCGGCGACGAAGGTTTCGGTGATGGAATTCGGCTCGACCTCGTCTTCCTGCTGGTAGCCCATGACCGACTGCCCGTCGATGCTGCCGCGGGCATATTGCGCGCGCACCGCATGGGCATGGACCGCGCGCTTGGCAATCGGCCGGATCGAGCGCAGCACCTTGACCTTTTCATCGCGCAGCGCATCGGCCTCGAGCGCGGGCGGCGGCTCCATCGCAACGACAGTCATCAGCTGCATCAGATGGTTCTGCAGCATGTCGCGCAGCGCACCCGCACGATCGTAGTAATCGGCGCGCTTCTCGATGCCGATCGACTCGGCCACCGTGATCTGCACGTGATCGATGAAATTGCGGTTCCACAGTGGTTCGATCAGCGTGTTGGCGAAGCGGAACACCAGCAGGTTCTGCACCGTTTCCTTGCCGAGAAAATGGTCGATGCGGTAGACCTGTTCCTCGTCGAAATGCTGGTGCAGCAGGCGGTTCAGCATTTGTGCCGACTCGAGATCCTCGCCGAAGGGCTTTTCGATCACCACCCGGTTCAGGCCGCGCGGCTTGTTGAGCCCGACGGCCTCGAGGTTCTGGATCACCGCGCCGAACTCGGCCGGCTTGATCGCCAGGTAGAACACCGTGGCCGAGCAGGCCGACTCCGGGGGCAGGCGATCCGCCAGCGCCCGGTAGGACTCGACGTCATTGAGGTCGCCCTTGTGATAGGCGAAGCGCGCAATGAAGCGCTCGAACACCGGAGTGTCGAGCGAGCCCTTGATCTTGTCCCTGAGGACTTCGCGCATGTGTTCGCGCCAGCTTGCGGTGGTCCAGTCACGGCGCGAAAACGCGATGATGGTGAGCGATTCGGCCAGCCGGGCCGCGGCTTCGAGGTGATACAGCGCAGGCAGCAGCTTGTTCGACGCCAGGTTGCCGGTCGCCCCGAAAATGACGAACGAGCACGGCAGGTCTTCGTGGCTCGAATTCTTGGCCAGATTCATTTCAGCCCTCCTTCACCGCATGGCCGCCGAAACCCTGGCGCATTTTCGCCAGCATTTTCGCGGCGTAATCGTTCTTGCCCTGGGTGGCAAAACGCATCATCAGGGCGAGCGACATCACCGGGGTGGGGATGCCTTGCTCGACCGACTCCAGCGCTGTCCAGCGCCCTTCGCCCGAATCGGCGACATAGGGCTCGATGGATTCCAGCGTCTGGTCCTGCGCCAGGAAATCCGCCGACAGGTCCAACAGCCAGGACCGCACGACACTGCCGTGCCGCCACAGTTCGGCGATTTCCCCGATATCGAGACCGAAGCCCGCCTTGTTCTTCATCAGCGCGAAGCCTTCGGCGAAGGCCTGCATCATTCCGTACTCGATGCCGTTGTGGACCATCTTGACGAAATGCCCGGAACCGACCGGACCGGTATGCAGCCAGCCGTCGGTCGGCGTCGGCGCCAGTGCCTCCATGTAAGGCTTGAGGCGCGCGGCCGCCGTGTCGCTGCCGCCGAACATGATGCAATAGCCGTTATCCAGCCCCCACACGCCGCCGGATACGCCGGCATCGGCGAATTCGATCTGCCGCGCCGCGAGCAACTCGGCGCGACGCTGGTCGTCCTTGTAATACGCGTTGGCACCGTCGACGACCAGATCGCCCGGGACCAAGAGCGGCAGCAGCGCAGCCAGCGCCGCTTCGGTCGCTTCGCCCGCCGGCAGCATCAGCCAGACGATGCGCGGCGCCTCCAATGCCGCGACCAGGTCTTCGAGCGTAGCGCAGGCCTTGTGGCCGGTTTCCGCCGCGATCGCTTCGCTGACGTCATGGCTGCGGTTGTTCACCGCGATCTTGATGCCCTTGCGCGCCAGCCGCCGCGCCATGTTGCCGCCCATGCGGCCAAGTCCGACGATACCGAATTCCATGCTTGAACTCCTTGTGATGAAAATCTGTGTAGCGCAGCAATCGTGCCCGCAATCAACACATGATAGGACGTGGAAATGGCGCCGAGGTTGCGCCTGACGCGCGCCATCCTGGTGCGGCGGTGCACCAGATCAGGCTAGCAGGCCGGGGAACAGTTTGCCCAGGCCACCCGCGATCATCTCGATTGAAATCGCTGCGATGATCAGGCCCATCAGGCGGGTAACGACGTGAATTCCGGTTCTGCCGAGACGTCGTGCGATCATCGGTGCCGCGCGAAACGCCAGCCACACCGAGAGCGCCACCAGTGCCACCGGAATCAGCAGCAGGCCCTGATGCAGCACGTCACCCCGCGCCGCGCCGGCAGCCACGATCACATGCGTGATCGCGCCCGGCCCCGCCAGCAGCGGAATGCCGAGCGGCACCACACCGACCGCATCCTTCTCTTCCGCCTCCACCGCCTCGTCCTGCGTCTGGCGCTGCGGGCTGACGTGCGCCTGCACCATCGACAGGGCGAGCAACAGCAGCAGCAGGCCGCCCGCCACCGAGAAGGCCGCGAGACGGATGCCGAAAAACATCAGCATGGGCTCGCCGAGAAACGTGAACAGCGTCAGCACGCCCAGCACGGTCAACGCTGCAATGCGTGCCGCAGCGCGGCTTTGCGCGAGGCTGTAGCCGTGGGTGGCGAGGAGAAAAATCGGAATGACGCCGACCGGATCGACGATGGCGAACAGCGCGAATGCCGCCTTGACGAGTTCGAGGATGTCCATGCCTGCATCATAGCCGCATGGTGCAGCGGATTATCCGGCCCGGCGGAAAACCAGATCCCACACCCCGTGTCCCAGCCGGATGCCGCGCTGTTCGAACTTGGTCAGCGGGCGGGTGTCGGGGCGCGGCGCATAGTCGTCGGCGGTATTGGCAAGCAGCGGCTCGGCGGAGAGCACCGTCAGCATCTGCTCGGCATAGTCCTGCCAGTCGGTGGCCAGGTGGATGTAGCCCTCGGGCGCCAGACGGCTCGCCAGCAGGCTCACCAGCGGCGGCTGGATCAAACGGCGCTTGTGATGGCGCTTCTTGTGCCAGGGGTCAGGGAAGAAGATATGGATGCCGGCGAGGCTGGCCGGCTCCAGCATGCGGGTCAGCACCTCGACCGCGTCATGCTGGATGACGCGCACATTGGTGAGCCCGCGCTCGCCAACCTGCTTCAGCAGCGCCCCCACGCCCGGCGTATGCACTTCGACGCCGAGATAGTCGTTTTCAGGGTGGGCGGCCGCTATCTCGGCCAGGCCCTCGCCCATGCCGAAGCCGATTTCCAAAATGCGCGGAGCCGTGCGGCCGAACACCGCATCGAGATCGAGCATCGCAGGCTGGTAGGGCAGCATGAACTGCGGCCCGATTTCAGCCAGTGCGCGGGCCTGGCCGGAGCCGACGCGGCCGGCGCGCAGCACATAGGAACGGATGCGCGGATGCGCGCCGGTGTCGCTCGTCATGCGGCTATTTGTTTCCGGTGATGAGGCCGCTGGTCGGCGAACTCGGGCTGGCCTGGT
>JADFDN010000027.1 GCA_018262815.1 Thiobacillus sp.
TTCAGCGTGTCCTGCAGCAGGCTCTGCTCGGCGCGCCCCTGCTCGATCAGCTTTTCCAGCATCGCGGTCTGGAACTGACCGAACTGGCCGCTGACGGTTTCGCGTGTTTCGGCCAGGCGTTCGGTCTGGGCGACCTGTAACGAGGCGAGCTGGGCCTGCATGCGGTCGGACTGCTGTGACAGCCCGGCGTGCAGATCGGTCAGCACCGCGCGATGGCGCGCTTCCATGTCCTGCGTCAGCAGTGCGGGCAACCCGCCCTGTTCGCGCCGCAGCGCGTTAAGGCGCAATAGCAGCAAGACTGTGACGATGATGAGGGCGGCGAGGCCGACAAGGAGGCCGATTTCGACAGGTTGCATGGTGGCGATTTTACCCGTCAGGACATAAAAAAACCCGGCGCAAGGCCGGGTTCTGGTTTACGCCGCTGCGCGGTTGGCGCGCTTGCGATCGTGTTCCTGCAGATGGCGCTTGCGGATGCGGATCGATTTCGGGGTGATCTCCACCAGCTCGTCGTCGTCGATGAATTCCACTGCCGATTCCAGCGTCAGCTTGATCGGGGTGGTCAGGCGCACCGCTTCGTCGGTGCCCGAGGCGCGCACGTTAGTGAGCTGCTTGCCCTTGATCGGGTTGACCACCAGGTCGTTGTCGCGGCTGTGGATGCCGATCACCATGCCTTCGTACAGCTTGTCGCCGGGCGAAACGAACATGCGGCCGCGGTCTTCCAGCTTCCACAGTGCGTAGGCCACCGCTTCGCCGTTGTCCTGCGACACCAGAACGCCGTTGTGGCGGCCGGGCAGGTCGGCCTTGACCGGACCGTAGTCGTCGAACACGTGGCTCATCAGGCCGGTGCCGCGCGTCATGGTCATGAAGTCGGACTGGAAGCCGATCAGGCCGCGCGCCGGGATGTGGTATTCGAGGCGGGTGCGGCCGTGGCCGTCGGATTCCATGTTGGTGAGTTCGCCGCGACGGCGGCCGATCTCTTCCATCACGCCGCCCTGGTGTTCGTCTTCCAGGTCGATGGTGAGGTTTTCGTACGGCTCGCACTTCTCGCCGTTGATCTCCTTGTACACCACGCGCGGCTTGGCCACGGCCATCTCGAAGCCTTCGCGACGCATGTTCTCGAGCAGGATGGTCAGGTGCAGTTCGCCGCGGCCGGAAACGCGGAACACGTCGGCGTCGCCGGTGTCGTCGACGCGCAGCGCCACGTTGGTCAGCAGTTCCTTGTTCAGGCGGTCGCGGATCTGGCGGCTGGTGACGAACTTGCCTTCGGTGCCGGCGAGCGGCGAGGTGTTCACCATGAAGTCCATGGTCAGCGTCGGTTCGTCCACGCCCAGCACGGGCAGGCCGACGGGGTTTTCCTTGTCGCAGATGGTGACGCCGATGCCGATGTCGTCGAGGCCCGAGATGATGATGATGTCGCCGGCTTCGGCTTCGTCCACCGCCACGCGGTCGAGGCCGCGGAAGCCGAGGACCTGGTTGATGCGGCCGGTGGCAACCTGGTCTTCGTGGTTCATCACCACCACCGACATGCCGGGCTTGATGCGGCCGTTGAGCACGCGGCCGACGCCGAGGCGGCCGGTGTAGGTCGAATAATCCAGCGCGGCGATCTGCAGTTGCAGCGGCGCGTCGGCCGAGCCGGGCGGGGTCGGCACGTGGCTGAGCACGGTGTCGAACAGCGGCTTCATGTCGGCCGCAGCGCCGCCTTGCGAAGGCGCGTCCTTCAGGTCCATGCAGGCCCAGCCGTTGAGGCCGGACGCATAGATGATCGGGAAGTCGAGCTGGTCGTCGGTGGCGCCGAGCTTGTCGAACAGGTCGAAGGTCTGGTCGACCACCCAGTCCGGACGCGAACCGGGACGGTCCACCTTGTTGATCACCACGATCGGACGCAGGCCGAGCGCCAGCGCCTTCTTGGTGACGAAGCGCGTCTGCGGCATCGGGCCTTCGACCGCGTCGACCAGCAGCACCACGCCGTCGACCATGCCGAGCACGCGCTCGACCTCGCCGCCGAAGTCGGCGTGGCCGGGGGTGTCGACGATGTTGATGTGGTATTCGCCGTAAGTGATCGCGGTGTTCTTCGCCAGGATGGTGATGCCGCGTTCCTTTTCCAGGTCGTTGGAGTCCATCACCCGCTCGTCAACCGCCTGGTTGTCGCGGAAGGTGCCGGACTGCTTGAGAAGCTGGTCGACCAGCGTGGTTTTGCCATGGTCGACGTGCGCGATGATGGCGATGTTGCGGAGCTTGCGGGACATGATGGGGGCCGGAATGCGGGAAACCCGGCATTATAACAGGGTTTCTTGACTATTTATTGGGCAAGCGGATGGGCATCGATTCGCGCGTCGATGCGATCGATGATCCTCAGGTAACGGGAACTGCCGATCGGGCCGTAGCGGCGGTCGAACTCGGCCTGCGACATGAACTCCGGCAGGTCGCGAAAATCCGGCAGCAGATCGGCGTCGCTGCGGGCGGCGGCCAGCCGCTGCTGCACCTGCGCAGCAGCTTCGCCGGTTGCACGTTCACCCAGCCGGACCCCCGCTCGGTTGGCAGCCAGATCGGTGAAGCTGAAGCCCGATCCCTTGCTGGCATCCTCTTCCTCCTTGATCAGGCCGATGGCGCTGGCCAGACGGCTGCCGCCGTTGACGGCAAGTGCAGCCGAAATGACGTAGTGTTCGGCAAAATCGCGTCGCCCATGCAGCGACAGCAATACGCGCGGCGCACGGCGGATCGATCGTCCGTCGCCTTCCAGCAATTTGGGCAGGCTGATGCCGGAGAGATAGGCGGCCAGCGCGGTGAGCGCGGCGCGGTTTTCGGCGGCTGCGTCGCCGCCGTTGAGCTGCGCATGGGCAAACAGCGGCGTCGTGACGCGAACCAGCGGGATCGTGCTGCCGCGCGCATGGGGTTTCAGCAGCGCGTCCAGTTGCTCGGCGTAAGCGAGCATCCTGTGCTGGTCTTCGGGTGCGATCAGAAGGTCGGCGCTCTTGCGTTCCAGTTGCGTCAGCAGTTCAGGCCGCCAGCGGTAATCCAGCGTGGCCTGATTCTCGTCGAACGTCACCTGGGAGAAGGCCTGGGTCAGGATGGCGTAGGTTTCGTCGCGACGCAGCCAGCGGTGAGCCTGGCGTGCGCTCCAGTCGGCCAGCATGCCGGGCACCGGCAGACTGCCGAGTTGCAGGCTCTGGATGCGGACGCCGCCGGGCACATCCGCCACCTCGGCAGTGAGGTTGAGATAGCGGCCAAACGGGTTGGGCGGCACCGACAGGGTGGCGGTAAGCGTGGCCAGACCGGGAGTCAGCTCGGCGGCGATGCCGCTGACGCGGCGCAGTTCGACCGCGTAATTGAGCAAGCGGTTGAGTTCGGATTCGTCGAGCCGGATGGTTTGAATCACCTCGGGCGTCTGGCGCCGCGGATCGTGTTTCTGGAACAGCGACTTGACCCAGGCGAGGTCATTGCGGCGAAATTCGCCGGGCGGCTCGATCGCCGGCGCATCGTCCAGCATCAGCCACGGCAGCACGGCAAGCCCGGCCAGCAGGGCGAACAGCACACTCCATCCAAGCAGGCGTCTCATCTTATTCCGGCTGGTTGCGCATGAAATCGGCCGTCTTGAAGAAAGCCGCGGCCAGTTCCTGCTGCATGGCAGGATCCACGCCTACGTCCTGCATGGCGCGGAGCATGCAACCCATCCACTGGTCGCGCTCGGCAACGCCTACGGCAAACGGCATATGGCGACGGCGCAGGAAAGGGTGGCCGAAACGGTCGGTATATTCCGGCGGGCCGCCGGTCCAGCCCGAAAGGAACCAGGCGAGCTTGTTGCGCGATTCGGCGAGGTCGGCCGGATGCAGCTTGCGGATACCGTAGTAATCCGGGTCTTCGTCCATCAGGTCGTAAAAGCGGTCGACCAGCTTGCGGATCACGTCGGCGCCGCCGAGGCGTTCGTAATGCGTCTGCATCGCTCAGGCCCTCACCGGCTTGACGGCCGCCGCCGCTGCCCTCGCGCGCTGACGGGCTTCGTCCGTGTCGGCGGCTGTGGCGAATGCCACGCCCATGCGACGGTTGACGAAGGCCTGCGGCTTGCCGAACAGGCGCAGATCGACACCGGGCGTGCGCAAGGCGTCGGCCACGCCGTCGAAGGCGATGCCGCTCGCTTCCATGCCGCCGTAGATCACCGCCGAGGCGCCCGCTTCGCGCAGGCTGACGTCGACCGGCAGGCCGAGAATGGCGCGCGCGTGCAGTTCGAACTCGTTCTGCCGCTGCGTCGCCATCGTCACCATGCCGGTGTCGTGCGGACGCGGGCTGACTTCTGAGAACCACACCGTGTCGCCCTTGACGAACAATTCCACGCCGAAGATGCCGCGTCCGCCGAGATTGCCGGTGACCGCGGCGGCAATATCCTGCGCCCGCTGGAGCGCAGCGGCGGACATGGCCTGCGGTTGCCACGATTCGACGTAATCGCCCTTCACCTGCAGGTGGCCGACGGGTTCGCAGAAATACGTCTCCACCTCGCCCGAGGCGCCGAGGGCGCGCACCGTCAGCAAGGTGATCTCGTAATCGAAATCGATCATGCCCTCGACGATGACGCGTCCCTTGTCGACCCGGCCGCCGCGGGCCGCATCGTCCCAGGCCGCCTGCAGCTGGCTGGCGTCGTCGACCTTCGACTGGCCCTTGCCGGACGACGACATCACCGGCTTGACGATCACCGGGTAGCCGAGCTGTCCGGCTGCCGTGCGCATTTCGTCGAGACTGTCGGCGAACACGTAGGGCGAGGTCGGCAGTCCCAGGGTTTCGGCCGCCAGCCGGCGGATGCCCTCGCGATTCATGGTGAGATGGGCGGCGCGCGCAGTGGGGATGACTTCCGCCAGGCCGGCGGCTTCGATTTCCAGCAGGACGTCGGTGGCGATGGCCTCGATCTCAGGCACCACCAGATGGGGTTTTTCCGCCTCGATCAGCGCGTGCAGCGCCGAGCGGTCGCTCATGTCGGTCACATACGCGCGATGGGCGACCTGGTGGCCTGGCGCATTGACGTAGCGATCCACGGCGATGACTTCAACGCCCAGGCGCTGCAGGGCGATGATGACTTCCTTGCCGAGTTCGCCCGCGCCCAGCAGCATGACGCGGGTGGCGGACGGGGAGAGCGGGGTGCCGAGGCGCATGGCCGGGATCCTCAAGGTAAAAACCGGATTTTACCGTGCCTCATAGATGTTCCTCGATCGGCAGGGTCTGCAGCACACGCAGCAAACCCCGCTGAAGCAGCGTGGTTTCCGGTTCGACGTCGAATACCCGTTCCTTGCCTTGATGGAGGTCGTGCCATTGCACGCGCCTGGAGGTGCCTTGGGTGACGGGCTCGACGACGAGTCGGGGTCGGAAGCTGCGCTCGGGGCGCATGGCGTCCTGGGCGATGGCGGTGACCTCGCGGGCCAGTTCGGGCGAGTGGATCACCAGCCCCATTTCGGTGTTGAGCAGGGCCGAGCGCGGATCGAAGTTGAAGCTGCCGATGAACACGTGCTCGTCGTCGAAAACGAAGGTCTTGGCGTGCAGGCTTGCGCGCGACGAGCCGCTGCCAAGGTCGCGCAGGCGTCCGCCGGTGGCTTCGGCGACCGGTTTCAGTTCGTACAGGTTGACCCCGGCTTCCAGCAGCGGCACGCGATAATTGGCATAGCCGGCGTGCACCACCGGGACGTCGCTGGCGGCGTAGGCATTGGTCAGCACATCGACCTGCACGCCCTGGCTGCGCCAGTATTCGAAATACGCCATGCCCGAGGCGCCGGGAACGAAGTAGGGCGAGACGATGAGGGCGCGCCGGGTAGGGTCGAGCCACAACCCGGCGAGCTGGCCGATCAGCAGCCTGGAGGGCGATTTGCTGCGCTTCAGCACTTTTTCCGGTGGGTCGACGATGAGGTCCGCGTGTGCGATGCGCCAGGCGAGCTGGCCTTCCAGCAATTTGGGGATGGGGTCGGCCGCGGTCAGCTTGCGGCCGTAGTCGCTGTCCATCTGCTGCGCGCGAAACTGCTGCAGGAACTGCGCGGCGCGCTGCAGCCGGATGTCGCCGGCGTCGACCGGCAGGGCAGAGGCCGGCACGGCGGCAATGCTGTTCCAGTACTGGTCGAAGGATGTCGACAGGCTGTCGGCGATGGCTCCCGCGGCGATGACATCGAGATCAATGAAGGCGAGATCGTGGTGGGCATCGAAATACTCGTCTCCGATGTTGCGGCCGCCGGTGATGCCGATCTGGTTGTCGGCAATAAAGACCTTGTTGTGCATGCGGCGGTTGAGCCGGACGTTGTCGCGCAGCGCCTGCCAGCCTTTCACGAAAAGATTGGTGCTGCGGGTGTGGAAGGGATTGAACAGCCGGACCTCGATGTTGGGGTGGGTGTTCAGCGTGGCGAGCCGGAGTTCCTTGTCGGCGGTGTCGATGTCGTCGATCAGCAGCCGCACGCGAACGCCGCGCTCGGCTGCGGCCAGCAGGGTCGCGGCGACCATCTTGCCGGTGGTGTCGTTGTGGAACAGGTAGTACTGCACATCGAGCGTGCGGGTGGCGCGCTGGGCCAGCGCCAGCCGTGCGGCGAGGGCCGCGTGGCCGCCCTGCAGCAGATGGAAGCCGGATTGCCCGGGCGGAATGTGCGATGCCAGATGGTCTTTCAGCGGGCTGTCGGCATGGTTGGAGGTGGCGCGCGTGTGGGGGCGCTCGGTGACGTTCTTGAGCGAGGGCGCACAGCCGGAAAGCGCCAGCAGCGCAGCCAGTCCGATTCGGGCCAGACCGGACGGGTCAGGCCACGTTCTCATGCAGCCGCTGCCAGGCGAAATGGGGGCCGGGATCGGTCTTGCGGCCTGCGGCGATGTCGCTGTGCCCGACCACGGCCTGGATCGGATAAGCCTGTTGCAGCGACTGCACCAGCGGAATCAGGGTGGCGTACTGCGCCTCGGTGAAAGGCAGGTCGTCGGTGCCTTCGAGCTCGATGCCGATGGAAAAGTCGTTGCAACGTTCGCGCTCCTGCCAGCTCGATACCCCTGCGTGCCAGGCGCGCAGCGTGCACGGAACGAACTGGATCAGCGTGCCGTCGCGGCGGATGAAAAAGTGGGCCGACACCTCGAGGCCGCGGATCGTCTGGAAATACGGGTGCGCATCCCAGTCGAGCCGGTTGGTGAAAAGTTCGATCACCGCATCGCCGTCGAATACACCGGGCGGCAGCGAGATGTTGTGGATGACGATGAGTTCGATCGCAGCGTCTTCCGGGCGGGCGTCGCAATTGGGCGAGGGCAGCCGGCGTGCGCCCGCCAGCCAGCCGGAAGCGTCGAGCGCAGGGGGAGGGGAGGCGGAAATCGACATGATGCAAGCTTACTCGACCGCTGCCCGCTCTGGAAACATCGGCGTCGAGGCCTTAGACTCCTGTCTTTTCCCGGGCCTGCCATCGCCATGACGCTGTTTGAAGCACAACAGTTGCTGGACACTGCCGAGTGTGTCGCGTCCGAGGAAACCGTGCAGGCGGTCATCAACCGCCTGGCCGGCGACATCGCGCATGCGCTGGCCGGCGAGTTTCCACTGGTACTGGCGGTGATGGGCGGCGCCGTGGTGTTTGCCGGACAGCTTCTTCCCCGGCTGGCTTTCCCGCTGGAGTTCGACTACCTGCACGTGACCCGCTATCGCGGAAAAACCCGGGGCGGCGAGGTGGAATGGCGGGTGCTGCCGGGGCAAAACGTGGCGGGCCGCAATGTGCTGGTGCTGGACGATATCCTGGACGAGGGCGAAACCCTGGCGGCAATCCGCGACAAGCTCGTGCATATGGGGGCGACGCGGGTATGGTCTGCGGTGCTGACCAACAAGGACAACGGCCTCGCCAAACCGATCCGCGCGGACTTTGTCGGGCTGGACGTGCCCAATCGCTATGTGTTCGGCTGCGGGATGGACGCGTACGGACTGTGGCGCAACCTGCCTGCGATTTATGCTTTGAAGGACAAATAACATGTTGGGAATCATCGGCGGCACCGGGCTGACCCAGCTCGCCAATCTGGAAATCACCCACCGTCAGGTGGCGCGCACGCCCTACGGCGAGCCCTCGGGGGCGCTCACCTTCGGTCGCATCTGCGGCGAGGAGGTGATCTTTCTGGCACGCCACGGCTACGGCCACACCATCCCGCCGCACGAGGTGAACTATCGCGCCAATCTGTGGGCGCTGAAGGAGCATGGCGTCGATCGCGTGGTGTCGGTGGCGACCGTCGGCGGCATCCATCCCGATCTGATCCCGGGCACGCTGGTGATTCCCGACCAGATCATCGACTACACGCATGGCCGCGCTGCAACCTATTTCGTCGGGAACGGCAAGCCCGTCACCCACCTCGATTTCACCTTTCCCTATTGCGACGCCATGCGCGCCGCCCTGCTGCAGGCCGCGGCCAGCGCAGGCATCAGCCTGCGCGACGGCGGCGTGTACGGGGTGGCCCAGGGCCCGCGTCTGGAAACGGCGGCCGAAATCAACCGCATGGAGCGCGACGGCGCCGACATGGTGGGGATGACCGGCATGCCCGAAGCCTACCTGGCGCGCGAACTGGCGCTCTGCTACGCGGCAGTGGGGGCGGTGGTGAATCACGCGGCCGGGCGCGGACTGTCGACCGACGGCATCCAGATGGGCGAAATCCAGGCGGTGCTGGGCGAGGTGATGCTGCAGGTGCGGCATCTGCTGGAACAGCTGGTGACCAACGACGCTGCGGGACTGTGCAGCTTCTGAGCGTGCGATGAAGCTCTACCGCGTTTTGCAGTCGCAGGGCTTCGGCTCGCGCAAGGTCAGCGTGGCACGCATCCGGGCGGGCGAGGTCGCGGTCAACGGCGCGGTCTGCGACGACCCCGAGGCCGAGTTCGACCCGGCCGCGCTTGAATTGGCGCTCGACGGCGTCAGCTGGCCGTATCGCGAAAAGGCTTACGTGCTGATGCACAAGCCGGCCGGCTACGAATGCTCGCATCATCCCAGCCATCACCCCAGCGTATTTTCCCTGCTGCCGCCGCATCTGCTGCAGCGCGGCGTGCAATGCGTGGGGCGTCTCGACCAGGACACCACCGGGCTGCTGCTGTTTACCGACGATGGCCAGTTCATTCACCGCATGATCTCGCCGAAAAAAGGCGTGGCCAAGGTCTACCGTGCCGTGTGCGCCGACCCGGTGACCGACGCCATGCTGGAGGCCCTGCGCAAGGGGGTTCAGCTCAACGACGAACCGGCGCCGATCGCCGCGCTGGCCTGCGAACCACTGGACGTGCGCACGTTGCGCCTGACGCTGGCCGAGGGCAAGTACCACCAGGTCAGGCGCATGATCGGCGCCACCGGCAACCGGGTCGAGGCCCTGCACCGCGAAGCGGTCGGGCACTATGCCCTGCCGGCCGACCTGGCGCCGGGCAGCTGGCGCTGGCTGGAAGCAGACGATCTGAAACAGCTGGAGCAGCCATGGCCATCCGCGATGTCCTGAAGATGGGCGACCCGCGCCTGCTGGAACCGGCGCGGCCGGTGGAGGATTTTGCCTCGCTCGAGCTGGCGCAACTGATCGTCGACATGCACGACACCATGCGCTCGCTCAACGGTGCAGGGCTGGCGGCGCCGCAAATCGGCGTCGGCCTGCAGGTGGTGATCTTCGGGGTCGACCTCAATCCGCGTTATCCGGAGGCGGAAAGCGTGCCCTTCACGGTGCTGATCAATCCCGTGCTGACGCCGCTGTCCGACGTCATGGAGGAAGGCTGGGAGGGCTGTCTGTCGGTACCCGGCATGCGCGGACTGGTGCCGCGCCACACTGCCTTGCGTTACCAGGGCTTCGACCCGGCGGGCCAGCCGATCGACCGTAGCGTGAGCGATTTTCACGCCCGCGTGGTACAGCACGAAGTCGATCATCTGCGCGGCATCCTGTACCCGATGCGAATCCGCGACCTGCGCTATTTCGGTTTCACCGAGACCCTGTTCCCCGGGCAAAACCTGCAGGACGACTGACGGGGTTTCGACGCTTTCGGGCACGATTTTAGCTAGCCTAAAGTTGCTTCTGTCCTCGCCGCTAACTTGTTACGTAACCGTGGGCGAGGTGCCCCGGCACAAGCAGCAAGGACAATAATGAGCCCGGAACAACCGATTCAGCATATCCCGCGCCGAAATAGCCACGCCGACGTGATGATGGGCGAAGCGGCCCAGCTTGACGACATTGCCGCCCAGCTGATGGCGGTGCAGCGCCACTGGAACGATTCCAACCGTGAACTTCGCCTGGCCAACGCGCTGGAAGCCAGTCGCTGCGTCTGGCATGCGATTCAAGCCGCCCTGGCCGAAGGGAGGCTGACGCTGCCCGCCGAAGTGCAGCACAATCTCCTGATCCTGTCGGTGTATGCCGACAGCAAAATCAATGCATGCGAGACCGCACCCAGCACCGACGTGCTGGGCAGCCTGATCGCCCTGACCCGCACCCTGGCAGGCAGCCTGAAGGAATGGCGGGTGGCGGCATGAGTCACCCGGCGAGGGCCCCGCGCAGCGGGATCGACGGCCAGACGAATGCCGCCCAAGGCCGAAACGCATCGGGCAGATCCGGCGCGACTTGTAATGAGGCCGAGCGCATGAGTCACCCGGCGAGGGCCCCGCGCAGCGGGATCGACGGCCAGACGAATGTCGCCCAAGGCCGAAACGCATCAGGCAGATCCGGCGCGACTTGTAATGAGGCCGAGCGCATGAGTCACCCGGCGAGGGCCCCGCGCAGTGGGATCGACGGCCAGACGAATGTCGCCCAAGGCCGAAACGCAGCAGGCAGATCCGGCTCGACTGGTAATGAGCCCGAGCGCATGAGTCGTCCGGTGAGCGCTCTGCACTTGAAGGCGCCGCAGTCCGGGGTCGCCGCTCAGGCCGGCCTGTCGCTTGCTGCCGTGGAAGTGGGCTCGACGGTGCGACCTGGCCGTGTCCGCAACCGCAGCAAGACCGAGGCGGACGAAAAGGTCAAGAAACCGGCCGACGGCGTGCGCAAGAAATCGCCGCCTGCGCGCAAGGCGCCCGCGCGCGGGCGTTACGTCGACGAATACGCGCGTCCGGCTCTCTAGCGTCGTCAATCAGAAATATCGAAACCGCTATTTCTGGTTCCCGACACTAGGCTCTCAGCGCTTCGCTGATTCCCGTTTCCAGCGCTTCGCATCCTGCCGGCGTCCGCAGGGCCTCGCCCCGGATCAGGAAGGTGTCTTCGACCCGCTCGCCCAGCGTGTCGATCTTGGCGGCATAGACGCCCACGTCATGCCGCATCAATGTTTCCGCTACCGCAAACAGCAGGCCGCCGCGATCGGCACAGGTGATCGACAGCATGTGGCCGCGTCCCTGCGCGTCGGCCTCCAGGCGTACCGTGGTCGGGTAGGGATGGTGGCGCTGGTGACGTGACAGGCGACCGCGCGGCACCGCCTCCATTGGGCGCGCCGGATCGAGATCGCGCGCCAGTTCGTGTTCCACGAAGCTCAGGAAATCGCGGTAATGAATGCCGCGATTGGCGAGGTCCATCACCTGAAAGCTGTCCAGCACGTAACCATGCCGGGTGGTGTGGATCTTGGCTTCGAGGATGGTGTACTGGATACGCGCGAAAAAGCCGCAGATGCGGGCAAAAATGTCCGGGCGGTCGGGCGAGTAGACCAGCACCTGGATGCCTTCTCCGGCCGGCGACAGCCGCGCCCGCACGACGGCATCGGGGCTGTCGGCGCGGCGCCACAGCATGCGGGCCTGCCAGGCCATGTCGCGGGCGTCGAAGCGGATGAAATACCGCGGGTCGAGATGTTTCCACAGTGCGTCGGCGGCGTCGCGGGGCAGGCCATAGAGGGCGAGGTTGATGCGCGCTTCCTGCTGTTTGGCGGCGATGTCGGCCACCGCTTCGTCGCCGCCGGCCAGCTGGGCATGCGCGGCGTGATAGAGGTCCTCCAGCAGTTTGCCCTTCCAGGCGTTCCAGACCTTGGGACTGGTACCGCGGATGTCGGCCACGGTCAGCAGATACAGTGCCGCCAGCCTGCGCGCGTCGCCGATCCTGGCCGAGAAGCCGGCGATCACGTCGGGATCGCTGATGTCCTCTTTTTGCGCAGTACGCGACATGGCCAGATGCATTTCCACCAGCCAGGCCACCAGATCGCTGTCGGCCATGTCGAGACCGTGCTGACGGCAGAATCGATGCGCATCGACCGCGCCCAGCTCGGAATGGTCGCCGCCGCGGCCCTTGGCGATATCGTGAAACAGCGCAGCCAGATAGAGCAGTTCGGGTTTGTCGAAAGCGGCGATCAGCCGGCTGGCGAGCGGGAATTCGTGCGCGAATGACGGCACGGTAAAGCGTCGCATGTTGCGCAGCACGGTGAGAATATGCTCGTCCACCGTGTAGACGTGAAACAGGTCGTGCTGCATCTGTCCGACGACGCGGCCGAATGCCGGGATGTAGCGCGCCAGCAAGCCGTAGCGGTGCATCGCGCGCAATGCCCGGGTGATGCCGGCCGGCTGGCGCAGCAGCGTCATGAACAGCGCCCGGTGCGCCGGATTGGCGCGGTAGGCGGCATCGATGCGGGTGCTGCCGCGCCACAGCGCGCGCAGGGTGGCCGGCTCGAATCCGGCGAGCGCAGGGTGCTGGGCATACACGATGAAGGCGCGCAACAGGGTGTCGGGTTTGCGCTCGAACAGATCGGCGGCGCGTGCTTCGAGCAGCCGGGCGCGTACCTGGAAATCCGCATCGATCGGCGCGGGCGGTGCCGTCACCGGAAACAGGCGCACCCTCAGCGACTGGATCAGAATGTCGTTGGCGCGCTGGATCAGCTTGGCGGCGCGGTAGTAGCCCTGCATCAGGCGTTCGCCTGCGCGCTTGTGGGCCGTGGCAGCAAGCCCCAGGCGTTCGGCCAGCTCGGTCTGGTAATCGAATGCCAGACGGTCCTCGCGCCGCCTGGCCAGCAGGTGCAGATGGATGCGCAAGCCCGAGAGCGTGCGTTCCTCACGCGCAATGCGTCGTGCCTCGGCCGGCGTGAGCAGGCCTGCGCGCGCAATACCGTTCCAGCCGTCCCGGATGTCGCAGGCCTGCGCCAGCCACTGGATGGTATGCAGATCGCGCAACCCCCCCGGGCTGTCCTTCAGGTTGGGCTCGAGCTTGTAGGCGCTGTCGTCGAAGCGGGCGTGGCGCGCCTGCTGTTCGGCCAGCTTGCCGTCGAAAAAATGCTGGGCGTCGAAGCGTGCCATAAAGCGGTCGCTGAATTCGTCGAACAGGGCGCGGCTACCCCATACGAAACGTGCTTCCAGCAGGTTGGTTTCCACCGTGATGTCGGCGTCGGCCTCGGAGATGCAGGCCTCGATGGTGCGCACGCTGTGGCCGATTTCCAGCCCCACGTCCCAGCACGCCTGCACCCAGCTTTCCAGAGTGGCCTGCTGTTCGGCAGTCGGGTCGTGCGGCAGCAGCAGCAGCACGTCGACGTCCGAGCCGGGGAACAGTTCGCCGCGTCCGTAGCCGCCGGCGGCAGCGAGGCAGAAACGGGCAGGCAGCTCGAGCCGGGCGCTGATGTCCGCCAGCACACCGTCGACCAGAGCAGCGTGCCGGGTCAGGTAGCGGGGCGCGGAGGGTTTGTCGAGATAGGCCGCGGCGAGGGCCGCGCGGCCGGTTTTGAGCCGCTCGCGTAGATCGGCGAACGGCGGATGGCTCACGCGGCGTGACGGATGCGATCGGGGACCGCCGGGCTGCCGGCCGACACGGTCAACACTTCGTAGCCGCTGTCGGTGACCAGCACCGTGTGTTCCCATTGCGCCGACAGACTGCGGTCCTTGGTGACGATGGTCCAGCCGTCAGGCATCTGGCGGATGTCGCGCTTGCCGGCGTTGATCATCGGCTCGATGGTGAAGGTCATGCCCGGCTCCAGCACCAGGCCGGTGCCGGGCTTGCCGTAGTGCAGCACCTGCGGATCCTCGTGGAAATTCCTGCCGATGCCGTGGCCGCAGAATTCGCGCACCACGCTGTAACCGTGGTTTTCGGCAAAGCGCTGGATCGCATGGCCGATGTCGCCCAGCCGCGTGCCCGGCTTGACGTGGTCGATGCCGACCCACATCGACTCGTAGGTGATCTGGATCAGCCGCTTGGCCTGGATCGACGCTTCCCCGACCGCGAACATGCGGCTGGTGTCGCCGTGCCAGCCGTCCTTGATGACGGTGATGTCGAGGTTGACGATGTCGCCGTTCTTCAGCACCTTGTCGCCCGGCACGCCATGGCAGACCTGGTTGTTGACCGAGGTGCAGATCGACTTGGGATACGGCGTATGGCCGTTCGGCGCGTAGTTCAGCGGTGCCGGGACGGTACCCTGGACGTCGACCATGTAGTCGTGGCACAGCCGGTCGAGTTCGCCGGTGGTGACGCCGGACTTGACGAAGGGCGTGATGTAGTCGAGCACTTCCGAGGCGAGCCGGCCGGCAATGCGCATGCCGTCGATCTCGGCGCCGGTTTTGATGGTGACAGTCATGTAGGGGCGTGCAGAAATCAAAGCCGCATTCTAGCGCGCCTGGCAGGTGCCGGAAAAACCATGGGAATGTCATGGAGGATGAAAAGAGGTCCGCGCTGCGGTTTCCCTCTTTTCCGGCTGGATGGCCTGTCCTCGGTTGCGTGCCTACTGGCCGGAGGATGAAACGCCTTCGCTGCGGACCTGCTCGCGGGTTTCGATGCGGATCCGGTCGCGGTTCTGGACACGCTGCGCGTCGTCGGCATGGCTGCCGTCGCGTTTCTGAATGCGTTTTTCTTCGCGGCTTTGGGTGCGCGTTTCCGCGCGCTGCGCCGGGTCGGGCTGGGTCATGCTGCCATTGCCCATTCCCATGCCGCCCGCCATGCCGCCGTTGCCGCCTTTTGCGTGAACCGCGCCACTGGCGAGACCGGCGACAAGCAGGACGAGGGGAATGATTTTCAGCGATTTCATCAATTGCACTCCTTGGGTTGAGATTACCGACCCCGGCGCCCAGCACCAGCACCAGCACCAGCACCAGCACCAGCACTGCCGCCGGCTGGCGCGCCGCCCATCTCCTGATGGCGATGTTCATAGCCGGTGCCGTAGCGCAACTGGGCTGGCCCAGGTGTGCCGTTTTGAGGAACCGGCACGGGTGCGCTCAGGTTGCGCTGAACGGTCTCGTCGACCGGGGCGGTGTCCGGAAGGGACAGGACGTCGCGCGGCAGGGAAAGGTTGAGGGGGCGTGGCTGCGAGGTCTTCGCATTTGACTGACGCGCCTCGGCCCAGGCCGGCGAGGCCAAAGCCAGGACAGACGGGATGAGTATCAGGTTCAGGCGTGACAGGCTCATGTTGGGGATCGGATATCGGTTGTGGCCGCGGGATTGCGGCTGGAATGCATTCTGGACCGGGTGGGTCGCTGGGCGATGTCGGATGAATGGCATCGTGTGCCAGTGTGTGTCCGATTGTGTCAGGCAGGCATGAATGTCCCTGTCCTGGGGTAGGATAACCGGCGCCGGGTGGTTCGTCATCGCATGCTTGCGGAGGGCGCGCCGCTTCCACTGGACAACGCAATCGTGAAACCTCTTGCCCGCACCCTGTCCCATCTCATGAAACCCTTCCCTTTCCCCATCACAGACCGAGGCGCGGCATGATCGAGCACGGTGCGGCCCGCATCCTGGTGGTGGACGACGATCCGGGGCTGCGTACCCTGCTGGAAGCCTATCTGGGCGACAGCGGGTTTGCGGTTGAGACGGCGATGGACGGCGAGGCGATGTGGCGGGCGCTGGAGCGCGGAATGCCGGATGCCATCGTGCTCGACCTGATGATGCCGGGCGAGGATGGCTTGTCCCTGGCGCGGCGACTGCGCAGCCGGTCGAACGTACCCATCCTGATGCTGTCGGCGCGCGGCGAGGAAATCGACCGCGTCGTCGGGCTGGAAATGGGGGCCGACGATTATCTGGCGAAACCGTTCAGTCCGCGCGAACTGCTGGCCCGGCTGCGGGCCCTGTTGCGCCGCAGCTTGGGCGCCGACTCGTCCGTTCCGCAGGCTGCGCTTCCGGCATTCGGGCCGTTCCAGCTGGATGTCGCCAGCCACCGGCTCCTCCGCGACGGCGTCGAGGTGAAACTGTCGACCGCCGAATTCGCGCTGCTGCGCATTTTCGTCGAGCATCCGCTGCGGGTGCTGTCGCGCGACACCCTAATCGACATGCTGAAAGGCTACGAGCGCGATCCCTTCGACCGCAGCGTCGACACCCGTGTCACCCGGCTGCGCCGCAAGATCGAGCCGAATTCCGGCGAGCCAGTCTACATCCGCACCGTGCGCGGCGAGGGCTATCTGTTCAATCCGCGCGGCGGCGAGGCGTGAGGCTGTCGTCGCGCCTGAGTCTCACGCAGCAGAACGCGCTGCTGCTGGTGGCGTTCTTTCTCGCCTTCGAGCTGCTGGTGGCCAGCGCCGTCACCTATTTCCTGATGCTGCCGATGGCGCGCCGTTCGGCGGACGACCTGGCCGGCCTGATGGCCCTGTCGGCGCAGACCTGGAGTGAGCTGCCGCCCGTCACGCGTCCCGCCTTCGAGATCGAGCTGGCGCGTTCGCACGGACTGGCGTTGCGCGCCGAACCCCCACAGGATGCTCAGCCCCCTTCATGGCGGGAGCCCTATCTGCACTTTCTGGTGGCGTCGCTGAGCGCACGCGCGGGCGAGCCGGTGGCGACTTCGCGCGAGGCCATCCAGGGGGAACCCTGGTTCTGGGTGTCGTTGCCGGCAGGCCGCCGGCACCTTTCGGTGGGGTTTCCGCACAGCCGCATCGGGCCGCGCCCGATCCATGCCCTGCTGGCCTCGCTGGCCGGGGGGGCGCTGCTGACCCTGCTTGCAGCCTGGTGGCTGGCGCGCCGGGCCATCCGTCCGCTGCAGCGTCTGCAGGAGGCGGCCACGTCGCTGGGGCGCGGCCAGACGCCTGAGCGACTGCCCGAAACCGGGCCGCGCGAGATCGCGGCGCTGAGCCGCCGCTTCAACGAGATGGCAAAGCAGGTCGAGGATTTGCTGGCCGCCCGCACCGTGCTGCTGGCCGGCGTGTCGCACGACTTGCGCACGCCGCTGGCACGACTGCGGCTGGCAGTGGAAATGCTGGTGAAGAAGCCGAGTGCGGAACTGGCGGCGCAGGTCGAGGGCGACATCGAGGCCATGGACCGCCTGATCGCCGACGTGCTGACGCTGGCGCGCGGTTTCGGTCATGAAGCGGCCCAGCCGGTGGCGGTGCGCGAGCTGCTGGCTGAACTGGTGCGCACGACCCCGGGCGCGGCGGAGCGGGTGCAGATCGAGGCCGCCGATGCGACGCTGGCGGCGCCCGTCGGTGCCTTGCGCCGCATTCTCGCCAATCTGCTGGAGAACGCCCTGCGCTACGGTGCCGGGCAGCCGGTGACCCTGCGCGCCGAGCTTGCGGACGGCGTCTGCCGCATCGGCGTGCTCGACCGCGGGCCGGGGATTCCGCCCGCGGAACGGGAGGCCGTATTCCGTCCGTTCTACCGACTGGAGGCTTCGCGCAGCGTCAGCACCGGCGGATCGGGGCTGGGGCTGGCGATCGTGCGTCAGCTGGCGGCGGCCCACGGTTGGGACGTCAGTCTGCAGTCACGGCCCGGCGGCGGCCTCGAGGTATGGCTGCAGATAGCCCTGTCGCCGGCCGGCTGAGGCCATCCTTGAAATAAACGCCCGTTCGAATTAGAATCGCCGGCTGTCCGGAATGGTTCGGACAAATTCGCACACCTGTCATTAAAGGGTGGCGGCGCGTTCTGGCAATGCCAACGCGCGGCTGCTGACGGGTGGAGGCTCAACCCTTTAGGAGATTTACATGTCTGTCACCATGCGTCAAATGCTGGAAGCCGGTGTCCACTTCGGCCACCAGACCCGCTTCTGGAACCCCAAGATGGCCCCGTTCATTTTCGGCCATCGCAACAAGATCCATATCGTCAACCTGGAAAAATCGCTGCCGCTGTTCCAGGATGCGCAAAAATTCGTCCGTCAGCTCGCCGCCAACAAGGGCAGCGTGCTGTTCGTCGGCACCAAGCGCGCCGCGCGTGAAATCGTCCGCGAGGAAGCCGAGCGCGCCGGCATGCCCTACGTCGACAACCGCTGGCTGGGCGGCATGCTGACCAACTTCAAGACGGTCAAGCAGTCGATCAAGCGCCTGAACGACCTGGAGGCCAACCTGGCTGAGCCGGGCCGTCTGTCGAAGAAGGAAACCCTGACCGTGCAGCGCGAAGTCGACAAGCTGAACCGCAGCCTGGGCGGCATCCGCGAAATGGGCGGCCTGCCCGACGCGCTGTTCATCATCGACGTCGGCTACCAGAAGGGCGCCGTGGTCGAGGCCAAGAAGCTGGGCATTCCGGTGATCGGCGTGGTCGACACCAACAACAGCCCGGAAGGCGTGGACTACGTGATCCCCGGCAACGATGACTCCGCTCGCGCGATTCGGCTGTATGCACGCGGCATGGCCGATGCGGCGCTGGAAGGCCGTTCGCAGGTCATCAGCGATATCGTCGGCGGCGAAGAGTTCGTCGAGGTCGAAGAAGACGCTGCGCCCGCCGCCGAATAAGCGCGACGCACACCAACTCGCCGGGACCGGGTTCCGGCGAGCGGAATTTTAAGGAGGGGCGATGGCCCCTCTTTCTGTATTGAAGAAACTGGACAGGAGTACGAAATGGCTGAAATCACTGCAGGCATGGTCAAGGAACTGCGCGAGAAAACCGACGCGCCGATGATGGATTGCAAGAAGGCGCTGTCGGAAGCCGGCGGCGACATGCAGAAGGCGGAAGAAATCCTGCGCGTGCGCTTCGGCAACAAGGCTGCCAAGAGCGCCAGCCGCATCGCTGCCGAAGGCGTGGTGACCATCGCCATCAGCGCCGACGGCAAGTCGGCCGCCATGGTCGAAGTCAACTGCGAAACCGACTTCGTCGCCAAGAACGACGATTTCCTCGCGCTTTCCAACGCGCTGGCCGAGATGGTGCTGAACCAGAAGCCGGCCGACGTTGCCGCGCTGTCCGCGCTGCCCTACAAGGGCGGCACGGTGGAATCCTTCCGTACCGAACTGGTCGGCAAGATCGGCGAGAACATGTCGGTGCGCCGTTTCGTGCGGCTGGACGGCCAGGGCAAATTCGCCAGCTACATCCACAGCGGCAAGATCGGCGTGCTGGTCGACGTGACCGGCGACGAAGCGCTGGCGCGCGACATCGCCATGCACATCGCGGCGTCCAAGCCGAAGTCGCTGGACGCGTCCGGCGTGTCGGCCGACCTGATCGACACCGAGCGTCGCGTCGCGATCGAAAAGGCCAAGGAAGCCGGCAAGCCGGAAGCCATGCTGGAGAAGATCGCCGAAGGCACGGTGCAGAAATTCCTCAAGGAAGTCACCCTGCTGTCGCAGCCCTTCGTCAAGGACGACAAGCAGACCGTCGAGCAGGTGCTGAAGTCGAAGAACTCGCAGTGTCACGGCTTCATGATGTACGTGGTGGGCGAGGGCATCGAGAAGAAGGTGTCCGATTTCGCCGCAGAAGTGGCAGCGGCCGCCCAGGTCTGATCGGGCCAGGGGTGATTGATATGGCGCCGGTCCGTCGCATCCTGCTGAAGCTGTCCGGCGAGGCCCTGATGGGGCCGGACAGCTTCGGCTATCACGCTGACACCATGGCCGGTTTCGTCAGCCAGATCCGCGACGTGGCGGCGGCCGGCGTGCAGGTCGGCATCGTGGTCGGCGGCGGCAACCTGTTTCGCGGCGCCACCGGCGCGTTGTCCGGCATGAACCGCGCCAGCGCCGATTCGATGGGCATGCTGGCCACGGTGATGAATGCGGTGGCGCTGAAGGATGCGCTGCAGCAGGCCGGCGTCGATGCGCGGGTGCAGACCGCGGTACATATCGCCCACCTCGGCGAGGACTTCGAGCGCGACGCGGCAGTGCGCCATCTGGAGGCCGGGCGTGTGGTGATTTTCGGCGGCGGCACCGGCAACCCGTTCTTCACCACCGACACTGCAGCGGCGCTGCGCGCGGCCGAGATCGGCGCCGACCTGTTGTTGAAGGCGACCAAGGTCGACGGCGTTTATACGGCCGACCCGAAGAAGGACGCGGGCGCCACGCGCTACCACAGCCTGTCGTTCGACGAGGCCATCGAAAAAAATCTGGGCGTGCTCGATACCGCCGCGTTCGCGCTGTGCCGCGAACAGAACCTGAACCTGGTCGTGTTCAACGTCTTCAAGCCCGGCGCGCTCAAGCGCGTGGTGATGGGCGAGGACGAAGGCACGCGCGTGACCTTGAGTTCGTGATCTACACGTAGAGGAGTTGATATGGCTGAACCCACCATCGCCGAGATCAAGCAATCCGCTGAACAGAAAATGGGCAAGACGCTGGATGCGCTGAGGAACGACCTGGCCAAGGTGCGCACCGGACGCGCCCACACCGGCATCCTCGACCACGTCATGGTCGATTACTACGGCAACCCGACGCCGGTGCCGCAGGTGGCCAACGTTTCGCTGGTCGATTCGCGCACGCTGGGCGTGCAGCCTTACGAAAAGAACATGGTCGGCAAGATCGAGAAGGCGATTCGCGATGGCGACCTGGGTCTGAATCCGGCGACGCACGGCGACATCATCCGCGTGCCGATGCCCTCGCTGACCGAGGAGCGCCGCCGCGATCTGATCAAGGTCGTGCGCGGCGAAGCCGAAGGCGCGCGCGTCGCGGTGCGCAACATCCGCCGCGATGCCAACGGCATGCTGAAGGACATGGTCAAGGCCAAGACCGCGACCGAAGACGAGGAGCGCCGCACCCAGGACGAGGTGCAGAAGCTGACCGACAAATTCATCGGCGAGATCGACAAGATGCTGGCCGACAAAGAGAAGGACCTGCTCGCAGTCTGAGCAGGCCAGGCGAGCACACTCGGCGTGTCTACCCGCACCAAGCAGGCAACCCAGGCAAGTGATGTGCCGCACCACATCGCCATCATCATGGATGGCAATGGCCGCTGGGCGAAGCGCCGGCTGATGCCGCGCGTCGCCGGCCACCGCAAGGGCGTCGAGGCGCTGCGCGGCGTGATCCGCGCCTGTGCCGAGCGCGGCGTGTCGCATCTCACCGTATTCGCCTTCAGTTCGGAAAACTGGCGCCGTCCGCAGGAGGAAGTCACCCTGCTGATGGAGCTGTTCATGCGCGCGCTGGAAAACGAGGTCGCCAAGCTGCACGAAAACGGCATCCGCTTTCGCGTGATCGGCGACCTGTCGGGTTTCTCCGAGCGTATCCAGACGCTGATCCGCGACGCCGAGGCGTTGACCCGCGACAATACCCGTCTGACCTTCACGGTCGCTGCCAATTATGGCGGTCGCTGGGACATCGTTCAGGCAGTGAAGAAACTGATGCTGTCTGGGGTGCCGGCAGGTGCGGTGAATGAAACCACGCTGGCAGAACAACTCAGCATTGCCGACATGCCCGAACCGGATCTGTTCATTCGCACCGGCGGCGAGCAGCGCATCAGCAATTTCCTGATGTGGCAGCTGGCCTACACCGAGCTCTATTTCACCGACGCGTTGTGGCCCGATTTCGACGCGCCAGCGCTGGACCAGGCGATCGCTTCCTACCGCACCCGGGAACGCCGTTTCGGTCGCACCAGCGAGCAATTGCGATCCGCGTCGTGATGACATCCAGGACAACGCATTCATGACGCCGACCGCCAGCCGTGTGACCACTGCCGTGCTGATGCTGGCGGTGTTCGTTCCCGCTGTGCTGTGGGCGCCCGCGTGGCTGTGGGCGATCCTGATGGCCGGCGTGGTCGGCATGGCCGCCTGGGAGTGGGCGCGCCTGAGCCATTTCCCGCCTCTGGCCGCGCGCATCTACGCGGTGTTGCTGGCGGTCTGCGCCTTCGCATTGCCGCATATCCTGGGCGCCGACTGGCCCGTTTTCCGGACGTCACTGATCCTGCTGGCCGTCGCGTTCTGGCTTGTCGTGGCCCCGATGTGGCTGCTGGGCCGCTGGCAGGCACCGCAGCCGGCAGTACGCGCCTCGGTCGGCGTCGTGCTGCTGCTGCCGACCTGGGCAGCGCTGCTGTATCTGCATGCGCGCGGTCCTGCCGTGCTGCTGGGGGTGATGGCGATCGTCTGGATCGCCGACACCGCAGCCTATTTCGCCGGGCGCCACTTCGGGCGCCACAAGCTTGCGCCTGCGATCAGCCCGGGCAAGACCTGGGAGGGCGTGGCGGGCGCGCTCGTCGCGCTCGCGCTGTATGCGGCCGCCGTCGGCCTGCTCGCAGGCATGCCGCTGCTGTCGCTGTTCGTCATGATCGCAGGCCTGCTGTATGTGTCGGTGCTGGGCGACTTGTTCGAGTCCTGGATCAAGCGCGTTTCCGGAATGAAGGACAGCGGCGACGTGCTACCCGGCCACGGCGGCGTGCTCGACCGCATCGATGCGCTGACGTCCACCCTGCCGATCGCCACGGGCCTGTTGTTGTGGCTGGAGCGCTCCGTATGAAACCAGGCAGCTCGAAACCGCGCGTGCTCACCATTCTGGGCGCCACCGGCACCATCGGCGTCAACACGCTCGACGTGGTGGCGCGCCATCCCGACCGCTTCGAAATCTTTGCGCTGACCGGCGCCACCCAGGTCGAGCGCATGGTCGGACAGTGCCGCGTCCATCGCCCGCGCTACGCGGTGATGAGCGAGCCGGCCGCGGCGGCGGCGCTGCGCGAACATATCGCTGCCGAAGGCCTGCCGGTCGAGGTACTCGAAGGCACGGCCGCGTTGACCGCGGTCGCGACCGCGCCCGAAGTCGATACCCTGATGGCGGCCATCGTCGGCGCCGCCGGCCTGCCGGCTACGCTGGCGGCGGCGCAGGCGGGCAAACGCATCCTGCTGGCCAACAAGGAGACCCTGGTGGTGTCCGGGCAGCTGTTCATGGATGCCATCGCCGCCAGCGGCGCCGAACTGCTGCCGATCGACTCCGAGCACAATGCGATCTTCCAGGCGCTGCCGCGCGACTTCAGCGGCGATTTGCAGCAGGCCGGGGTGAAGGCGCTGTGGCTCACCGCCTCCGGCGGACCGTTCCGCACGCTGTCGGCCGAGGCGATCGCCGCGGCCACCCCCGCGCAGGCGGTGGCCCACCCCAACTGGGTGATGGGCAAGAAGATCTCGGTCGATTCGGCGAGCCTGATGAACAAGGGGCTCGAGGTGATCGAGGCACGCTGGCTGTTCAATGCCCGCCCCGAACAGATCAAGGTGGTGGTGCATCCGCAGAGCATCGTGCATTCGATGGTCGAATACGCCGACGGTTCGGTGATCGCGCAGATGGGCACGCCCGACATGCGCACGCCGATCGCGTATGCGCTGGGCTTTCCCGAACGCATCGCTGCCGGCGTCCCGGCGCTGGAGCTGATGGGGCGACAGCTCACCTTCGAGGCGCCCGACACCGCGCGTTTCCCCTGCCTGCAGCTGGCGTTCGACGCACTCGCCGCCGGCGGCAACGCGGCAGCCGTGCTGAACGCGGCCAACGAAGTCGCGGTCGCACGTTTCCTCGAGGGCGCAGCTTCGTTTGGTGCCATCGCCGCCAGCATCGCCCACACGATCGAGAAACTGGCGGGCGGAGCGGCCGCTACTCTGGACGATCTGCTCGAAGCCGACCGCCAGGCACGCCGCGTCGCCGGCGATTATCTGGAACGTCTGCACGCATGAGCGTGTTGCACACTATTCTGTGGTTCCTCGTCGCCATCGGCATCCTGGTGGTGGTGCACGAGTTCGGCCATTACCTCGCCGCAAGGCTCGCCGGCGTCAAGGTACTGCGCTTCTCGGTCGGCTTCGGCAAGCCGCTTGTCAGCCGCCGCTTCGGCCGCGACCGGACCGAATGGACGCTGTCCGCGCTGCCTTTCGGCGGCTACGTGAAAATGCTCGACGAGCGCGAAGGCGAGGTCCCGGCAGCAGAGGCGCACCGTAGCTTCAACCGCGCGACGGTGTGGCGCCGTATCGGCATCGTCTCGGCGGGGCCGATCGCCAACTTCCTGCTCGCCATCGTGTTCTACTGGGCGCTACTCGTGCACGGGCTGCCCGCCCTGAAGCCGCTGATCGGCGAGCCGCCCGCCGGCAGCCCGGCGGCGCAGGCCGGCCTGGTGGCGGGCGATGAAATCCGCCGCGTCAACGGCGTGGAGACGCAGTCGTTCCAGGATCTGCGGCTGACGCTGCTGCGTGCGGGCGTGGCGGGGGACGGCCTCACGCTGGAACTGGCAGACGGCCGCAGCGTGCGGCTCGATGCGCAGCCGATGGACACCGAGAACCTGGAGCGTGACACCCTGCGGCCGCTGGGCATCGTGCGTTACGATCCCGAGATCGAACCGGTCATCGGCCAGTTGCTGCCCGATGGCGCCGCCGCCCGCGCCGGGATGCAGTCCGGCGACCATCTGCTCGCCGCGAATGGAAAACCGGTGGCGAACTGGCAGGACTGGGTGAACGTGGTGCGCCAGCATCCGTCCCGGCCCCTGCGCATCGAATACCTGCGGCAGGGGCAGCGCGGCGAACTGAGTGTGGTTCCCGACACCGTCGACGAGGCCGGCCAGCGCATCGGCAAGATCGGCGCCGGTCCGAAGGTCGATGAAGCGGTGCTGGCCACGCTGATGACCGAAGTGCGCTATGGCCCGCTCGATGCCCTGTGGCAGGGTGCCGTCAAGACCTGGGACATGAGTCTGTTCACGCTGGAAATGATGGGCCGCATGGTGCTTGGCCAAGTGTCGTGGAAAAACCTATCGGGACCCTTGACCATCGCCGACTATGCCGGCCAGAGCGCCTCGCTCGGCTGGATCAGTTTTGTCGGCTTTCTGGCGCTGGTGAGCGTGAGCCTGGGCGTGCTGAATCTGCTGCCGATCCCGCTGTTGGACGGGGGGCACCTCATGTATTATGTTGCCGAAGTTTTTACTGGTCGCCCGGTGTCCGAGCGCACCATGGAAATAGGGGGCCGGATCGGCATGGCGCTGTTGCTTCTGCTGATGTCGTTTGCCCTGTTCAACGACTTGCAACGCCTGATAAGCGGATGAAAATAACCATGATCCCAAACCGTTTGACGCTTGCCCTCGCCGCAGTTTTCGCCATGCAGCCCGTGTGGGCCGAGGAGCCCTTCGTCGTCAAGGACATCCGGGTCGAGGGCATACAGCGCACCGAAGCGGGCACGGTGTTCAGCTACCTGCCGGTCAAGGTCGGCGACGTCATGACCGACGAGAAAACGGCCGCGGCGATCAAGGCGCTCTACGCCACGGGGTTCTTCAAGGATGTGCGGCTGGAGTCACGCGACGGCGTGGTGATCGTCACTGTTGAAGAGCGCCCGTCGATCGCCAAGATCACGCTGTCCGGCATCAAGGAGTTCTCCGAGGACGACCTGAAGAACGGACTCAAGCAGACCGGCCTGGCCGAAGGCCGTGTGCTCGACCGGGCGCTGCTCGACAAGGCCGAACAGGAACTGCAGCGGCAATATTTCAACCGCGGCAAGTACGCTGTCGAGATCAAGTCCACCCTGACGCCGCTGGAACGCAACCGCGTGGCGGTACAGTTCGACGTGGTGGAAGGCGACAGCGCCAGGATCCAGCAGATCAATATCGTCGGCAACCAGGCATTCAAGGAAAAGGAACTGCTGAAGCAGTTCACCTCGACCACGCCGGGCTGGCTGACCTGGTACACCAAGAACGACCAGTATTCCAAATCGCGCCTGGGCGGCGACCTCGAGGCGCTGCGCTCGTTCTACCTCAATCGCGGTTATCTCGAATTCAACGTCGACTCCACCCAGGTGTCGATCTCGCCCGACAAGCAGGGCATCTACATCACCGTCAACGTGACCGAAGGGCCGCAGTACAGGGTGTCAGACGTCAAGCTGGCCGGACAGATGCTGGTGCCGGAAGCCGAACTGCAGAAGCTGATCACGGTGAAGCCGGGAGAAGTGTTCGAGCGCGACCGCCTGACCGAGAGCACGAAGAAAATCGGCGACCGCCTCGGCAACGACGGCTATGCGTTCGCCAACGTCAACGCGGTGCCCGAGCTCGACCGGGAAAAAAACACCGTCGCCTTCACCCTGTTCGTCGACCCCGGTCGCCGCGTCTACGTGAACCGCGTCAACGTGGCGGGCAACACCCGGACGCGCGACGAGGTGGTGCGTCGCGAGATCCGTCAGATGGAAGGCGCGTATTACGACGCGGAAAAGATCAATCTTTCGCGCGACCGCCTGAACCGGCTCGGATTTTTCAATGAAGTCAACATCGAGACGCCGGCCGTCTCGGGCACCACCGACCAGGTCGACGTCAATGTCAGCGTGGCTGAAAAGTCGACCGGCAACGTCATGCTGGGCGCCGGTTTCTCGTCGTCCGAAGGCGTGGTGCTGTCGGGTTCGGTTTCGCAGAACAACGTGTTCGGCACCGGCAACCGGCTGTCGGCACAGATCAACTCGGGCAGCGTCAACACCGTCTATGCGCTGTCGTTCACCAATCCCTATTACACGATCGACGGCATCAGCCTGGGGTACGACCTGTATCGGCGCGATGTCGATGCCAGCGAACTCGACGGTGTCGGCGACTACGAGACCTCGACCTACGGCGCCGGCGTGCGCTTCGGCCTGCCGGTCAACGAGCGCGACTTCATTTCCTTCGGCCTGACCTACGAGCAGACTTCGCTTACCATCGATCCGGCGACGGCCCCGACGCAGTATGTGAATTTCGTCAACACCTTCGGTACCGACAACGACACGGTTCGCCTCGATACGGCATGGGCGCGCGATACGCGGAACAGCTATCTGTTCCCGACCAAGGGCCTGTTCCAGCGGGTGGCGGCTGAAGTCGGCACCCCGATCGGCAGCCTGCAGTATTACAAGCTGTCGTTCCAGCACCAGCAGTACTTCCCGCTGGGGAGGAACTTCACCCTCATGCTGAACGGCGAGGTCGGGTTCGGCGACGGTCTGTCGGGCAAGCCGATGCCGTTCTTCAAGAATTTCTATGCAGGCGGCAACAGTTCGGTGCGCGGCTTCGAGAACGGCACCCTGGGACCGAAGGACGCCGATGGCGATGCGCTCGGCGGCGACAAGCGCGTGGTCGGCAATGCGGAACTCTTCTTCCCGCTGCCGGGACTCAAGGATGACCAGTCGCTGCGCATGTCGGCCTTCGTCGATGTGGGCGCCGCCTTTGGTTCCAACGATGCGAACAACCTGTACAGGAATTTCGCATTCGACGATCTGCGATATTCGGCAGGGGTGGCGGTGCTGTGGGTGTCGCCGCTCGGTCCGCTCAAATTCAGCCTGGCCCAACCGCTCGTCAGCAAGACCGGCGACCAGGAAGAAGTGTTTCAATTCACCCTCGGCAACGTGTTCTGAGGGTTAGCCGTTACTGGAGTATTCGATGATGAAGTTCAAGCAGCTCGCAACCTCCCTGATTCTGGCGTCCGCGTTCGTCGCGGCGCCTGTCCTGGCTCAAACCAAGATCGGTTTCGTCAATACCGAGCGTCTGTTGCGCGAAGCGCCGTTGTCGGTGGCCGCACAGAAGAAGCTCGAGCGCGAATTCGCCGCGCGCGACCAGGAATTGCAGAAGCTCGCCAAGCAGGCGCGTGACCTGCAGGCGCAGCTCGACAAGGACGGCGTGACCATGTCGGACAGCGAGCGCAAGGCCAAGGAGCGCGACCTCGGCAACCTCAACCGCGACCTGCAGCGCCAGGGCCGGGAATTCCGCGAAGACCTCAACCTGCGTCGCAACGAAGAGCTGGGGCAGATCCAGGAACGCGCGCGCAAGGCGATCCAGGACATCGCACGTGCCGAGAAGTTCGACATCATCGTCGAGCAGGCGGTTTTCGTTGACCCCAAGAGCGACATCACCGACCGCGTGATGAAGGCCTTAGGCGGGAAATAAATCCCTTCATGGCTGTAACCCTGGCAGCGCTGGTCGCCCGCTTTGGCGGGGAACTCGTGGGCGATGGCGCGCAGACGGTCAGCCAGGTGGCGCCGCTGGATCGCGCCACGCCCGACGAAATCGGTTTCGTATCGCAGAGCAAGTATCTCGCCCAGCTGACGAACAGCCGTGCGGGCGCCGTCATTCTGCCCGCCGAC
>JADFDN010000028.1 GCA_018262815.1 Thiobacillus sp.
GCGCAAGCGGCTCGATCAGTCGCCCTGGAACGCCCGCAAGCTGAAGAAGCGCGGCCTCAAGCACCTCGTGTGGTTTGCGCTCGCGCTGTGGACCGGCTTCACCTTCGTCGGCTACTTCACCCCGATCCAGACGCTGGCCGCCGAAGTGGCGAGCATGAGCCTCGGCCCGTGGGAAACCTTCTGGATCCTGTTCTACGGCTTCGCCACCTGGGGCAATGCCGGCTTCATGCGCGAGCAGGTGTGCAAGTACATGTGCCCCTATGCGCGCTTCCAGAGCGTGATGTTCGATTCCGACACGCTCACCGTGACCTACGACCGTTCCATCGGCGAACCGCGCGGGCCGCGCAGCAAGAAGACCGACTACAGGGCGGCCGGGCTGGGCACCTGCGTCGACTGCGGCGTCTGCGTACAGGTCTGTCCCACCGGCATCGACATCCGCAACGGCCTGCAATACGAATGCATCGGCTGCGCCGCCTGCATCGACGGCTGCGACCAGATCATGGACAAGATGGGCTACCCGCGCGGACTGATCCGCTACACCACCGAGAATGTGGTGAAGGGGAAATATCCGGACAGCGGAATCCTCAGGCACGTCCTGCGTCCGCGCACCATCATCTACACCGTGCTGCTGACGCTGATTGCCGGCGCCTTCGTCTATAGCCTCGCCACCCGCGTACCGCTGCGCGTCGACGTGGTGCGCGACCGCGTGGCGCTGTCGAAGGAGACCGACGAAGGCATGATCGAGAACGTCTACCGCCTGCAGCTCATCAACAAGGACGGTCAGCCGCATCGCTATACCATCCAGGCACAAGGCATCGAAGGTCTGCAGGTGGTGACGGCCACGCGCGAAATTGCAGCCGCGCCGCTGCAGACCATCGACATCCCGGTCAGCCTGATTGCCGACCCGATCGAGCTGAAGGGTCGTTCGATCGAGGTGACGTTCACGATCCAGGCCACCGACAATCCGCGCATCAGGGATGACGTGGCCACCAAATTCTTCAACCGGTGACGAGCATGACGAACAGCGCCCTGCATTCCAGACCCTGGTATCGCGAACCCTGGCCGTGGTTTCTCATCAGCCTGCCGGCCACGGCGGTCATCGCCGGCATCGCCACCGTGTGGATCGCGGCGACCAGCGCCGATGGCCTGGTGGTCGGCGATTACTACAAGGCGGGGCTGGCCATCAACCAGACGCTGGCGCGCGACGATGCCGCGCGCGCACTGGCGCTGACCGCCACCCTGAAAAATGAAGGCAGCGCCCTGACGCTGACCCTCGGCGGACGCCTCCAGGCCTATCCCGAACAGCTGGCGCTTACGCTGGCCCACCCGACCCGCCAGGGAAGGGACCAGACGCTCGCGCTCGATCACGTCGGCGACGGACAGTATCGCGCGCCGCTGCCTGCCCTGCCGGCAGGCAAGTGGCATACCCAGCTCGCCGACACCGCCTCCACCTGGCGGCTGTCCGGCGTGCTGTACACCCCATTCAGCCAGCCCGTCGTGCTGACGACGGATGCTGAATCCACCGTTCAATTACAGGGAGACTGAAATGGACGTCGTACTCGATCTGTTGTTCACCAGCCCGATCGGCCTGCTGAGCCTGTTCACCATCCTCTTCATCATCGGCATGGGATTCTTCCTGTCGGCCTGGCTCAAGCGCAAGATGAACAACCCGGAAGAATAGTCCCGAAAGCAGCGGAGGAGCACGCCATGATGCAGCGCCTGATCCACATCCTGTGGCCGTCCTTCCTCGTTGCCGGGGCGGCCGACATCCTCTTCACCACGCTGTTCGACCCGCTGGAAATCCTCTATCGCGGGGAGCCGTTGATCGAACATCGCATCGCCGCCTACACCGTGGGATTTTTCGTGTTCTGGCTGCTGGGCATCACGTCCAGCATGCTGACCTGCTACTTCCAGCGCAGCGCGGACGAAATCAACCGGTGTCCGCTGCCGCCGCGCAGCCGGCCCGAGGGCTGCCCCAAGCGCGCGGACGGCAGCGACTGCAGCTGAGGCTCAGGCGGTCCCGCCTGACGCATCATCGGAGCCCGGACCGTCCTGCGCCGTCGCCTGCCATACGCAGACCCGATTTCGACCCTGATTCTTGGCCTGATACAGCCCCCGGTCCGCGCGTCGCAGCAGGGCATCGATTTCGTCCGATTCGTTTTCCAGTCCTGCCACACCGGCGCTGACCGTGACCGGACAGCCAGCCACCACCATCCCGGCTATCAGCAGCCGCAGGCGTTCGGCCATCCGGACAGCATCGGGCAGGTCCTGACCCGGCAGCATCAGGATAAACTCCTCGCCTCCCAGGCGGGCAAAAATATCTGCGCTGCGCAGCGTGCCATGGATGGAAGCCGCAAGCGCCACCAGCACCCTGTCTCCGGTTTCGTGGCCAAAGCGGTCATTGACCGATTTGAAGAAGTCGATATCCAGCATGATCACCGACAAAGGGAGTCCCTGCCGCTTGGCACGGCTCATCTCGATCCGGGCCTGTTCCAGAAAATGGCGCCGGTTGCTGGCGCCGGTCAGCGAATCGATCGAAGCCAGCTCTTCCAGACGCTGATTGGCCCACTGCAATTCCTGGGTGCGCGCTTCCACGCGTGCTTCGAGTTCGCGGTTCAGGCGGTCGAGCTCGTCATGCGCAGCGCGCAGTTCCGCCTCGCTGCGCTTCACTTCAGTCATGTCGTGCTGGATTGCGACATAGTGGGTAATCTGCCCATGCGCATCGCGCACCGCGGCAATGCGCAGCTCGTTCCAGGATTCCGTGCCGTCCGCGTGGACGTCATGCAGCAGGGTGCGGGCCGGCAGCCCCTGGCGAAGCGCATCGTGCAAGGCAGCGTGTTCCGCATCGCCAGGCGCCGCGCCTTCACGCAGCAAGCGCTCAAGAAGCTCGACTGCCCGCCGTCCCTTCATCGCCCCGAAGGCCGGATTGGCATACACGACGGGGCTGTCCGGCAACCGTGCGTCCAGGATCACCACGCCATCGTTGATCGCCTCGATGGCCCGTTCGCGTACCCGCAGGCGTTCATTGCGATCGCGTAACTCCTGCAGCAGCGCAGCGAGCGCGAGCGAGGGAAAGACCAGCACGGCAAGATATTCCTGCAGCAGCAGAGCCGTGTCTGCAGGCGTGGCGGCGATCAGGGGGCCCAGACCCTGCAGGCTGGCCGTGATGGCGATGGCCGCAATCAGTAACCCGATACCCGCCGCCCCCCGCACCCCGAAGCGGGCCGCGGCCCAGAAGGGCAACGGCATCAGCAGGAAGGCCCTCCTGGGAAAGTCGTCGGTCACATGGGCGACTGCCGAAAAAATCCAGACCGCCAGCAGCAGGGTTACAGCAAGCAGCGCCACGGCCTCCAGGCGGTAACGCACGACCGGCCGGTGCGGCCCCTGCAGCCAGCTCAGCAGGAGCGGCGTCACCAGCAACACGCCCAGGCTGTCGCCCAGCCACCAGATCAGCCAGAAGTCCCAGTACGGCGTGGCGGTGGGGATGCTCAGCGAATAGATCGCTGCGCCCAGCAGGGCCGCCAGCCCGCTGGCGAAAATCAGAACCAGTCCGAATGCGGCGACATGGCGCAGCCGGTCGAGTGCAAACGGGCGGGCGATGCGCTGCAGCAGCCAGGCGGCCAGCAGGCATTCAAACAGGTTGACTGCGGCAAAGCCCAGCGCCTGGGCGAGAGTGAAGGTGGGCAGGTCGGCAGCGATTTCCGCCAGGACGGCCATCGCCAGATGCAGCGGCCACTCGCGCCTGGGCACCAGCAGCAGGGCGGCCAGCAGGATGCCGTTCGGCAGCCAGAAAATGGCGATGCCTTCGGACATGGACGACGCCGCCACGCCGAGCACGGCGCCCAGGTAGTAGCCGAGCCCGGTGGCGAGCGGAAGCAGCAGGCGATGCCGCAGCAGGCTCACGCCGATGCGGGCCTGCTCATTGCGCGACATGCGTCCCCATCGCGGGGTCGACCGTGCCAGTCTGCATCTTCCGCTGTTCTCCGCTTGTTATGGTTTGACTATCGCGAAGTCGCAGCCGTTTTGTCAATGGCGGTAATCAATCCAGTCAAGCGCATCGAAACCCAGGCGCCCGCCGACGCCCCAGGCCGACCGTCTGCCCGCTCAGGCGGTGCGCGAATAGCGCGGCTGCTCGCTGGCCGCTTCCTTCAGATAACGGTCGAAGCACATGCCGATGTTGCGCAGGAACAGGCGTCCGCCGGGCGTCACGCTGACCCGGTCGGCAGCGATCTCGACCAGCCCGTCGTCGGCCAGCGGACGCAGCTCGTCCAATGCCTCGGCGAAGTAGTCGGGGACCTCGATGTTCCACTCGCGGCCGAAGGCCGCGAAATCGAGTTCGAGATCGCACATCACGCGGGTGATCGCATCGCGGCGGATCTGGTCGTCGCGCGTGAGCTTCAGGCCGCGTTCGACGGCGAAACCCGTCGCAGCGACGCGTTCCTGGTAGCGCTTGAGATTCTTGTCGTTCTGCATGTAGACGTCGGCGGTCTGGCTGATGCTGGACGCGCCGAATGCCAGGATGTCGCAGTCCTTGTGCGTGGTGTAGCCCTGGAAATTGCGCCACAGCGTCTTGTTCTGCTGCGCGCGCACCAGTTCGTCGTCGGGACGCGCGAAGTGGTCGAGTCCGATGTTGACGTAGCCCGCCGCGCCCAGCATCTCGTTCACCGCCTGCTGCAAGCCGAGCCGGGTCGCCGCATCGGGCAGGTCGGCTTCGTTGATCAGATTCTGGTGCTTTTTCAGCCAGGGCACATGGGCATAGCCGAACACCGCGAGGCGGTCGGGCGCCCACACCGACACCCTTTCCAGCGTGCGGTGGAAGCTGTCGACGCTCTGCTTCGGCAGACCCACGATCAGGTCCAGGTTGATGCTGGAGAAACCCAGCTCCCGCGACCAGTCGATGACCTGCCGGATGAGGAATTCGGACTGGATGCGGTTGACCGCCTGCTGCACATCCGGATCCATGTCCTGCACGCCGAACGACAGGCGGTTGAAGCCGGATTCGCGCAATGCGGCCAGATGCTCGAACGTCAGTTCGCGCGGATCGACTTCGCAACTGATCTCGGCGTCGGGGGCGAGGGTGAAATGCGTCCGCATCATCGCCATCAGGCGACGGATGTCATCGGGGTTGAGATAGGTCGGCGTGCCGCCGCCCCAGTGCAGCTGGCGTACGATCCGCCGCGGGTCGACGTGCTGCGCCGTGCGGGCCATTTCCCGCTCCAGGGCGGCGAGATAAGGCTGGGTCTTGCTGTAGTCGCGCGTCGCCACCATGTTGCAGCCGCAGTAGTAGCACAGCGAATCGCAGAACGGGATGTGGGCGTACAACGAGAGACCGCGATCCGCTGCCGGGGCCGCCAGCGCCTCGACCCAGTCGGCCTCGCCGTATCCGGTGTGAAAATACGGCGCGGTGGGATACGACGTGTAGCGGGGACCGGGCACACTGTACTTTCGCAGCAGGTCCAGGGGGGTCGACGTCATGTTGGCGCCCTCACAACAGATAACGATGTCTTTTTATCACAATACAGGCCTGAAATCCAGTATGACCGGACCGCGGCGCCCGCAAACTTTTGCGGTACAGTTCGGTCTGACACAGCCGATGGTCAGTAGCGTAATCCGCCCGAAAACCTCATGTCGCTCAACCCCTTGCCGCTTTTCGTCCGCTTCCTGATGCTCGCGCTTCTGCTCGGCGCCGCGTCGGCCCGGGCCGACGTCGCTTCCGATCTGGCGCAAAAGGTCTACGATCGTCCCAATGGCCGCGACCTCACCACCCTCGGGCGCATGGTGCTCACCGAAAAGGGCCGTGCGCCGCGCATCCGCGAGATCGTGACCTATCGGCTCGACAAGTCGAGGGGGGAAACCGCCAACCTGATCCGCTTTCTCGATCCGGAAGACATTGCCGGAACCGGGCTGCTCAGCATCGACCAGGCCGACGGCGATACCGACCAGTGGCTGTATCTGCCTGCGCTCGACCGCGTGCGGCGGATTTCCAGCGATCGCAAGGGCGGACGCTTCGTCGGCTCCGACTTCTACTTCGAGGACCTGCAGGAACGCAAGCCGTCGAAGGACCGCCATCGCCTGCTGGGCAGACAGACCGAAAACGGCATCCTCTGCGACGTTCTCGAAAGCGTTCCGACAGACCCCAAGGATTCGGCCTACAGCAAGCGCATCAGCTGGATCGACCCCGCTACCGCCATTCTCCAGCGGGTGGATTATTTCGAGAAGGATTCCGAGGCGCCCAGCAAACGCTGGCTGCTGCGCAGCAAGAAGCGCAACCAGGGCTACTGGACGCTGACCGACAGCCGCATGATCGATCTGTCCAGCGGACACGAAACCCGCATGGTGGTCGACGTCGCGCTGTACGACCAGAAACTGCCCGCCAAACTGTTCACCTCACAAGCCCTGGCCGATGAGAGCCTGGAATCGGAGTATCGCCCATGAAAAAGCTGTTGCTGCCGCTGACCCTGTCGTTCGCCGTTCTGCCCGCCCATGCCGCGGACGAGTTGCCGCCGCCGCGCGTGGTCACCCAGGAGGCGCCCGACGACCTGCCGCCGCCGCGCACCACTACGCGCAAGCCGCGCGGGCTTGAATCTGCGGCGCCGGCCGAGGCTGCAACGCAAGCCAGTACCGCCGATGACCTGCCGCCGCCCAGCGCACGCAGCCGCAAGCCGGTGGCGCGCGGTTTCCGACCCACGCTCAAGGCCGGCGTCGACGATTTTCTGCTGGAAGCCGGCGCCCTGCCCGACGCACCGGAAGCCGACAGCTATTCCACTCTCCGCACCAGCGCCTATGTGCTGTGGCAACCCAGCCGCAACTGGGAGTTCCGCGCCGGTGCCCGGCTGGACGGCATGACGCAGGCCGGCGGCAGCGCCGATCACGACGAAATGCTGGCCGACTACGGCGACACCTATGTACGTTACCGGAACGGCGACACCCGCCTGACCTTCGGCGCGCAAACCATCATCTGGGGCCGCGCCGACGAAATCCCGCTGGCCGACCGCGTCAGCCGTGCCGATCTCACCCGCTTCAGCCTCGACGACCTGGCTGACCGCCGCCGCGCCCAGTTGGCCGCGCGCTGGGAGCGGACCCTGGGCGACTACAAGCTGGACGCGGTATGGCTGCCGCTGTTCCGCGGCGCGCAGCTGCCCGACGTCGCCAGCGTATGGAGTCCGATCAACCGCAGCACCGGCCAGATCATCGGCATCGACCCGGCGCTCACCGCCTGGGTGAGCGGCGCGCGCATCGAGGAGGACGAACACGGCAGCGGAGGCGGTGCCCTGCGCCTGACCCGGACCGGCGACCCGTTCGATTTCGGCGTCACGCTGGCGCGCACCCGGCAGTCGCTGCCCTACTACCGGGTCGACGCCGGCCCGTCCCTGACGGCGATCCATCCGTACAACACCTTTGTCGGTGCCGATTTCGAACTGGTCAGCGGCGGCCTCACCTGGCGCATGGAACTCGGGCACACCGACGATGTGCCGGTCACGCTGACCACCACGGCGATGGACAAGACCCGGGCGCTCGACGCGATCGGCGCGCTGGAATTCTTCCCCGGCGGCGGCGACACCCGAGTCAACCTGCAACTGGTTGCGCACGCGCTGCAAACCGACCGCAGCATCCTGGAATTGAAGGAGTATTACGGCGCCAACGGCGAAGTCGAAACGACCTTCGCCCAGGGCCGCTGGAAAGCCGCGATGCGCTTTTCCAGCGGCTTCAACGTGCACGACGTCTACCTCAGCCCGAAGCTCGGCTATGTCGGCTGGGAGCCGCACGAGCTCTATATCGCAGCGCATTATTTCGATGGCGAGGCGCGCACTCTGGGCGGCTTCCACCAGGACCATTCGCTGATCACGCTGGGCCTGCGCACCCGGTTCTGAACGGGGCGCCCGCGTGCGGATGCTGACAGCCTGGATCAATGGCAGCCGCATGCTGCCGCCCTGGCTGGCGCTCGCCATCCTGCTCGGCCTGCAGCTGGCTTCGCTGCCTTTCCTGCTCAACATCCATTTCAACAATTCGGGCGACATCTATTCCCCTGCGGATGCGCCCATCATCCAGCTGCGCGAATCCCTGTTTCGCGAATTCCCCAGCGACGATGCGCTGATCACGCTGTTCGAGGGCGACGCCCTGTTCAGCCCGGCGTTCCTGAGCGCGCTCGATCGCGTCGCGCGGAAAATGGAGACGCATCCATCGGTCGACCGCGTGCTCACGCTCACCACGATCGAGCATATCGACGCCACCGACGACGGCTTTGCGGTGTCCCTGCTGGTGGATCCCGATGACCTGGCGTCGCGCACGCCCGACGAATGGAAGGCCCGGGTGCTCGACGACGAAGTGGCCCCGGGAACGATCGTTTCGAAGGACGGCAAGGCCGTCGCGCTGGTGGTGCGTCCCATCGTACTGAAGGAAAGCCTTGCGCGCCGCGACATCCTGATCGCGCTCGATGCGGCCATCCGTGCAGAAAAGCTCGATGCCTACCGGACGGCAAGCGCGGGGACGGTGGCGCAGACGGTCGAGGAATTGCGTTCGTTATGGCGCGACAGCGCCATTTTCATTCCGCTGACCGTCGTCATCGGCCTGGCGCTGATGTGGTGGGTGGTCGGACGGGTGCGGCCGATGGTCATCGGCGGACTGGCGATGGGAACCGTCGTCTCGGTCAGCGTGGCCGGCATCGTGGCGTCGGGCCAGCCCTACACGCCGATTACCGCAATGATCCCCACCCTGATGGCCGCCTATACCACGGCGACCCTGCTTCATCTCTACGCGGCGATCCAGCGTGGCCGCATCGCGCTATTGCCGCGCCGGCAACGCATCGCGCGCGCGCTGTCCGAAACCTTCAAGCCGGGCCTGTTCAATGTGCTGACGACCGGCGCCGGGCTGTTGAGCCTGCTGTGGGTCGACATTCCGCCGGTGCAGACCTTCGGGCTGTCCGGTGCGATCGGCACGCTGATGGTGTTTCTGGTGGTGTTCATCCTGGTGCCGCCGATCCTGCTGAAATGGGATACGCCGCGCTGGCCGCGTCGCCGTTCCGGGCTGTCGCACGCGCGTCGCATCGCTGCGGCGGTCGCGGTATTCAGCCTGCGCAATGCCCGGGCCGTGCTCATCGGCACGCTGGCGCTGGTGCTGGCAGCGATTCCACTTGCCATGCAGGTCAAGGTGGAGTCCAACCTGATCGAGTTCTTCGCCCCCGATCACAGCATCAGCCGCAGCACCGACCGCGTCGAAACCAAGTTGTCCGGCGTGACCACGATGGAAGTGGTCCTCACCGCCCCAGACCGTGACGGACTGAAAAACCCAGCGACACTGGCGCAGATCAAGGCCTTGCAGAGCTGGCTGGAACAGCAGCCGGAAATCGACCGCAGCTTCTCGCTGGTCGAGGTGATCGAGGAAATGAACCGCGCCTTCAGCGGCGAGGAACTCGGCGACGCGGCGTTGCCCACCAGCCGCAAGCTGGTCGAGCAGCTGCTGCTGATCTATGACGGCGAGGATTTGTACGAGATGGTCAACCGCGAGTTCCAGCGCGGCCGCATCGCCCTCAACCTCAACGTGCACGGCGCCAACGAAATCGGCCAGGTGATCGAACGGATCGAGGCTCACCTGGAAGCCAGGCCCATCCCCGGCATCCATGCTGAGATGGCAGGATTCGGACGCCTCTTTTCGGACCAGGAGGACCGCATCGTCGTGGGTCAGGTGAAGAGCTTCACTTCGGCCTTCCTGCAGATCCTGCTGCTGATGGCGCTGCTGTTCCGCTCGTTCCGCGGCGCCCTGATCTGCCTGGTGCCCAACCTGGCGCCGCTGTTCTTCATTTTCGTGATGATGGGGACGACCGGCATTGCGCTCGACGTGGCCACCGTGCTGATCGCCGGCGTCATCCTCGGCATCACGGTGGACGACACCATCCACCTGTATCACGGCTACCTGCACCGCATCCGCCGCGGCGTCAGCCCGGTGTTCGCGATCATCCGCAGCGTGGAAGCCTCGGGCCGCGCGGTGATCGCCATTTCGGTCGTATTGATTTCGCAGTTCAGCCTGCTGGGGCTGTCCGATTTCCGCCCCACCGCGCATTTCGGCATGCTGTGCGCGGTCGGTCTGTTCGCCGGTCAGCTGTTCGAGCTGCTGCTGATGCCCGCCCTGCTCGGCCTGCGGGCCCGCAAGCCGCTCAAGGCACCGTCAGCCTGAGCGCGCCGAACTCGTCGTTGAACAGCCCCACTTCGTCGCCGGAAGCGAACTGCCAGCCTTCCAGGTGGCCGAAGCTGCTGCTGGAACGGGGCTCCAGTTCCAGTTTGAAACGCTTGGCCGTCGACAGCGTCGGGTTGCGGACCGCCAGCACCACGCTGAGGTAGCGGTCGCTGGTGTTTTCGATCGACGCCACCAGTCCCTTGCCCAGGATGGACGAGCGGAAGCCCACCACCACGGGCAATGCGGGCTTGACCGCAACGGCTGCCTGCACATCGGTTTCCTTGTAGGCCAGCTGCGCTTTCAGCAGCTCGATTTCACGCAGGCTGTCGGTCAGCTGGTTGCGCGTTTCGATCAGATAGCGCTCGGTTTGCTGGTGGGTCTCGACTTCCTTCGACAGCCGCCGCTTCACGTCGCCCAGGTCGACATTGACCATGAACGCATACAGCGCCAGTCCGCACACCAGGACCAGCAATACGGCATTGAGTCCGATCGAGACAATCAGCCCGCGCCGTTTCGGCTGACTTGATGAAGGGGTCGCCATGTCCGTGCCCGCGAATTCAGCCGGTGTTGCGCATCCCGGCAGCGATGGCATTGATCGACCGTTTCAGCGGCGTCAGCCAGGTGTCCTGCTCGGATTCCCACACGCTGTCGGTGCGATAGCGTTTCAGCATCAGCACCTGGATGTGGTTGATCGGATCGATGTAGGGGCGGCGGCGCGAGATCGACAGCGCCAGGGTCGGGTTGTCTTCCAGCAGGACCCCGATCTGCGCGACCTGCCTGACGCCCGCCACGGTGAGCGCAAACTCGTCCGCGATCGTGCGGTAGATCGTCATGGTGTTGGCGTGATCGCACAGGCGCGCATATTCCTCGGCGATTTCCATGTCGGCCTTGGTCAGCGCCATCTGCACGTTGGACAGCAGGCCGCGGAAGAACGGCCACTCGCGATACATCCCCTGCAGATGCGCGAGTCCGTCGGGCTGGCTGTCGATGAAGTGCTTCAGCGCACTGCCGATGCCATACCAGGCGGGCAGCGTGTGGCGCGACTGCGCCCAGCCGAATACCCAGGGGATCGCGCGGATCGATCCCAGCGAGCGGTCGGCCTTCTTGCGGTGCGACGGACGGCTGCCGATGTTGAGCGTACCGATCTCGGTAACCGGCGTGCATTCGTAAAAATAGTCGATGAACCCCGGCATGCCGATCAACGCGCGGTAGGCCGTTTCGCCGGCCGCCGCGATGTCGCGCATCCAGTCGAGATACGCCTGGGGGTAGCGCACTTCGCATTTTTTCAGCACCGTCGCGCTGGCCTTCAACAGGCCGGTGACGCCCATGCCGATTTCGTAGTTGGCGGTTTCCGGGTTGCTGTACTTGTAGTACAGCATCTCGCCCTGCTCGGTGAACTTGATTTCGCCGTTCACGGTACCCGGCGGCTGCGACAGGATCGCATCATGAGTGGGGCCGCCGCCGCGGCCGACGGTACCGCCGCGGCCGTGGAACAGGCGGCATTCGACGCCATACTGCTGGGTCAGCGCGATGATGGAAAGCTGCGCCTGATAGAGATTCCAGTTCGACGCCAGGATGCCGCCGTCCTTGCACGAGTCGGAATAGCCGAGCATGACTTCCTGACGATTGCCGTCGGCCGCCACCAGCGCGCGGTAGACCTTGTTGGACAGCAGCTGGTCGAGGATCGCCTGGCTGCGCTGCAGATCGTCCACCGTCTCGAACAGCGGCGCCACCTGGATACGGCAGAACCAGTCGCGTCCGTTGTGGCCGCACAGCCCGACCAGTCGCGCCAGCAGCATCACCTCCATCACGTGCGAGGCGCTGTGCGTCATCGAGATCACATAGGCGCCGAACACCTCGTCGCCCACTTCGGCCTGCAGCTTGGCCATGCGACGGAATACCGCCAGCGCCTCGCGCGCCTCGTCGTCGAAGGCGGCGTCGTCGATTCCGATCGGGTCGATATGGCCGACCCAGGCGGCCAGACGCTGCAGGCGCTCAGCCTCGCCCGCCGCCAGGTAATCGAAATCGGGGTCGATCTGCTGCAGCACCGCTGCGACGGTGCGCGTGTGCACCGTCGACTCTTGGCGGATATCGAGCTGCAGCAGATGGAAGCCGAAGCTTTCGACCAGCCGGATCAGCGCCTGCAGATCCTGCATGGCGACGTTGCGGTCGCCATGGCTGATCAGCGAATCGCGGACCAGATAGAGATCGTCAAGGAAGGCCGCGGCATTCTCGTAGGCCAGGTGCGAGGTGAAGCTCGGCACGTCGGCCAGGCACTGGTGAACGTAGGACAGGTTGGCATCCAGGCGCGCCAGCATCATCGCCGCCATGCGGCGGTAGGGCTCGCGGCTGTAGATCTGCACCGCGGTGCCGCGGAACACCTGCTCGCCGTATTCGGCCTCGTATTCGCCCAGCCGCTCCAGGAACGCGGCCGACGGCGTGCACCAGCCGCTGCTGTGGGTGAGCGTCTGCCGCAGTTCCAGCACCCGCACGCGGTATTCTCTGAGCGCTTCCTGCATCTGCGTATGCACGGTCCACTCGGTGACGTCCGCCGTCACGAAGGGATTGCCGTCGCGGTCGCCGCCGATCCAGGAACCGAAGCGGATGAAGCTCGGCACGGTGATCGGGGCGACGCCGTCGGCATCCACGCCGTAGTGCTTGCGCAGCGCCTTTTCAAAATAGTAGTAGGCTTTCGGGACTGCCTCGAACAGGCTTTCGCGCACGTAGTAAAGGCCGTTCCTCACTTCGTCGCGCACTTCCAGCTTGGCGCTGCGCAGTTCGTCGGTGCGCCACATCACCTGGATCTCGGCGGCCAGCTGCGCTTCCAGCTCATGCTGGTCGCTCACGCCCAGGGTGGGACTGTAGAGCTGGTCGCAGATCAGGAACACCCGGCGCATGCCTTCCATCACCGCGCGGCGGCGCGATTCGGTGGGATGCGCGGTGAATACCGGCGCATAGTGCAGGCGGTTGACCAGGTCCTGCAGCGTGCCGACCGACACGCCCTGTGCCTTGATCTCGCCCACGGTGCGGTCGAACGAGCCTTCCCACAGCGCCATGCCGTGCGACAGCAGGCGGCGGCGGTTGCGGTGGGCAAAGCTTTCCTCGGCGACGTTGACCAGCTTGAAATAGCTGGAGAACGCACGCACCACCAGCTCCACCTTGGCGGCGGGCATGGCGTCGATCATCGCCATCAGTTCGGTGCGGCGCTGCTGGTCTTCCTGCTGCTGCAAATCGGCAAAACCGCGGCGCAGCGTTTCCACCGCCTCGAACACGTCTTCGCCGGCAAACTGCAGCAACACCTGGCCCAGATGGGTACCCAGCAGCTTGACCTGCGCACGCAGGTGGTCATCCGTCAGGAGATTTTCGGGTGCATTCATGGCAGGAGACAGCCCGGCACGGCGGGTTTCAATGCGGCAAAGCCCGCTATTTTCGCATAGACGACCCGCATCACCCAACCGCGCGCCGCGCATTGCCGAACATCCGCAGCCACGGCGCGGCACCGGCCATGCCCTCCGGCCGCCACGACAGTTGGGCGGCGCGGAACACGCGTTCCGGGTGCGGCATCAGGATGCTGAAGCGCCCATCCACGGTGGTGAACCCGGTCTGCCCGCCCGGCGAACCGTTGGGGTTGGCCGGATAGGTCTCGGTCGGCGCGCCCCGGTTGTCGACGTAACGCAGCGTGGGTACGGCCTGCCCAGCATGCGCGGACTCGCGGAACACGACCCGGCCTTCGCCGTGCGACACCGCGATCGGCATCACCGAACCGGCCATGCCGGCGAAGAAAATCGACGGCGAATCCAGCACTTCGACCTGCGCGAAACGCGCCTCGAACTGCTCCGACAGGTTGCGCTCGAAACGCGGCCAGGAATCCGCGCCGGGGATCAGGTCGTGCAGCTGGCTCATCATCTGGCAGCCGTTGCAGACGCCCAGCGCAAAGGTATCGGCGCGACCGAAAAATGCCGCGAACTGGTCGCGCGCGCGCGGGTTGAACAGGATGGACTTGGCCCAGCCGCCGCCCGCGCCCAGCACGTCGCCGTAGCTGAAGCCGCCGCAAGCGGCGAGCCCGCTGAAATCGGCGAGGCTGACCCGGCCCGACAGGATGTCGCTCATGTGGACGTCGACCGCGGCGAAGCCGGCGGCATCGAAGGCGGCGGCCATCTCGACCTGGCCGTTGACGCCCTGCTCGCGCAGCACCGCGACGCGCGGGCGCTTGCCGGACGCGATGAAGGGTGCGGCGACGTCGTCGTTCGCATCGAAGCTGAGGGCATAGCGCTGGCCGGGATCGGCGGCGTCGGCGTGGGTCGCGAACTCCTGCTCGGCGCAGGCCGGGTTGTCGCGTAGCTTCGCCATTTCGTAGCTGGTGCGCGCCCAGGCGCGCTGCAGGTCGGTGCGCGCCTCGTCGAGGATGACCCGTTCGCGGCGCATCACCCGCACGCGGTCGCTCGCACTGGGCTGACCGATGATGTAGAACTCGCCACGCAGGCCGACATCGAAGAAAGCCTGCATCACCGCCTGGGTATCGGAGCGGCGAACCTGCAGCAGCGCGCCGGCCTCCTCGCTGAACAGCACGTTGAAGATGCGTTCGGAGTAGCCGCGCGGATCGCGCATGTCCGGCTCGGGCAGGCCTTCGTCCTCGACATCGAGGCGGATTTTCTCCGAGCACAGCTCGTCGACGTCGATATCCACGCCGGAGTGGCCGGCAAAGGCCATTTCACACAGGGCCGCGAACAGGCCGCCGTCGGAACGGTCGTGATAGGCGAGCAGCATGCCGGCCGCATTGAGCCCCTGCACGGTGTCGAAGAAGGCCTTCAGCGCCTCGGCCAGCGGGGCGTCCGGGCAGCAGTCGCCCACCTGCTTGAAGGCCTGGGCGAAGCTCGATGCGCCGAGGCGGTTCTTGCCGCGCCCGAGGTCGATCAGGATGAGATCGGTGTCGCCGGCATCGGTGCGCAATTGCGGCGTCAGGTGCTGCGTCGCGTCCGGCGTCGTGGCAAAGGCCGAGATCACCAGCGAGATCGGCGAGGTCACCGCTTTCTTCCCGTCGCCGTCCTGCCACACGCTCTTCATGCTCATCGAATCCTTGCCGACCGGGATCGAGACGCCCAGCGCCTGACAGTAATTCGAGACTGCAGCCACCGTGTCGAACAACGCGGCATCCTCGCCCGGGTGGCCGGCCGGCGCCATCCAGTTGGCCGACAGCTTCACCTGCGCGAGGCTTTCGACGCGCGCGGCGGCGAGGTTGGTGACCGCTTCGACGATCGCCATGCGCCCTGACGCCGGCGCGTCGATCAAGGCCAGCGGGGCCTTCTCGCCGATCGAGAAGGCTTCGCCTCGGGTGGTCTGGTAGCCGGCCAGCGTGATCGCGCAGTCGGCCACCGGAACCTGCCACGGCCCCACGCACTGGTCGCGCGCCGTCAGGCCGCCGACGGTGCGGTCGCCGATGGAAATCAGGAACATCTTCGACGCCACGCCCGGCATCGCCAGCACGCGATAGACGGCATCCTTCAAGTCGATGCCGTCGAGCGCCAGCGGCGCGGGCAAGGCGGGCTGATGCGCGACGTCGCGCGTCATCTTGGGCGGTTTGCCGAGGATCACGTCGAGGCTCACGTCCACCGGCGCGTTGCCGAAATGACGATCGGTCACCAGCAGATGGAGGTCCTCGGTCGCCTCGCCCAGCACCGCGAACGGACAGCGCTCGCGCTCGCAGATCGCACGGAATTCATCGAGGCGGCTCGGCGGGATCGCCAGCACGTAGCGCTCCTGCGCCTCGTTGCACCAGATTTCGCGCGGCGACATGCCGGATTCTTCCGACGGTGCGGCGCGCAGCTCGAAGCGGCCGCCGCGGCCGCCGCCGTGCACCAGCTCGGGCAACGCATTCGACAGGCCGCCGGCGCCGACGTCGTGGATCGACAGGATGGGGTTGTGCTCGCCCAGCTGCCAGCAGCGGTCGATGACCTCCTGCGCGCGTCGTTCCATCTCCGGGTTGCCGCGCTGCACCGAATCGAAGTCGAGATCGGCGGCGTTGGCGCCGGTGTCCATCGACGACGCCGCCCCGCCGCCCAGCCCGATCAGCATGCCGGGGCCGCCGAGCTGGATCAGCAGCGTACCGACCGGCAGCATTTTCTTTTCCACGTGGTCGGCACGGATGCTGCCGACGCCGCCCGCCAGCATGATGGGCTTGTGGTAGCCACGGCGCTGCCCGGCGACGGTTTCCTCGAAGCTGCGGAAATAGCCGGCCAGGTTGGGCCGGCCGAATTCGTTGTTGAACGCCGCGGCGCCGATCGGGCCTTCGAGCATGATCGCGAGCGGGGTGACGATGCGATCGGGCTTGCCGTAGGCACCGGCCTCCCACGGCTGCTCATAGCCGGGGATATTGAGGTTGGACACCGAGAAGCCGCACAGGCCGGCCTTGGGCTTGGAGCCGACACCGGTCGCGCCCTCGTCGCGGATTTCGCCGCCGCTGCCGGTCGCCGCCCCCGGGAAGGGCGAGATCGCGGTGGGGTGGTTGTGTGTCTCCACCTTCATCAGCACGTGGGTCAGCTCGCTGCTGTAGGCGTAGCTGCCATCCGTGCGCGGGTAGAAGCGGTCAATGGTCGCGCCTTCGATGACCGAGGAGTTGTCCGAATACGCGACGACCGTGCCTGCGGGGTGCGCGGCGTGGGTGTCGCGGATCATGCCGAACAGCGACTTCGCCTGTGCCGCGCCGTCGATCACCCAGCTGGCGTTGAAGATTTTGTGGCGGCAGTGCTCGGAATTGGCCTGCGCGAACATCATCAGCTCGACATCGGTGGGATTGCGACCGATGCGGGCGAAGTTCTCCACCAGATATTCGACCTCGTCGTCCGACAGCGCCAGACCGAGCTCCCGGTTGGCCGCCTCCAGCGCGGCGCGGCCGCCGGCCAGCACGTCGACCGTGGCCAGTTCACGCGGCGCCACATGGCGGAACAGCTGCTCCGCCTCGGCCAGCGTCATCACCGTTTCGGTCATGCGGTCATGCAGCAGCGGCAACAGGCGCGCCTTCGCCTCGGCCGTGAGGGCCTGCCCGGCGGCATCCGTCACATGGAACGCCACCCCGCGCTCGATCCGGTGAAAGCCGGCCAATCCGCAGTTTTTCAGGATATCGGTGGCCTTCGACGACCACGGGGAAATGGTGCCGGGACGCGGCGTGACGAGAATCAGCGGATCGCGTGCGGTCGGCATATCGGACGGTTCGCCGTAGTCGAGCGCCTGTTCGACCAGCCGCATCTGCGCGGCGTCGAGTTCGCCGTCGACTTCCAGGAAATGCCAGTGGCGGGCTGCCAGGCTACCCAGGCTCAAGCCCTGCTGCGCGGCCTCGCGGCGGATTTTATCGAGACGGAAAGGCGACAGCGCGGCGGCGCCGGGAAGGGAAACGATGGCAGACATGTGCGTCTTTGCGAACGGGCAAAGGCGCTATTTTAGCCGATCGGGGCGCTTCTCCGGACCGGACGGCGGGAGATTGCCGGCCTGCTTCTGCCAGGCATCGAGGCACTCGAGGCCGCAGAAATGGTGGACATAGTCCTGCGCGTCCGTCACGTTGACCGCGTCGCCCGGGATTTCCTTCAGGCAGACTTCGCAACTGACCACGCTGCAACTGTCTTCGTCGGAGCACTGCGCAAGCAGCGCGCCCGCAGGGGTGCGATGCCGGGTATCCATACCGCATTCCTCAAACCAATGGATACCCCGCAGTTTAGGCCACCCGCAATGTCACGCAAGCAGCGGTCGGATCGCGGGCACGGATTCAGTATCCGGCTTCGCTGATCGCCTGCTTGATCACCTTGTAGTCCGCTTCCTTGTCGATGACAAAGCCCGTGACCTTGCTGTGGATGGTTTTCTGCAGGGTTTGAATGGCTTCAGGGCTTAGCGCGACGGCCGCTGCCCCCAGCCTGTTCTGCTCGGCTGCGCTCAGGCGGTTGCTCGCCATCAGCGTGAAATCCGGCGTGGTCGGCAGCGGGTGCCAGAGTTCGTACTCGCCCCGGGCGATCAATTCGTCCGCAAGCTTGCTGCGCAGGCTGCCGGCCTGCGCATAGTCGCGCTGCATGGCCAGGGCCACATCCTCCTGCGTCTTGAAATTGAAAATCTTCACCCCTTCGATCTTGTTGCGCTTGAGCGTATGACGCGCCATCACGTCGAGCCAGGATTCCTTCTCGGTCAGCGCCACCGCCGTCACGGTTGCGCCCTTGCGGCGCACCAGCACGCCCGTCGCCTGGTCGCGCACGCGCGCAATCGGCGAGTAATCGTGATCGAGCACGGCGACCGCCACCGAAGGCGGAACGAAATACAGATCCAGGCGGCCGCCTTTCAGCGAGCCCATGACGCTGCGGATGCTGCGGAACAAAGTGAGCTTGGGTTTTCCGCCCTGTGCCGCCGCCAGCGCCTGGGCGAACGGCATCGCATGGGCCCGGAAGTCTCCCATCACGATGTCGGCCTTGCCGGTGCCCGGGTAAATCCCGATGCTCAGGTCGCCGCTGGCCGCATGGGCCACCAGCGGCAGCGCGGGAAGCAGGGTCAGTCCCGCCAGGAAGCTACGTCTTCGCATGTCACTCTCCAGTTATCGAACGCTGTGAATTCGGCCCTACGTTAGCGGCAGCAGGATCGCTTTACTCAATACCCGGGACCCTGGTCATTTCCACCCAGTGTCCGTCGTCCTGCACACGCGCGCGAGTCACCGCGACGGGACTGGGATTAAGATGTCGCCATTGCGAACCCGCACCGCGCCCGGGCGCCCCCCTGCATGGCAGATCCTGACCGTCCGAATCGACCCGAACCCTACGCTCCCATGCCGGTCGCGCTGCGCACCCTCGTCTCCCCGCCGCTGTTCCTGGCCGCCGACATCCGGACCATCGACCGGCAATGGGCTGCCGCCCACCCCGTCAACTCATTGATGGAGCGCGCAGGCGCGGCCGCAGCCGAACTGGCCGCTGCGCTGGCCAGCGAATCCGGCGAGCCGGTGCTGATTCTGGCCGGTCCCGGCAACAACGGCGGCGATGCACTTGTCACCGCGCGCCTGCTCGCGGGCCAGGGATTCCGGGTGAACGTCGTCAGCCGTGCCGATCCGGCCCGCCTGCCGCCCGACGCTGCGCGCGCATGGGCCGCCTGGCACGAAAGCGGCGGCACCCTGCTTGCGGACATCCCATCGACGCGACGCTACAGCCTGGTGATCGACGGCCTGTTCGGCGTGGGGCTGCAGCGCGACATCGATGGCGAAGAGGCACGCTGGATCGCGCAGGCCAATGCATTGAACTGCCCGAAACTCGCGCTCGACGTGCCGAGCGGCCTCGACAGCGACAGCGGGCGAATACGCGGCTGCGCCCTGCGCGCCGATCAGACGCTGAGTTTTCTCGGCCTCAAGCCCGGTCTTCTCACCGCCGACGGCCCCGACTGCGCCGGCGCGGTGCATCTCGACCGGCTCGGTGTCGATCCGGCCAGCCTGCCTGCCACATCCGGCATCGCGCTGACGCAACTGGAAAAGCGCCATTGCCTGCCGCCTCGCGCGCACAACAGTCACAAGGGCCAGTTCGGCCATGTCGGCATCGTCGGCGGCACGGCCGGCATGGTCGGCGCCTGCCTGATCGCCGGCCGCGCCGCCCTGCAGCAGGGCGCAGGCAGCGTCACGCTGGGCGTGCTGGATGAACGCATCGCCGTCGATTACGGCGAGCCGCGTCTGATGCTGGCGCCCCCGGAGAATCTGGTGAATGCGCACCTCGACGTGCTGGCGATCGGCCCCGGCCTGGGGCAGAGCACGCGCGCGCACGCACTGCTCAAGGCCGCCCTGGAGGCATCCTGCCCGCTGGTGCTGGATGCCGACGCGCTGAATCTGCTGGCCGGCGACCCCGATCTGGCCGAAACGTTAACCCGCCGCAGGTTCCCCACCCTGCTCACCCCGCACCCCGGCGAAGCCGCGCGCCTCCTCGCAACGGGCAGCAGCGACATTCAGGCCCGCCGCATCGAAGCGGCGCAACGCCTGACCGCGCAATACCATGCCCACGTCGCGCTGAAAGGCGCCGGTACCGTCATCGCCCATCCCGGCGGCCGCTATGCGCTCAATAGCAGCGGCGGTCCCTGGCTTGCCCAGGCCGGCTCCGGCGACCGCCTGAGCGGCATGATCGCTGCGCTGCTGGGCCAGGGAATGGCCGCGGGCGACGCGCTGGAAGCCGCCGTCTGGCTGCACGGCCACGCGTCGCGCTAGATGGCACGGCCAAGGCTGCGCCAGGCAGACGGGTGCCGGGTTAAAGTCGCTCCGCCCCGCATCCGATAAACATCCTTTATGGGATACGCATGCCCGCCTGAACAGGGGCCGTCACTGACAAGATGAAGCAGAACACGCAGCACCTGGGAATCGGTGTCCGCATCGGAATCGGCTTTATCGTCGTTCTCGGGCTGATGGCTGCACTCAGTGCGATCGGCCTGCGATATGTGGCCGAAGCCAACCAGCGCCTGAAAGACATCGCCCAGAACAACAACATCAAGACCGAGCTTGCCATGCAGATGCACAGCGCGTTGCGCGAGCGCGCCCTGTCCATGCACACCCTGCCGATCCTCGCCGATCCTTTCGAGAAGGATGTCGAGATTCAGCGTTTCAACGCGCAGGGCACGCTCTATATTCAGGCACGGGACCGCTTCGAGCGCATGCCGCTCAACCCGGAAGAAAGCCGCATCCTGGCCTACATCCGCAAGCTGACCATCGAAGCCAACCCCAAGGTGCAGGCGGTCGTGGAAATGTCCATTTTCAGCGACGACCAGACCGAAATTTTCGACCGCATCCGCAGCGTGGCCATGCCCCGGCAACGCGCCATTTCAGACCAGGTGAACGTCCTGCTCGACCTGCAGCGCCGGCAGACGGCGGATGCAGTGCGCAATGCCGAAACCTCGTATGACCGCGTACGCAACCTGATGCTGGGGCTGGGTACGATCGCGCTGGCGCTGGGCATCGCGATCGCCTGGTTTGTCAGCCGGCGGGCAACCCGACAGGCCAAGCAGCTCGCCGCACAGGCCATGTACGACCCGCTCACGGGCCTGGCCAACCGTGCCCTGCTGCAAGACCGGATCGAACACGAAATCGAGCGCTCCAGCCGCACCGGCGCCTCGTTCGGCGTCGCGCTGATGGATCTGGACCGCTTCAAGGAAGTCAACGACACCCTGGGCCACAACGTGGGTGACGAGCTGTTGCGGGAAGTCGGGCAGCGCCTGAAGAACACGGTTCGAGCCGAGGACACCGTGGCACGGCTGGGCGGAGACGAATACGTGCTGGTCATCCCCGACCTGAATCCCCATGAAGTCCAGCGCATCGCAGAAAAAGTGCTTGCCGCCCTGGACCCGCCCTTCTACTGGCAAAACCAGAGTATCGACCTGGGCGCGAGCCTCGGCATCTCGCTTTTCCCCTCGCAATGCACCGATGCCGGCGGACTGATCCGCTGCGCCGACATCGCGATGTACGTGGCGAAGCGCGCGGGAAAAGGCTTTGCCGTGTATGCCCCGGACCAGGTTCACACCACCCTCAGCGACCTCTCGCTCAAGAGCGAGCTGCGCGAAGCCATCCAGTCGGATCAGCTGTGTCTTTACTATCAGCCGCAAATCAACCACCGCAGCCAGCGCGTGGCGGGACTCGAGGCGCTGGTGCGCTGGCATCACCCGCAGCGCGGCTTCCTCGAACCGGACAGCTTCATCCCGCTGGCGGAAGAAGCCGGCCTGATCGGTCCGCTGACCCACTGGGTGCTGAAAACGGCATTGCAGCACCAGGCATCCCTGCGCCGCCGGGGCCACAGCCTGACCATGGCGGTCAATCTCTCCGCACGCAACCTGCACGACATGACGCTGCCTGCCGTCATCCGCGGCCTGCTCGCCGAGAGCGGCATCCCCGCCGGGCATCTCACCCTCGAAATCACCGAAAGCGCCGTGATGGCGAACCCCAGCGACGGCCTCAGCATTCTTACCGAACTCGATCGCATGGGGGTGACGCTCGCGATCGACGATTTCGGCACCGGTTACTCCTCGCTCGCCTATCTCAAGCGACTGCCGGTCGACGAGCTGAAAATCGACAAATCCTTCGTGATGGACATGGAGGCCAACGACAACGACGCCGTGATCGTGCGCTCCACTATCGACCTGGCGCACAACCTGGGGCTGAAAGTCACGGCGGAAGGCGTGGAAAATCGGGACGCCTGGGATACGCTCAGCATCCTCGGCTGCGACGCCTCACAGGGCTACTTCATCGGGCGCCCCATGCCGGCCGACAAGCTGGAGGCCTGGTTACGGGAATCGACGCTGTCGCCGATCCTGGCAGGCGCCGTCTACGCGCTTTGAGCGCGCGCCCTCCCCGCATCGGCCTCCTGCCGGCCGGACACGGGACTCAGCAGACGCGCTGCTTCAGATAGCCTGCGAAATCCTCGCTGACTTCGCTGTGCTTCAGCGCATATTCCACCGTCGCCTGCAGATAGCCCAGCTTGCTGCCGCAATCGTAACGCACGCCGTCGAAGGCGTAGGCCAGCACCTGCTGTTCCTTCAGCAGGGCGGCGATGGCGTCGGTGAGCTGCAGTTCGCCGCCGGCACCGGGTTTGAGGCGCTGGATATGATGAAAGATGCGTGGCGTAAGAATATAGCGGCCCACCACGCCGAGGTTGGACGGTGCGTCTGCGGGCTTGGGCTTCTCGACGATGGCGTTCACCCGTGACACGCGCTCGGCCATCGGCGTGGCGTCGACGATACCGTAGGATGCGGTTTCCGCCGGCGCCACCTGCTGCACGCCGAGCACCGAGCACTGATAGTAGTCGTACTGATCGACCATCTGCTTCATGACCGCCGGGCTGCCGTCGATCAGGTCGTCGGCGAGGATGACGGCGAAAGGTTCGTCGCCGATCACGGGCTGCGCGCACAGCACGGCATGGCCGAGGCCGAGTGCCTCGGCCTGGCGGATGTAGATGAAGTTGACGCCGGCCGGCCGGATCGACTGCACCAGTTCGAGATCGCGATTCTTGCCGCGTGCGGCCAGTTCGGTTTCCAGTTCATAGGCCTTGTCGAAGTGGTCCTCGACAGTGCGCTTGGTACGGCTGCTGATGAAGATGATGTCGGTGATGCCGGCGTCCATCGCCTCCTCGACCGCGTACTGGATCAGCGGCTTGTCCACGATCGGGAGCATTTCCTTGGGGCTGGCCTTGGTGGCCGGCAGAAAGCGGGTGCCCAGACCGGCAACCGGGAATACGGCTTTTTTTACTTTTTGCATGTCTCTTCCTGTCAGTCTTCTGATTCAAAAATCCAAAGCGTGCTGCGCGTGGTCGCTGTCCGATGCCAGCAGGGTCAGCAGCCCGGTCTCGTCGAGTATGGCCACGCCGAGTTCCTGCGCCTTCGCCAGCTTGCTGCCGGCTTCCTCGCCGGCCACGACATAGTCGGTCTTCTTCGACACCGAGCCGGCCACCTTGCCGCCTGCGGCCTCGATTTTTTCCTTCGCCGCCTCGCGCGTCAACGTCGGCAACGTACCGGTCAGCACCAGCGTCTTGCCCGCAAGGATACCAAGCGACGGCTGCACGCCCGCCGATTCCGGCCAGCTCACCCCCGCAGCGCGCAGTTTGTTGACCACCTGCAGGTTATGCGGTTCGGCAAAAAACTGGATGATCGACTGCGCCACGATGGGCCCGACATCGCGCACCGCCAGCAGGTCGGCTTCGCTTGCGGCGATCAGTGTATCCAGCGATCCGAAATGCCGCGCCAGATCCTTCGCCGTCGTCTCGCCCACATTGCGGATCCCCAACGCGAAAATGAAACGCGCCAGCGTCGTGGTCTTGCTGGCCTCGATGGCGTGAAGCAGATTCGCCGCCGACTTTTCGGCCATGCGCTCCAGTCCGGCAAGCGTGTCGAGGTCCAAACCGTACACATCGGCGGGCGTATGCACAAGGTCGCGATCGACAAGCTGCTCGACCAGCTTGTCGCCCAGCCCCTCGATATCCATGGCGCGGCGGCCGGCAAAATGCAGTAGGGCCTGCTTGCGTTGCGCCGGGCAGTACAGCCCGCCGGTGCACCGCACTGCCGCCTCGCCCTCCAGCCGCACCACATGCGAACCGCATTCGGGACACGCCGGATAGGCGTGCAGAATATTGAAGCGGGGCGGCTCCGGTTGCGGGCGACGTTCCCTCACGACCGAGACGACCTCGGGGATCACGTCGCCGGCGCGCCGCACAATGACGGTGTCGCCCACGCGCACATCCTTGCGGTCGATCTCGTCCTGGTTGTGCAGGGTGGCATTGGTCACCGTGACGCCGCCGACGAACACCGGTGCCAGACGGGCCACCGGCGTCAATGCGCCGGTGCGGCCGACCTGCACCTCGATGCCGAGCACCGTGGTCATCTGTTCCTGCGCCGGATACTTGTGAGCCACCGCCCAGCGCGGCTCGCGCGTGACGAAACCGAGTTCGCGCTGCAGGTCGAAGCGGTTGACCTTGTACACCACGCCGTCGATGTCGAACGGCAACTGGTCGCGGCGTGCGGCGATATCGTCGTGAAAGGCGACCAGCGCCGCCGCGCCCGGTCCGGTGATGCGCTCGCCGCACACCGGCATTCCCATGCCTTGCAGCGCATCGAGCGTCGCGCTGTGGGTGACCGGCGCCGCCTGCCAGCCTTGCACCTCGCCCAGGCCATAGGCAAAGAACGACAGCGGGCGCTGCGCGGCCAGTTTCGGATCGAGCTGGCGAATGCTGCCTGCCGCGCCGTTGCGCGGATTCACCAGGGTGGGCTTGCCGGCGTCGCGCTGCTTCGCGTTGTATCGTTCGAAGTCGTCGCGCCGCATGAACACCTCGCCCCGCACTTCCAGCACGGCGGGAGGCGACTCGGTGTCGAGGCGCAGCGGAATGACGTGGACGGTGCGGATGTTCTGCGTGACATCCTCGCCTGTTTCGCCGTCGCCTCGGGTGGCTGCCTGTACCAGCACGCCGTTCTCGTAGCGCAGGTTGATCGCCAGGCCGTCGAATTTCAGCTCGGCGGAATATTCGACCTGCGGATCGACGTCGCCCAGCCCCAGTTCGCGGCGCACTCGCGCGTCGAACGCCAGTGCGCCGCTGGCCTCGGTGTCGGTCTCGGTCCGGATCGACAGCATCGGCACCGCGTGGCGCACCTTGGGAAAGGCTTCGAGCGGCTTGCCGCCGACGCGCCGCGTGGGCGAATCGGGCGTGGCAAGGTCGGGATGCTCGGACTCGAGCGCCTGCAGTTCGCGGAACAGCCGATCGTAGTCCGCGTCGGGGATCGTCGGCGCGTCCAGGACGTAGTAGGCGTGGTTGTGGCGATCGATTTCCCGGCGCAGCGCCTGGACGCGCGCCAGCACCTCGGGCGAAGCCATCAGGAGAACAGACGCAGTGCCCGCCGGGATCCGGATGGCACGCCGCGCGCTTCCATGCGTTCGTAGATCTGCATGAGCTGGGTGCGGATTTTTTCGATGCCGGTGTCGGTCAGCGGACGCAGGTTGTCGTCCACCAGGATGCCGCCGATTTCATTCGCGAGCCTGCGGCCGAACGCCACCATGCCGTCGAACACCTTGAGGCCATCCGGTACCCGCGGCACGTCGAACTGCAGCGTCACCCCCTGCGAGGCCTGTCCTTCCACCGCCACGGCGCTGAACGGCTCGGCGTCGTGGTTGCACAGGGCATAGAGCGGCTCGCCGCGGCTGTCGAGCAGCTGGAATACGCCGTCGACGCCCAGCACCATGCCACTGCCTTCCGCCTCGCGCACGATGCGCGTCAGGTTGACCGTGCCTTCGCCGCGCGCCACCACATTGAGGCCGATGAGGACATCGACGTCGACGCAGAAACGATCGATCGCCTGCGCGCGCTCAAGCGCATCGACCATGTCGTCGCAGGCGACGCGCAGGCCATGCGACCGTGCCATGTTCTGCAGCAGGTCGCACAGGGCCGCGAGTTGCTGCTCCTCCGCTGCGCCATTGCGATCGGCCAGCTGCATGGTGACCACCACCTGCTGGTAATGCACGTCGCGCCAGGGCTGGACTTCCTCCCATTCCGCCGCCCCCAGCGGCAGGCCGGCCCAGCGCACGGCCTTGCCCAGGGCGCGCACCTGATTGATCGCATCGGCAAACACGTTCGCCTGCACGCCGTCGCTGCCGATGCGAATGCGATATTCGATCAGCTCGTCGTAGGGGGCCAGCGCTGCGGCGACAGGAGAAGCCGCTGGACGCGAGGGCTTGGGAGAAGCGGGGGCGGCGGGCGCAGACGACGGAATGGAGGGTGCATGAGCCGACGGAGCGGACACCTCTCCGGATCGCTCGATATGCACATGCACATCCGGTTCGCCGGTCTCGCTCGCCTGCGCGGCATCGAAGACCGGCTCTCTCAAGGCGGGCTCCACCCGGTCGTAGGTTTCGCGCGGTACCGCGGCCGCAGGCTGCATCAGGGCATCGCCCATCGGTGCCTGAAAAGCCGCATCCGCCTGTTTGCGGAAGCGGCGCTCCTGGATCCAGTTGAACACCAGCACCGCCACCACGATGGCGACACCGATTACCAGCAAGCCGATCTGCAAATCACTCATGCGTTTTTCCCGACTGAACGGAGTGGTCGGACACCACGCGGACGAACCATTCGTCCGGCGCAATCATGCCCAGTTCGTTGCGTGCACGCTCTTCAATGGCGTCGCGTCCCTGCTTGAGGTCGCCGAGTTCGGCCAGCACCCCTGCATTGCGGGATTGCAGGCGCTGATTCAACGCCTGCTGGGTTTCGATTTTGTGCGCATATTCGCGCACTTTCAACCAGCCGCCCTCGCCCAGCCACAACGGGTATTGCAGCAGCACGAACGAAGCGGCCAGCACCCAGGTCAATCCCTGGCGGCGAATGCGTCCGATCCAGTCAGCCGCGCTGGCGGAAAGCATCGCGTCCGGGGTAGCTGGCCGAGTCGCCGAGTTCTTCCTCGATGCGCAGCAGCTGGTTGTACTTGGCCATGCGGTCGGAACGCGACAGCGAACCGGTCTTGATCTGGCGTGCGTTGGTGGCCACTGCCAGATCGGCGATCGTGGTGTCCTCGGTCTCGCCCGAGCGGTGAGAAATCACCGCGGTGTAGCCGGCCTGCTTGGCCATCTCGATCGCTTGGAAGGTTTCCGACAGGGTGCCGATCTGGTTGACCTTGATCAGGATCGAGTTGGCGATGTCCTTCTCGATGCCCTCCTTGAGGATTTTCGAATTGGTGACGAAGAGGTCGTCGCCCACCAGCTGCACCCGCTTGCCGAGCTTGTCGGTCAGCACCTTCCAGCCGTCCCAGTCGCCTTCGGCCATGCCGTCCTCGATGCTGATGATGGGGTAGTTGTCGCACCACGCCGCCAGGTAGTCGGTGAGT
>JADFDN010000029.1 GCA_018262815.1 Thiobacillus sp.
TGGTCCGTATCTCTTTTCCGGCTGCCATAATGGCTCCTAATCAGCGCGGTCTATCAATAGACGCCGGTTTTCTTGAACTCATCCACCGCGGCGGTGAGCGCCTTTTCGGTAGCGTCATCCAGGTTGCCGCTGGTTTCGATGGTATCCAGGATGCCGGCATGCTTGGATTTCACGAACGCGATCAGGGCGGATTCGAACGGCAGAATCTTGTTGACCTCGACGTCATCCATGTAGCCCTTGTTGACGGCGAACAGGGACAGTGCCATCTGCGAAACCGACATCGGCGAGTACTGCGCCTGCTTCATCAGTTCGGTCACACGACGGCCGCGCTCAAGCTGCTTGCGGGTGGCTTCGTCGAGGTCGGACGCGAACTGGGCGAAGGCCGCGAGTTCACGGTACTGCGCCAGCGCCAGACGGATACCGCCGCCAAGCTTTTTGATGACCTTGGTCTGCGCGGCGCCGCCGACGCGGGACACCGACAGACCGGCGTTGATCGCGGGACGGATACCGGCGTTGAACAGGTCGGTTTCCAGGAAGATCTGGCCGTCGGTAATCGAGATCACGTTGGTCGGCACGAAGGCGGACACGTCGCCGGCCTGCGTTTCGATGATCGGCAATGCGGTCAGCGAACCGGTCTTGCCCTTGACGGCGCCGTTGGTGATCTTCTCGACGTAGTCGGCGTTGACGCGCGCTGCGCGCTCCAGCAGACGCGAGTGCAGATAGAACACGTCGCCCGGGTAGGCTTCGCGGCCCGGCGGACGGCGCAGCAGCAGCGACACCTGACGGTAGGCCCAGGCCTGCTTGGTCAGATCGTCGTACACGATCAGCGCGTCTTCGCCGATGTCGCGGAAGTATTCGCCCATGGTGCAGCCGGAATACGGTGCGATGTACTGCATGGCGGCGGCGTCGGACGCGGTCGCGGCGACGACGATGGTGTGGTCCATCGCGCCGTGCTCTTCCAGCTTGCGCACTACGTTGGCCACCGACGACGCCTTCTGACCGATGGCGACGTAGATGCACTTCACGCCGGTGCCCTTCTGGTTGATGATGGCGTCGATCGCGACCGCGGTCTTGCCGGTCTGGCGGTCGCCGATGATCAGTTCGCGCTGGCCGCGGCCGACCGGCACCATGGCGTCGATCGACTTCAAGCCGGTCTGCACCGGCTGGTCGACCGATTTACGCTCGATGACGCCCGGCGCGATGCGCTCGATCGGCATGGTGGTGTCGGCGGCGATGGGGCCCTTGCCGTCGATCGGCTGGCCCAGCGAGTTCACCACGCGGCCGAGCAGGCCGCGGCCGACCGGCACTTCCAGGATGCGGCCGGTGCACTTGGCCACGTCACCTTCGGTAATGTGTTCGTAGTCGCCCAGGATCACGGCGCCGACCGAGTCGCGCTCGAGGTTCAATGCCACGCCGAAGGTATTGCCCGGCATCTCGATCATTTCACCCGACATCACGTCGGACAACCCATGAATGCGGACGATGCCGTCGGTGACGGACACGATCGTGCCCTGGGTGCGCAGTTCGCTCGAGGCACCGAGGTTTTCGATCTTGGCTTTAATCAGTTCGCTGATTTCGCTTGGATTCAATTGCATGTGTGTTCTCCGAACCGTGAGGTTCCGATAAATATGAGTACGTGGATTAGCCTTGCAGGGCGAAGGACATGCGCTGCAGACGCCCTTTCACCGAGCCGTCTATCACCTGGTCGCCGATGGCGATGACGGCGCCGCCGATCAGTTCGGGATCGACCGCGACCTGCACATTGACGGCACGGCCGAACTTGGCCTTCAGCCCGGCGACCAGGTCGTCGATCTGCGTCTGCGTCAACTCCTGTGCGCTGGTGATCGTCGCCTCGAGGGTGCCTTCGGCATTCGCCTTCAGCGTCTCGAACTGCGCACTGATTTCAGGCAGCAGCGACAGCCTGTCGTTTTCGGACAGCACCTTGACGAAGTTGCCGCCGCGCTCGCCGAGGTCGGCCCCTGCCACCTCGATGATCAGGGCGGCGATGCGATCCGCCGACACCGCAGGATCGGCAATCAGGCGCGCCACCTGGGCATCGGAAACGATGGCCGCCAGCGTGGCGACGCGCGAAGACCAGCCCGCCAGGTCGTTTTCGCCCTGCGCCATGCGGAACACCGCTTCGGCGTAGGGACGTGCCAGGGTAGACAGTTCGCTCATGGCTTACAGCTCGGCTTTCAGCTGGCCCAGCAGGTCAGCATGGGTTTGCGCGTTGACTTCGCGGCGCAGGATCTTTTCTGCGCCAGCCACGGCCAGCCCGGCCACCTGCTCACGCAGGCTTTCGCGCGCGCGGTTGGTTTCCTGGGCGATATTGGCCTGGGCCGCCGCCAGCTGGCGGTCGCCCTCTTCCTTGGCAGCCAGCTTCGCTTCCTCGATGATCTGAGCCGCACGCTTTTCAGCCTGGGCGATCACTTCGGCGGCTTGTGCCTTGGCGTCACGCATGTTGTCGCCGGCCTTCTTGGCAGCCAGTTCCAGCTCGTGCTTGCCGCGATCGGCTGCGGCCAAGCCGTCGGCGATCTGCTTCTTGCGCGTTTCGAGCGCGTTCATGATCGGCGGCCACACGAACTTCATGCAGAACCACACGAAGAAGATGAACGTGATGGACTGGCCGATCAAAGTTGCGTTGAAATTCATATCCGCACCTTTTTAATGACGGGGTTTAGACAAGTTCCGAGTCAACCCGCGAATTAACCGGCAACGGCGAACAGAACGTACATGGCCAGACCGACAGCGATCATCGGCACGGCGTCGACCAGACCCATCACGATGAAGAACTGGGTGCGCAGCATGGGGATCAGTTCGGGCTGGCGGGCGGCGCCTTCGAGGAAGCGGCCACCGAGGATGCCGATGCCAACGGCTGCACCGAGTGCGCCCAGACCCATCATCAGGGCACCAGCGATAAACAGCACGGCTTGAGTCATTTCCATTTGTTGCTCCTAAAAGTAAAAATCAAAGTTGAAAACAGGAAACCAGGTAATCAGTACAGCAGAAATCAGTGATGCTCGGCGTGCGCCATGTCCAGATACACAATGGTCAGCGTCATGAAGATAAAGGCCTGCAGCGTGATGATGAGGATGTGGAACACCGCCCACGCCCATTGCAACGCACCGCCGAACACAGCCAGAATCCAGCCGCCGCCGAACATCAGCGCAATCAGGATGAAGATCATTTCGCCGGCGTACATGTTGCCGAACAGACGCAGGGCGAGCGAAATCGGTTTGGCGATCAGACCCACGCCTTCGAGCAGCAGGTTGACCGGGAACAGGAATTTGGGGAAAGGCTGGAAGGCCAGCTCGGAGAAAAAGCCGCCCGCGCCTTTCATCTTGACGCTGTAATAGAGCACCAGGAAGAAGATCGACAGCGACAGGCCGAAGGTGACGTTGGGGTCGGTCGACGGCACGACCTTGAAGTAGGGAACGCCGGCGAGCGACGCCGCATAGGGCAGCCAGTCCACCGGGATCAGGTCCATCAGGTTCATCAGGAAGATCCAGATGAAGACCGTCAGCGCGAGCGGGGCCACAAGTGCGTTTCTGTGCGAGAAAGAGCCGCGAACGGATGTGTCGATGAATTCGACGACCCACTCGACGAAGTTCTGCAGGCCCGAAGGCACGCCGGTGGTGGCTTTCTTGGCTGCCATGCGGAAAAGGAACAGGAAGATCAGGCCGAGACCGATCGAGAACAGCATACTGTCGACGTTGATCGACCAGAAACCCATGGCTTTGACTTCTTCGGCGCCGTGAGCAAAGGTCCAGGTCGCCTGCTGCAGGACTTCGACATTGCCGTGCGCATCGTGACGCTCGAAACCAGGCGGCAGCTGACCGTAGGTCAGGTTCTGCAGGTGGTGCTTGATGTATTCACCGGAGGAAGCGTATTCCGTAGCCATAGTGATCAAATCTTCAATAAGTGGGTTTTGGATGGACACGCCCCGCGTTCCCATGCAAAACCTACCTTCGTCAAACCCGCCGCATCAGTGAAGCGACCTGTTGCCGCGTCCCGTTGCCGCCGCCAACCAGGCCAACTGCGCCAGAACCAGGCCCAGCATCATCGGGAGCGGCGACAACTTCAGCACACCAAGACCCAGGAGCAGAAGCCCTACCAGCAGCACCAGCCGCTCGACCGCGGCGCGGATGAACAACTTGAACAAGCGATGCTGATCCCACTCGGGGTGTTGCATTGACTGCCGCTCGCGCCAGACCAGCACCGCGCTGACCGCCAGCGCCACCAGCACGCCGTACAACACGGCCAGCCCCGCCCCGATTCCTGAAACCAGCCAGCCCGTCAATGCGGCGATCGGCGCGAGTCCTGCTTGCGCCCATGCAACCCGCTGGGTTCCAGAAATGCCGATGCGGCGGATGCCGGTAAACATTAGCCGGCGATGATACTAGAATTAGTGCGATCTATGCAATCATCAAGCAGCTTGATGATGAATTTCACTATGTAGTGATGTTGTATGGCATCCAGGCCCGCCAGGCGGGGGCGTCCTTTACAGCTGGATTCCTAGGCGCTGCAGCAGGCCTTGCAGTTCTTCTGCGCTTGCAAACTGCAGGGTCAGTCTGCCGCCGCCCTTGCTGCTGGTTTGCACGTGGGCCGTCATGCCTAGCGCATCCGACAGCGCTTCCTCCAGCCGAAGGATGTCGCGTGAAACAGTCTGCCTGGCCGGCGTCTCGGCCGAGTGATCCTTCAACCGCGCCACCCGGCGTTCGACTTCCCGCACCGACAAACCCCGGGTTTCGATTTCGTGCGCCAGTTCGCGCTGCGCGCCCGCATGCAGCGGCAACAGCGCGCGCGCGTGACCCATTTCGATCAGGCCTGCGGTCAGCATGTCCTGCACCGGACGCGACAGGTTGAGCAGGCGCAGCAGGTTGGACACTGCCGTACGCGACTTGCCGACCGCCTGCGCCACCGCGTCATGCGTCATGCCGAATTCCTGGATCAGGCGCTGCAGACCGTGTGCCTCGTCGATGGCATTGAGGTCCTCGCGCTGGATGTTCTCGATCAGCGCCATCGCCGCCACCGCTTCGTCGGCAACCTCGCGCAGCAGCACCGGCACTTCGCTGAGCCCGGCCAGCTGCGCGGCACGCCAGCGCCGTTCGCCGGCGATGATCTCGTAGCCGCCGGCAACCTCGCGCGCGAGGATCGGCTGCATCAGCCCCTGCGCGCGGATCGAGTCGGCCAGTTCCTGCAACGATTCGCTGTCCATCTGGGTGCGCGGCTGGTATTTGCCGGGTGCCAGATGCGTCACCTGCATCATGCGCAGGTCGCCCTGCGGCGGCGCGGCATTGTCTTCGCCACCCAGCAGCGCATCGAGTCCGCGCCCCAATCCCTTAAGCTTGGCCATCTGTTTTCTCCCTGGCAGTGAGGCCGGCACGCGTCAACGTTTCCTCGGCCAGTTCCATATATGCCTTCGCGCCCTTGCACTGGCGGTCGTAAGCCAGCACCGGCAAGCCGTGGCTGGGCGCCTCGGCCAGCCGCACGTTGCGCGGAATCACGGTGTCGTACACCTTGTCGCCGAAATGCTGCTTGATCTGGTCGGATACCTGCTGCGCCAGCGTGCTGCGCGGATCGAACATCACGCGCAGCAGGCCCTCGATGCGGATATCCGGATTCAGCCGCTGCTTGACCTTCTTGATGGTGGCCACCAGGTCGGTGAGGCCCTCCAGCGCGTAATACTCGCACTGCATCGGGATCAGCACCGCTTCCGTCGCCGCAAAGGCGTTGACGGTCAACAGGTTCAGCGTCGGCGGGCAATCCAGCAGGATGAAGTCGTAGTCGTCGGCCACCTGCGCCAGCGCTACTTTCAGCCGCAGGTCGCGCTGCTCCAGGTTCACCAGGTCGATCTCCGCGCCAGCGAGCTCGCGGTTGGCTGGAATGACATCGAAATGACCGGGCTCAGAGCGCATGCAGGCATCGCGAACACTCACCTGATTGAGCAGAATCTGATACACGGTCGGCAGCGCCGTGCGCTTCTGGATGCCGGCACCCATGGTCGCGTTGCCCTGCGGGTCGAGGTCGGCGAGCAGCACGCGCTGCCCGAGTTCGGCCAGGCTCGCGGCGAGGTTCACAGCCGTCGTCGTCTTGCCGACGCCGCCTTTTTGGTTCGCAATCGCAAGGATTCGGCTCATTCAACAGGCTCCAGAACAATCAAATGGCGGCTCGCTTCCAGCCCCGGGACGACCAATGCGTGGTCAGCGCTCACTTTCACGTCGGCCGGCAGCTGTGCGATCTCTTCATTCGGATACAGGCCCTTCATCGCCAGCCAGCGGCCGCCCGGCCTGAGCAGATGGCGGGTCAGCATGACGAATTCCCTGAGGTCGGAAAACGCGCGCGAGGTAATGACATCGAAGCCGGTTTCAGGATGAAAATCCTCCACCCGGCTCGTCACAACATTGAGGTTGCTCAAGCCGAGATCCGCCTTGGCCTGCAGCAGAAAAGCGGTCTTCTTGGCGATGCTGTCGATCAGCGTCACCTTCAATTCCGGTCGTGCGATCGCCAGCGGGATCCCCGGCAGGCCGCCGCCGCTGCCAACGTCGAGCACCCGAACCGAATCAGGATCACCGCCCTGGAAGTACGGCACCGCCGCCAGCGAATCCAGCAGGTGATGGCTGACCATGCGTTCGGCGTCGCGCACCGCGGTGAGGTTGTATACGCGGTTCCATTTGTCCAGCAGCGCCAGATAGGCCAGCAGCTTCGCCTCGGCGCCTTCGGGCAAGGCGAGGCCCAAAGCGGCGATTCCCGCCGCAAGTTGTTGTTCGAGGTTCATGCGCTTTTCTTGTGTTCGTCCGGCTTGAACCCGCGCTTGGCGTAAATCAGCAGCACCGAAATCGCCGCCGGCGTAATGCCCTGCAGCCGCGCGGCCTGGCCGAGCGTTTCGGGCCGGGCCTTCTGCAGGCGCTGGCGCACCTCCATCGACAGCGCGGTCAACTGACTGTAGTCGAGATCCGCAGGCAGGCGCAGGCTTTCCTGCTCGCGATGCTTGTCGACTTCCTCGTTCTGGCGGTCGATGTAGCCCTGGTATTTGGCGGCGATTTCGACCTGCTCGGCGACGCGCGGATCGGCCTCCCCTGCCCCGCCGCCCGGCAGCGCGAGCACCTGCGCGTAATCCAGATTGGGCCGGCGCAGCAGCTCGAACAGGCTGTACTCGTGGTCGATCGGCTGACCGATGAGGCGGGTCGCCTCGTCGGCCGGCAGGATGGCCGGGTTGACCCAGGTCGTCTTGAGCCGCTCGGTTTCGCGTGCGACGGCGTCGCGCTTGCGGTTGAACGCATTCCAGCGCGCGTCGTCGACCACGCCGAGCGCGCGCCCGGCCTCGGTCAGCCGCATGTCGGCGTTGTCCTCGCGCAGCTGCAGGCGGTATTCGGCGCGGCTGGTGAACATGCGGTAGGGCTCGGAGACGCCGCGCGTGATGAGGTCGTCGACCAGCACGCCGAGATAGGCCTCGTGCCGGCCCGGGCTCCATGCATCCTTGCCCTGCACCTGCAGACCTGCGTTGACGCCGGCGAGCAGGCCCTGCGCGGCGGCCTCTTCGTAGCCGGTTGTGCCGTTGATCTGCCCGGCGAAAAAGAGGCCGGCGATCGACTTGGTTTCGAGCGAGGCCTTGAGATTGCGCGGATCGTAGTAGTCGTACTCGATCGCGTAGCCGGGGCGCAGGATGTGCGCGTGTTCCAGCCCGGGTATCGAGCGCACGATATTCAGTTGCACGTCGAACGGCAGCGAGGTCGAGATCCCGTTGGGATAGATTTCGTGGGTACTCAGTCCCTCGGGTTCGAGGAAGATCTGGTGGCTCACCTTGTCGGCGAAGCGGGTGATCTTGTCCTCGATCGACGGGCAGTAGCGCGGCCCCACCCCCTCGATGACGCCGGTGTACATCGGCGAGCGGTCGAGCCCGCCGCGGATGATCTCGTGCGTCTGCGCCGTGGTGTGGGTGATCCAGCACGGGCGCTGCCCGGGGTGCATCATCGCGTCGCCCATGAAGGAGAACACCGGCGCGGGGTCGTCGCCCGGCTGGATCTGGGTCCGGCTGAAATCGATGCTGCGGCCGTCGATGCGCGGCGGCGTGCCGGTCTTCAGCCGTCCCGCCGGCAGGTCTAGTTCGCGCAGGCGCGCAGCCAACGACACCGCGGGCGGATCGCCCATGCGTCCGGCCTGGAAGTTTTCCAGACCCACGTGGACCAGGCCGGCGAGAAAGGTGCCGGCGGTAAGCACCACCGCCCGGCTATCGAACACGATGCCGAGCTGGGTCTTCACACCGACGACGCGGTCGCCGTCGAGTAGCAGGTCGTCGACCGCCTGCTGGAAGATGGTGAGATTGGGCTGGTTTTCCAGACGCTGGCGGATCGCCGCCTTGTACAGCACGCGGTCGGCCTGCGCGCGGGTGGCGCGTACCGCCGGGCCCTTGGAGGAATTGAGGGTACGAAACTGGATCCCCGCCTCGTCGGTGGCGAGCGCCATCGCGCCGCCCAGCGCGTCGACCTCCTTGACCAGGTGCCCTTTGCCGATGCCGCCGATCGACGGGTTGCACGACATCGCACCGAGGGTTTCGATGTTGTGCGTCAGCAGCAGCGTCTTCACGCCCATGCGCGCAGACGCGAGCGCCGCCTCGGTGCCGGCATGGCCGCCGCCGACGACGATGACATCGAAGGAATCGGGGTATTTCATGATGGCCGCCATTCTACCCGTTGCCGGCGTCCGTTTCACGTGAAACATGGCCACGTGAAGCCCGGCTGTGCGCGCCCTGCCCGCCAAAACTGGCCATTCAGGCTGCCGCAGCCTTGGCTTCCAGCGCTTCCCAGCGGGCCAGGGCTTCAAGCAGCTCGGCCTCGATCGCCTCGCTTCGGGCATGCAGTGCGGCGGCTTCCTGCGGGCTGGCCTGATACAGCGCGGGGTCGGCGAGGCGTTCGGCGATCTGTGCCTGCTCGGCTTCCAGCGCGCCGAGCTGCTCCGGCAATGCTTCGAGTTCGCGCGCCTCCTTGAAACTGAGCTTGCTCTTGGGTGCGGATTTCGCCGCAGCTGGCTGCGCCGCGGCCTTGGAGCTGGCGGCTCGCGCAGGCTCCGGCGCGCGCTGCTGTTGCTTCCACGCCTGCCAGTCGGCATAGCCGCCGACGATCTCGGTCAGCGTGCCCTCGCCTTCGAACACGATGGCCTGGGTGACGACGTTGTCGAGGAAGGCGCGGTCATGCGAGACGATGAGCACGGTGCCGCCGTAGTCCTGCAGCAATTGCTCAAGCAACTCCAGCGTGTCGATGTCGAGGTCGTTGGTCGGCTCGTCCAGTACCAGCAGATTGGCCGGCCGCGCGAACAGCCGCGCCAGCAACAGCCGGTTGCGCTCGCCGCCGGACAGCGCCGACACCTTGGCGCGCGCCCGCTCGGCCGGAAACAGAAAATCTTCCAGATAGCTGATGACGTGCTTTTTCTGCCCGCCGATCTCCACGTAGTCAGAGCCCGGCGAGATGGTGTCGATCAGCGTCGCCTCGTCGTTCAGCTGATTGCGGAACTGGTCGAAGTAGGCCACCTCGAGCTTGGTGCCCTGCTTGATCCAGCCGGACTGCGGCTGCAGCTCGCCCAGGATCAGGCGAATCAGCGTGGTCTTGCCGGCACCGTTGGGGCCCAGAAGCCCAAGCTTGTCGCCGCGCAGGATGGTGGTGGAAAAGTCGCGTATGAGGACGCGGTCGCCGTAACCGTAGCTGACGTGATCGAGCTCAGCCACCACCTTGCCGGAACGATCGCCCGCGTCGATCTTGAATCCGACCTGGCCCAGATGGGCGATGCGCGCCTCACGGGTACGGCGCAGCGCTTCGAGCCGGCGCACCCGGCCTTCGTTGCGGGTACGGCGCGCCTCCACTCCCTTGCGGATCCAGGCCTCTTCCTGCTTCCAGAACTTGTCGAATTTCCGGGTATGGACCGCCTCGACTTCCAGCTGCTCGGCCTTTTTGAGCTGATATGCGCTGAAATTGCCCTGATATTCGCGCAACTGGCCTCGATCGAGCTCGACAATGCGGTTGGCGACGTTATCCAGGAAACGCCGGTCGTGGGTGATGAACAGCAACGCGCCCTTGAAGTCGTTGAGCAGGGTTTCCAGCCATTCGATGGCGGAAAAATCCAGGTGGTTGGTTGGTTCGTCCAGCAGCAGCAGTTCAGGGTCGGTGACCAGCGCGCGCGCCAGCGCCACGCGTTTCTTCAGGCCGCCGGACAGGGTTTCCACCGCCAAATCGGCGTCCAGGCTCAGGCGCTGCAGGGTTTCTTCCACCCGGCTGTTGAGCCGCCAGGCATCGGCCACTTCCAGTTCGTGCGACAAACGCTCGAAGTCGGCATACACGGTCTCGTCGCCCTCCGCCATCGCATGCGCCACCGCATGGTATTCGGCCAGCAGTTTCTGCGCGACACCGACGCCCTCCGCCACCGCCTCGAACACGCTGTGGCCGGGCTGGAACTGCGGCTCCTGCGGCACGTAGGCCAGCTTCAGCCCTGGCGCGCGCCACACCTCGCCGGCGTCGGGCTGACTGTCGCCGGCGATGATCTTCAACAGGCTCGACTTGCCGGTGCCGTTGCGGCCGATCAAACCGATGCGCTCGCCCGCCTCGATCACCAGCGAGGCGCCGTCGAGCAGCGGCCAGTGGCCGTAGGCCAGTTCGAGTCGGTCAAAGGTCAGAAGCGGCATGGGTCAGCAGTTCAAAAACACAGGGGCGGAATTATCCGCGATTCAGCGCGGCATGGACGGCCCGGGCAATATTTAATGCGCCCGGAGTGTCGCTGTGCAGGCAGATCGTGTCGGCGCGGATTCGTATGGCACCGCCGCCCAGCGTGGCCATCGCCTTGCCCTCCGCCAGAACGCGGGCCTGCTCGGCGGCGTCCGCCGGGTCGACGATCAGCGAGCCCGGCGTTTCACGTGAAACAAGCCGGCCGCTGGGGTGGTAGCGGCGGTCGGCGAATGCCTCGTTCAGCACCGCCAGCCCGCCAGCCTGCCCGGCCGCGATCAGTTGCGAACCGGCCAGCCCCACCAGCGCCAGCGCCGGGTCCACTGCAGCCACCGCCCGCGCGATGGCACGGGCCACGTCCGCATCGCGCGCCGCGACGTTATACAGCGCGCCATGCGGTTTGACGTGCCCCAGCTGCAGACCAAGCCGCGACGCCTGCTCAGCCAGCGCTTCGGTCTGCTGCGTCACCCAGGCGGCAATCTCGTCTCCGGATGCCGCCAGCGCCCGACGCCCGAACTGGCTGCGATCGGGATAGCTCGGGTGCGCGCCGGCCGCGACACCATGTTCGGCGGCCAGCAGCAAGCCATTTCTCATGCTGACTGCGTCGCCGGTGTGGCCGCCGCATGCGATCGACACCCGGGTCAGGTAGGGCATCAGGCTGGCATCGTCGAAGCCCTCGCCGATGTCTGCGTTCAGTTCGATCACGCGATATCTCCAATATCCCACTGTGCCGTCGCCAATTCGCGGGCGGCTTCAAGCTCGATCGTAACGAAGCGCACGCGATTGCCCGGTTTCAGCTGAGCAAGCCGCGGCCAGTCGGCTGCAATCACGCCGGCAACCACGGGATAGCCTCCGGTCACCGGACCGTCCCAGCCCAGGAGGATCGGCTGGCCGTCGGGTGGAATCTGCACCGCTCCGGGCAATACCCCCTGGGACGGCAGATCGGCCTTCGCATGGGTCACCGCCGGCCCGCTCAGGCGCAGCCCGCGGCGATCCGAAGCCGCCCCTACCTGATAGCACCCCCCGAAAAATGCCGCCAGGCCGGCATCGTCGAACAGGTCGACCTGCGGGCCGGCCACCACGCGCAGGGGCGCATCCGCTTCGCAGGGCGGGAGGTGCGCACGCAGCAGATGCATGTCGCCCGCCCCTGTGCCGAACGTCAGCCGGTCGCCCGTCTGCAGCGCCCGACCCTCAAGACCGCCGAATCCTGCCGGAAGAAAGGTGCTGCCACTGCCCAGCAGCATCGGCACGGCGAGACCACCGCGCACAGCCAGCCAGCACCGGCACCCTGTCTCTGCATGATCCAGGCGCAGGGTCTCGCCGGCTGCCAGCACCAGAGTTTCGTTCCACGGCACGGCTGCGCCGCTGCTGCGAATGGCGACAAAGCGGGCGCCGGTGAGCGCCACCACCCCGCCCTGCGGAAATCGCAGCGTCGGCCCCTGCAGCGCGATCTCCAGTCCAGCCGCCGCCGCGTCGTTTCCAGTCAGTCGGTTGGCCGCCGCCAGCGCGGCCGGATCGGCCGCGCCGCCCACGGGCACCCCAAGGCCGCCCAGGCCGGGACGGCCTTGATCCATCACCAGATCGCACAGACCTGCGCGCAGGACTTCGATCATTGCGGAACGAAACGCACACGATCGCCCGGCATCATCAGTGCCGGCGCGTCTCGTTGCGGATCGAACAGGACGGCCGCCGTACGGCCGATGATATGCCAGCCGCCCGGGCCCGCGGCCGGATAAATCCCCGTATAGACGCCGCCTACCGCCACACTGCCCGCCGCCACCCGCACCCGCGGCGACGCCCGGCGTGGCGTCTGCAGGGCGCCCGGCAGACCGCGCAAATAGGGAAAGCCCGGCTGGAAACCCAGGAACGCGACGCTATAGTCTGCGTCTGAATGGCGCGTGATATAGGCTGCAGCGTCCATTCCCGCGAGATCTGCCACAACCGGCAAATCCGGCCCGGCCGTGCCGCCATACTCCACCGCAATTTCATGCAGTCTCCCGCCCGGGACCGGCACATCCGTCAGGGGCGACGTCAGCAGTGCCGCCAACGCTGCCGAGACAAACCCCCCCCGACGCAAAACCAGCAACAGGCTGCCATCCGCCGGAATGACATCCTCAATTTCAGGAAAGTCCTGCGCAACCAGCGTACCGTAGCATGCCAGGGTGGCGTCTCCCGTCGGCACCCGTAGGCCGCGCTCGCTCACCCAGCGCCAGGCAGGATGAACGTGTGATTGACCCTTCGTATACTTTCCCATAGGGTGAGGTCCCTTATCGGAGTTTTGCATGATGCGGCGAATAATCGGTGCGGCGATGCTGGTGACGGCAAGTGTAATGGCAATACCCACGCTTGCCGCCATGAGCGCCATCCATCCGGCCTTGTCGCAAGGCCTCGACGCCCGCCCGAAAAAAGTCGTGCTGCTGCCGCCGCAGGTGTTCGTGTTCGAACTGTCGGCCGGCGGCGTGCCCACCCGCATGGCCGACTGGGAAGCGACGGCGCGAGACAATGTCACCACGGTGGCCACCCGGCTGGCGCGTGAGTCCGGTCTGTTCGAACTGATTCCCTCACCGCCGCTGGAGGCCGCCGCGCTCGAGCGGCTCGACGCTCATATCGGACTGTATGACCGCGTCGCCCAGTCGGTGTTCATCTATGGCCGCGGCGAACAGGCCGCCTGGGCACACAAGAAAAACGAATTCGATTACACCGTCGGCCCCGGCCTTGACTTTCTGCGCGAGCAAACGGGCGCCGATGCCGCGCTGATCGTGCTGGGATCCGATTTCATTTCGTCCGGGGGCCGCCGCGCCGCCTTCATCGCGGGCCTGGCGCTCGGCATCGTCATGCCGCTGGGGCAAGCCTTCATGACCGCCGGCGTGGTCGATCTGAAAACCGGCGACGTACAGTGGATGAGCTTCGACTCCAGCAGCAGCCTGGACTCGCGCAAGCCGGCCGACATCGACGGCCTGATGCGCGCGCTCTACCAGACCTGGCCGGGGCCGCGATGACGCGCGTGCCGATCCTGGTCCTGACCTGCGCGCTGGCGGCGCCGGCCCATGCCGGCGACGTGGCGCCCTGGACCGGCGTCACCGGCATGCAGGAACTGGATCCGGCCGAGAAGAGCCTGTGGCATGAGGCCGATGAATTCGATCAGGCGCTCGCGCGTGCCGGCAAGGTCAACCCGGATCCCGCCCTCAACACGTATCTGCAAGCCATCATGGACCGGCTTTACCCCGAGTTCAAGGGCCGTTTCAAGGTACGTCTGCTGAACGCCCAGCACATCAGCGCGTTTGCCCTGCCCAACGGCAGCATCTACGTCAATGCCGGCCTGATCGCGCGCTTCGAGAACGAAGCCCAGCTCGCCACCGTGCTGGCACACGAAGGCGCGCATTTCATCCACCGCCATTCGCTGCAGCAGGCCGAGCGGGTCCGCAATGCGGCGGCCTTCGCCCTGATGGTCGGCATGCTGGGCGTGCCGCTGGTGGGCGACATCGTCGCCCTGTCGTCGATGTTCGGCTACTCCCGCGAGCATGAACGCGAAGCCGACGAAATCGGCTACCGGCGCCTGGTCGCTGCCGGCTATGCGCCGCGCGAAAGCATCCGCACCTTCGAGCACCTGCAGGCCGAAATCAGGGCCGCCAAGATCAGCGAACCGTTTTTCTTTGCCAGCCACCCCCGGCTCCAGGAACGCATCGACAGCTTCAGCGAACTGGTCAAGGACGCCAGCAATGGTGAGATCGCTCGCGAACGCTTCGTCGAAGCCACCGCCGGATTGCGCGTGGCTTCCCTGCAAGCCGATCTCGCCGCCTATCGCTTCAGGCAGATCATCCTGGTGCTGGGCAATCCGGAACAGCGCCGCGAATACCCGCCCGAGGCCTCCTACTACCTGGGCGAGGCCTATCGGCTGCGCAATGAAACGGGCGATCTGGACGCCGCCGAACGCGAATTCAACAGCGTGTTGGAGCGCGCGCCGCAGTTCGCGCCCGTCCACCGCGCACTCGGCCTGCTCTATTACAAGCGCGGCGATACGGCACAGGCCGTTTCACGCTTGCGCCGCTATCTCGAGCTCGCGCCCTCCGCCCCCGATCGTGGCCATGTGGAGTACTACCTGACATCCATCGAAAAACAAGCCCCACAGCAGGAGCAACACCATCGGCCGCCCTGACCCCATCGCCGCGCCTGAAGGCCCCATCCGGACGACATGCGCCGCCCGCGCAGACGCGCACCCCCATTTTGTGTATGCCTGACCCACGATGGAAATCTATCAACGCATTTTTGAATACGCTCCGGACGCCCAGCTCATCATCGATCAGGCAGGCCGCATCACCCTGGCGAACACGCAGGCTGAAACCCTGTTCGGCTACGACCGCAGCGAACTGATTGGCCAGCCGGTCGAAATGCTGATGCCGCCCCGGTTCGCCGCACGTCACGTCGGCCATCGCAATCGCTTCAAGGGCGAAGCGCACAGCCGGCCAATGGGATCCGCTGCCGAACTGTTCGGACAACGCAAGGATGGCCAGGAGTTTCCGGTCGACATCATGCTGAGTCCCATGATTCTGCACGGCAACCACCTCATCCTCTGCGTCGTACGCGACATCACCGAGCGCAAGGCAGCACAGGACGCGCTCGCCCGGCAAACCGCGGAACTCCGGCGGCTGCATGCGGAACTCGAATTGCTGGCCAAGCACGATGGCCTGACCGGCCTGTACAACTGGCGCGCATTTTACGAGCATGCCGGACAGATGCTCAAAACCGCCCACCGCAGACAGGAACACGCCACGCTGTTGCTGCTCGATCTCGATCACTTCAAGCAGATCAACGACAACTTCGGCCACGCAGAAGGCGACCGCGTGCTGCAGGCAGTCGCCTCCACGCTCAAAGCCACTGCGCGTGACACCGATATCGTCGCGCGACACGGAGGCGAGGAGTTTGTCGTGGCCGCACTCGGCCTCAACGAAACCGAAGGCCTGGCGGCGGCAGAGCGCCTGCGTGCGGCCATCGCCGCCATCGAAAACATGAAGAAACCCGCCTCCGCCAGCATCGGCATCGCCACGCTCGCGCCGCAGCCAGGGAAGCAAAACATATCCCGCGTGCTGGCAGAACTGCTCGACCAGGCAGACCAGGCACTCTATGCCGCCAAGAACGCCGGCAGAAATCAGGTCTGTCACTACAGCCGCCTCGACAGCCTGGCGCAGCCCCGCAGCCAGCCCATGTCTTGAATCCCCAGCCAAGGAACACCACACCCATGACCCTGACTCGCAGTCTCGCCTTGGGCCTTCTGCTCGCCAGCCTCGCCGCCTGTACCCCGTGGACGCGCGTCGACCCCACGACCCGCCTCGAATCCCAGCGCGACGATTACACCGTCGAATTGCCGCTCGGCTGGGTCAAGCGTACCGCCGACAGCAACGATGTTTTCGTGACCCGAGACGGTCCGGCGTTGAACTACATCGTCGTCAACCGCCAGCCGCATCACCGCAAGTTGCCGCACACCAAGCGCGAAACCCGCGCCGACATGCTGCCGCACGAAATCGCCGAACTCGCCATCGCCGAATGGAAAAGCGCCGAATCCACCTCCAGCCTCGAAGTGGTGTCCAACACGCCCGCGCTGCTGGGCGGCAAACCCGCCACGCGCGTGCATATCCGCTACAAGAACGAGCGTGGATTGCCTATCGAGCGTGTCATGGTCGGCCTGGTCGATGCCAGGGGCCGGCTGTCCATCCAGTACGAAGCCCCGGCCATAGTCTATTTCCAGCGCGGGCTCGCGGATTTCGAGGCAATGGCCGCAAGCCTGCGCTTCAGATAAGAATTGTGGACAACAAAAAGGGGGGTTTCACGTGAAACCCCCCTTCTCTATTGCCGCTGACGCAGTGGGCGATCAGTCCTTGAAGCGTCCCCGCACCCCGACGCGGTTGCCGCCGCCCCGGTTTTCATTGCCGTAGCTGCGCGGCTGGCCGGGGCGCGCGCTGTTGCCACGATCCCCATAGCCACGCGCTGCAGCGGCTTTGGCTTTCGCTTCACGCTCGCGCTTTTCCCAGTACTCGACGCTGTTGCCGTTGACTTCGCCCTTGGGCGCAGTCGCTCCGGCGGCGGCGCGATACCCGTCATTGCGCGGCGGGCGGTCGCCGGTCATGCGCGGCACGTCGGACGGCCCGCGGGCCGCCTGCTCGAAACGGTTGCCGCGCGGCGCATCGCTGCGGGCGGGGCGCGCATCGGCACGGTAGCCGCGGTCGCGATTGTCGCGGCTGTCGCCACGCGGCGGACGGTCACCATAGCTGCGCGGCTCGCTGCGGTCGCCGAAACTCCGCTTCTCGCCAAAGCCGCCACGCGGGCCGCCGTTGCCACGCGGCCGTCCGGCCGAGGCCGGACGGCCGGAGGCCGGTTTCTGGGTCGGCTCAAGACCGGGCAGCGTATGCACCTCGATACGGTTGCCGGTGTAACGCTCGATGTTCTTCACCAATCCGCCTTCGCGCATGCCGGCAAAGCTCACCGCGATGCCGGTGCGACCGGCACGGCCGGTGCGGCCGATGCGGTGGACATAGTCCTCGGCCTGGCGCGGCAGATCGAAGTTGATGACATGGCTGATGGTCGCCACGTCGATGCCGCGCGCAGCGACGTCGGTCGCAACCAGCACGCGGGTGCGCCCTTCGCGCAGGCGCTGCAGCGCGCGGTTGCGCTGGCCCTGCTGCATGTCGCCGTGCAGCGCGTCGGAAGCGAAGCCGCTGTCGGCCAGCAGGTCGGAGATCTCCTCGGTGCTGCGCTTGGTCGAAGCGAACACGATGGCCTGCACCATCTCCACATCGCGCAACAGCGCGTCGAGCAGACGGTTCTTGTGGTCCATGTTGTCGGCAAACAGCAGGCGCTGCTCGATCTTGGATTCCTTGTGCGGCACCGCCTCGATCTCGATGCGCTGGGCGTCACGGGTCAGTTCGCGCGCCAGGTTGCCGACCACGCCGTCGAGCGTGGCCGAGAACAGCAGCGTCTGGCGCTCGGCCGGGCAGCGCGCAGCGATGGCCTTGATGTCGTCGACAAAACCCATGTCCAGCATGCGGTCGGCTTCGTCGAGCACCAGCACTTCCAGGCGCGAGAAATCGATCTTGCCGCGCTCCAGGTGATCGATCAGGCGGCCGGGGGTCGCCACCACCACGTCCACCGGCTGGCTCAGACGCTTCAGCTGCAGGCCATACGGCGCGCCGCCGACCAGGCAGGCGGTGCGGAAGCGGCGCATGTCCTTGCCGTAGGTCATGGCGGCCTTTTCGACCTGCAGCGCGAGTTCGCGCGTCGGGGTCAGCACCAGCACGCGCGGACCCATGCTCTTGACGGTCGGCTCGGCCAACATGCGCTGGATCGACGGCAGCAGGAAGGCCGCAGTCTTGCCGCTGCCGGTGTGCGACGACACCAGGAGGTCGCGCCCGCTCAACGCAGCGGGAATCGCCTGCATCTGCACCGGGGTGGCGTTCTCGTAGCCTGCGGCCAGAACGGATTTAAGGATGAGGGGATCAAGCCCCAGTTCGGAAAAGCTCATGGCAAACCTTTTTTCAGTGCGCTCGAATGCGCAAAACAAACCTGCGCCCGGTTCAGAACCAGACAGGTCACAAAATACGAACCGGATATCAGCGGCGTTTGGAATGTGTTAATTCCTAGGCGCCCAACGGGTCGCGTCGATCACATCGGCGCCAACCACAAGACTTGTCACTGCCGGCGTGTCGATGCTGCCGGCGGCACAAAAGAGAGGTCGAAGACGATGGGGCTGTGAGAACAGTCCCGAGGCACGGCGGAAAACCCAACCTGCCCACTGCTGTAGGCACAACTTTTCAGAGTGTATCAGAGAACGCTGATTTTCCCGAACTATATTTTCAAGGCCCCGCCAGACATCGCAGCGAAAGCCGCTGAAGCGGCAACCTCCGCGCTCGCCCGGACGCATCCGGATCCCGACAGCGCAGGGGTTTTAGGGCGATGATGCTTTAGGGATGATGGTAGAGCTTGTGGTACAAGCCGCCACGGCCGATCAACTCGTCGTGAGCGCCCTCCTCCACGACGCTACCGTTCTCGAACACCAGGATGCGGTCGGCCTGCTTCACCGCACTCAAGCGATGGGCGATGATGAGCGTCGTACGGTTGGCCAGGAACGTTCCCAGCGCCTGATGCAGCTGCCGCTCGGTATCGCTGTCGAGCGCCGAGGTGGCCTCGTCGAGGATGACGATGCGTGGGTCGGCGACGATCATGCGCGCGATGGCCAGCCGCTGGCGCTGGCCGCCCGACATGCGCACGCCCTGCCGTCCCACTACCGTGTCCAGGCCGTGCGGCAGTTCGGCGATGACGTCCTTCAGCTGGGCGATTTCGAGCGCCTGCCACAGCGTCGCATCGTCGGCCTCGCGTCCCAGCGTCAGGTTGGCGCGCACGCTGTCGTTGAACAGCACCGGATGCTGCAGTACCACGCCGACGTGCTCGCGCACGGTTTCCCAACCGATCTCGGTTACCGGCGCATCGCCATAAAGAATCCGCCCGGATTTGACCGGATACAGACCCAGCAGCGCCTGTACCAGGGTCGACTTGCCGCCGCCCGACGCGCCCACCAGCGCAACCTTTTCGCCCGGTGCCACCGTCAGGCTGACATCGTCGAGCACCGTCTCACCCTCTACATAGGCAAAGCTGACGTGCTCCAGCGCAATGCCGACAGTGGTCTGGCCGGCGAAGGGATCGCGCAGCGCCGGATGCTGCGGCTCACCGGCAAGGCCGAGCAGCGCATTGATGCGCCCCAGTGCGCCGTTGGCGGCGAACCAGGCATACTGCAGGTTCACCAGTTCCTGCACTGGCGTCATCATGAACCAGAGGTAGCCGAACACCGCCAGCATCTCGCCGATGGAGAGGTCGGAAAATACCACCATCAGCATCGCGCCGGCGCGGAAGGCGTCAAAACCGGCGAGAAAAACGAAAAAGGAAAACCGGCTCAACGCATCGGATTTCCAGGCGTACGCCGCGGCGTGTTGACGGATGTCGGCGGACTTGTCGGTCACGCGCGCCAGATAATGCTTCTCGCGATTCATCGCGCGGATCTGCGTCAGCGCATCCAGCGTTTCGGCGAGCGCGTCCTGGAACACCTCGAAGGCGCGGTTTTCATGTTTCTTCAGGTCCTTCACCCGCTTGCCGAGCCGGGTCGAAAACAGGATCACGACGGGGTTCAGGAACAGGATGAAGAGCGCCAGCTGCCAGTGCATCCAGAACAGCACCGCGGCCACGCCCACGAGCGTCAGCACCGACACCACAAAACCGGAGACAGACGCCCCGAGGAAGCTGTCGATAGCGTTCAGATCGGTCACGAAATGCGAGGTCACCCGCCCCGCTCCCACCGTCTCGAACTGCGAAAGCGCGATTTTTGAAAGCCGGTTCAGCATGCGCACGCGGATGCGATACACCACGTCTTTCGCCAGCAGCGAGAAACTGCGTCCCTGCCACACGTTGAGCAGGATGGCGACCAGCCGCAGGACCACCGTCAGCATGAGCACGACGCCAATAAACAGCACCGGCCCGTGCCAAGTGGCAGGAAACCACGCGCCGATGGCGGCGACCATCTTGCCCGGGTGGTGCAGCAGCACCTCGTCGACCAGCAGCGGCAGCAACAGCGGGATCGGGACCGACACCACCACAGCAAGTACGGCTGTCACGTTGGCCAGCAGCAGGCGCTGGCGATGGGTCCTGAGTTCATCGGCGATGCCGCGCCAGGTCAGCATGACACTCACTTGCCTATGCAGAATTTGCTGAAGATTTCGCCCAGCAGATCGTCGGCGGTGAATTCGCCGGTAATTTCCGACAGAGCCGATTGCGCCAGCCGCAGCTCCTCGGCAAAAAGCTCGAGCTGCGCGGCAGCCGCGCGCGCGGCCGTCAGATGGGCGGCCGCGCGTTTGAGCGCGTCCAGGTGCCGTGCGCGCGCCATGAACGCGCCTTCTCCCGCCGCCTGCCAGCCGGCCACCTCAAGCAGCTTGTCGCGTAGCAGCGGCATCCCGGCGCCAGTCTTGGCGGACAGCCAGATTTCGTCGCCCGCCACACGCGGCGCATCAAGGCTGACGTCGATCTTGTTGTGGATGGTCAGTTGCGCAACCTGCGGCAGGCGTTGCAGGATCGCCGCTTCGCGTTCACCGACGCCATGCGCGGCGTCCACCAGCAGCAAGGCCACGTCGGCCCTTTCCAGCGCCGCCCACGTCCGCGCGATGCCGATTTTTTCCACCGCGTCGTCGGTCTCGCGCAGGCCCGCTGTGTCGATGATGTGCAGCGGCACGCCCTGGATCTGGATCGCCTCGCGCACGGTGTCGCGCGTGGTGCCGGCGATTTCAGTGACGATAGCCGCCTCGAACCCGGCCAGCTGGTTCAAAAGGCTCGACTTGCCAACGTTCGGCTGGCCGATCAGCACCACTGTCAGGCCTTCGCGCAGCAGTACGCCCTGCTTCGCCTGCCCCCGCACCGCGGCGAGACTGGTGTCGATGGCGTCGAGCCGGCCGAAGGCATCGGCGTCACGCAGAAAATCGATTTCTTCTTCTGGAAAGTCCAGCGTCGCTTCCACCAGCATGCGGAGGCGGGTCAGGCTCTCGACCAGCTCGGCAATATGCGCCGAGAAGGCGCCGGAGAGCGAACGCACCGCAGATCGCGCCGCCTCGGTCGACGCCGCATCGATCAGGTCGGCCACCGCTTCAGCCTGGGCCAGATCGAGCTTGCCGTTGAGAAAGGCGCGGCGGGAAAACTCGCCGGGATCGGCCAGACGTGCGCCGAGCTCGATGCAGCGCTGAAGAATCAGATTGAGCACCACCGGGCCGCCGTGGCCCTGCAGCTCGAGCACGTGCTCACCGGTGAACGAATGCGGCGCAGCAAAATAGAGCGCGATGCCCTCGTCGAGCACCTCGCCCCGGCTGTCCAGAAAGCGGGAATACGTCGCATGGCGCGCTTCGGGCACGCGGCCGAGGATGGCGGCAGCAAGCGGCGCGACCTCCGCCCCCGACACCCGCACCACCCCCACGCCACCGCGCCCGGGCGCGGTGGCGATGGCGGCGATCAGGTCAGGCCTTGCCGGAGGCGGGTTTGCCACCGCCCTCGACCTGCCTGTTGATCGCCCATTGCTGCGCGATCGACAGGATGTTGTTGACGACCCAGTACAGCACCAGGCCGGCCGGGAAGAATACGAACATCACGGTGAATGCCACCGGCATGATCATCATGATCTTGGCCTGCATCGGGTCCATCGGCTGCGGGTTGAGCTTGACCTGCAGGATCGAGGTGATGCCCATGAGGACCGGCAGGATGAACCAGGGATCGGGCGCGGTCAGATCGGTGATCCAGCCCAGCCACGGTGCGCCACGCATCTCCACCGCGGCCAGCAGCACCCAGTACAGCGCGATGAAGACCGGGATCTGGATCAGGATCGGCAGGCAGCCGCCCAGCGGATTGATCTTCTCGGTCTTGTACATCTCCGCCATCGCCTGGTGCAGCTTGGCGCGATCGTCACCGTAGGATTCCTTCAGCTGCTGCAGCCGCGGCGTCAGTTTCTTCATCTTGGCCATCGACTTGTAGCCTGCAGCCGACAGAGGATACAGCGCCAGCTTGATGAGGATGGTCAGGATGATGATCGCCCAGCCCCAGTTGCCGACGATGCGCTCGATTTTCTCCAGCGACCAGAAGATCGGGTAGGCCAGGGGCGTCAGCCAGCCGTAGTCGCGCGCAAGATCGAGTCCCGGTGCGGTCTTTTCGAGCACCGACTGGGACTGCGGACCGGCATACAGCGGCACGGTGAAGGTCTTTTGCTGGCCAGGCGCAAGCGTGCCCTCGGCCAGAATCACCCCGGCGGAATACAGGCCGTCGCCCAGCGCGCGGGTGTAGTACTCGCGCTTGACGCTGCCTTCGGGCAGCCAGGCCGAAACGAAATGATGCTGAACCAGTCCCACCCAGCCGTTATCGGCGGTTTTTTCGAAATCGGCCTTGCCTTCCTGGATGTCCTTGAACGCAACTTTCTGGAATTTCTTGGCATCGGTGTAGAACGCCGGGCCGGTGTAAGTGTAGAGGAAGAAGGATTCGCCGCGCGGCGCTTCGCCGTGACGGGTGAACTGATAATAGGGCGTCAGATCGATAGGCTCGGTACCGCCGTTGATGACGCGGGTTTTGACCGCGATCTGATAACTGCCGCGCTTGAAAACATAGGTTTTTTCGACGCGCACGCCTGTGGCAGGGTCAACCCATACCAGCGGGACTTCCAGCTGCACGGCGCCCCCTGACAGACGGTAGGTGCCGGGATTCAGCTGAAACACACTGCGATGGGTCGGCAGGCCTGGTCCGACCAGCCCGCTTTGTGCCAGGTACGGCCGCGCCTGCGTGTCTTCGAACAGGGTAAAAACCTGATTCTTGTCTTCGGTCTCACGGTACGGCAACAACTGCAGTTCGCGCAGATCGCCCCCGTTGGCGTCGATGCTGGCACGCAGCACATCGGTTTCCACCACCGCGCGCAGACCCTTGGCAAAACCGGTCTGGGTCTGTGCCGGAGCCGTCGCGGCCGGGGCGTTCAGGGTCTGGCTGGGGGTCGGGGCACCTGCCGCTGGCGCGCTTGTCGTCGCCGGGACCGATGGAGCGGGTGCGTTCTTGTCCTGCCAGGCTTCCCATAACAGAAGCAGCGAGAAGGAAAAAACGATGAAAAGAATCAGCCGCTGGTTATCCATGAGACGGGAACGCGTTTAGTTGGAAGAAGGTTCCGGCTCGACTTCGCATGCCGGGACGCAGGGCCATTTTGCCATGGCCCGATGGCCGGCACGTTTAAAGGTGCGCGACAGATCGCGCGCCTCCTCGCCTGCTATCGGTTTGGCAATCAGGCGGACAACGAAATCACATGCCGGGAGTTCCTGCAGAACCTGCCGGAAGCTTTCGCGCACGCACCGCTTGACGCGGTTGCGATCGACCGCACGCGCGAGCAGGCGCTTGGCAATCACCATTCCAAGCCGGGGGTGCCCCACCTGGTTGGGGCGCGCCATGACCATCAGATTATCCGTTCGGGCGCGCTGGTTTTCGGCGAACACCCGATCAAAATCGGCCTTGCAAACCAGGCGTGCGTCGCGGTGACGCACACCGCCTGCCTTGTTTGGACTCGGGTCGATCAGACAGCCAGACGCGAACGGCCCTTGGCACGGCGGGCGTTGATCACGGCACGGCCTGCCTTGGTTTTCATGCGGGCACGGAAACCGTGGGTGCGCTTGCGGCGGACGGTGGAAGGCTGGTAAGTGCGTTTCATGGTGATTCCTTTCTGGCGGGCGCCGGTTTGCCCTGGCAGGACAACACGACACAAAAAATCTGTTGAAAAACCGCGTATTAGACCCGCCCCTATGGGGGGCTGTCAAGCTCACCCTGACGCGTGCTTCCGAGTCATCGGCTTATTTGCCTGTGGATAACCTTGTCGAAGGGGAGTAAGATTGAAAATTGAATCCCATGCAGCTTCCCGCTTCCCACCCCTCGACTATGGATTCCTTCTGGGACCTTTGCCAAGAGCGCTTTCGCGCCAACCTGACCCAGCAGCAATTCAGCACATGGATCAAGCCCCTGGTTTTTGAAGATTCGGGCGGCGAGGTACGGATACTTGCGCCCAACCATTTCGTCATGGACTGGGTACGCGAGAAATTTGCCGAGCATATCGATGTCTGGGCCCAGGAGTTTTACGCGCATCCTGTCACCATCAGCTATGCGCTGGGCAAGAAAAACAGTGCTCCTCGTTCGCCTTCCGCCCCGGCAGCGGCGAATACCGCATCCCCAACAGTCAGCCCTGCCCCACCTGCCCAGGTCGGCCTGCGCATCAATCCGGGCTTCAATTTCGATAATTTCGTATCCGGCCGGGCCAACCAGCTGGCACGTGCGGCCGCACTGCAAATTGCCGACAATCCCGGCGTCGCCTACAACCCCCTGTTCGTCTATGGCGGTGTCGGGCTCGGCAAAACCCACCTGTTGCAAGCCATCGGCAATACCGTTCGCCAGGCCAATCCCGAAGCACGCATCAGCTACATCCATGCCAACGACTACGTGGACGACGTGGTCAAGGCCTACCTGAACAAGCAGTTCGACGACCTCAAGCGACGCTACATGTCGCTGGATCTGCTGCTGATCGACGACATCCAGTTCCTGGCCAAGAAGGACCGCACCCAGGAAGAGTTTTTCTACGTCTTCAACTCGCTGATCGAGAACAAGAAGCAGATCGTCATCACCTGCGACACCTTCCCCAAGGAAATCAGCGGGCTGGACGATCGCCTGAAATCGCGTTTCGCCTGGGGCCTGACGGTGGCCGTCGAGCCGCCCGAACTGGAAATGCGGGTCGCCATCCTGCTGGCCAAGGCGCAGGCGGAAAACATCAAGCTCGACGAAAACGTCGCCTTCTTCATAGCCAAACAGGTGCGCTCCAACGTGCGCGAACTCGAAGGCGCATTGAAGCGGGTGATCGCGTTTTCGCGCTTCCACGAAAAGCCGATTTCGCTGGAGCTGGTGAAAGAGGCGCTGCGCGACCTGATTGCATCGACCTCGCGTATCGTGTCGATCGAGAACATCCAGAAGACCGTCGCCGACTTCTACAAGATCAAGGTCGCCGACATGTTTTCCAAAAAGCGCACCCGCAACCTGGCCCGCCCGCGCCAGATCGCGATGGCGCTGGCCAAGGAACTGACCAACCAGAGCCTGCCGGAGATCGGCGAATCGTTCGGCGGACGCGACCACACGACGGTGATCCATGCCTGCCGCAAGGTCGCCGAACTGCGCGAGACCGAAGCCGATATCGGGCGCGACTATCTGGTGTTGCTGCAAAGCCTGACAGGCTGAGGATGAAATGTGGATAAGGCAGTCCGTGTGGGCGGTACGGAAAATTCCATCCCCATCCCTCCCAGGCTGCCAAGGGCTTACCCACAGCCCAAAACGAATGACAAGCGGATGATTAAATTGAGTAAAAAGGCTTATCCCCAGATTTGAGCCGCCTTTATTATGATTCTCAGGAATATATAAATGCTATTAATACAAAGCGAACGCAACGCCCTTCTGGCATCCCTCTCGGCTGTGGTTGGCGTGGTTGAGCGCCGCCATACCCTGCCCATCCTGTCGAACCTGCTGCTGGAGAAAAAAGGCGACAAGCTGACCGTGCTGGCCACCGATCTGGAACTGCAGGTCAGCACTCAGCTCGACGCGCAGGCGGGCGAAGACTTCGCCATCACCATCGCCGCGCGCAAGCTGTTCGACATCGTGCGCGCGCTGCCCGACGCCGCCAAGGTCAAGCTCGACACCCGGGACAGCCAGGTCGTGGTCAGCGCAGGCAAGTCGCGCTTCACCCTGCAGACGCTGCCGGCAGCCGATTTCCCGCGTGTCGAGACGGGCGCCGGCCTGGGCGAGGCGATCCGCCTGCCGCAGAAGACGCTGAAGCGCCTGCTGCAGTTGGTGCAGTTCGCCATGGCGAGCCAGGACATCCGCTATTACCTCAACGGCATGCTGCTGGTGCTGGGCGGCAAGCAGCTCAAGGTGGTCGCCACCGATGGTCACCGTCTGAGCTATGCCGAGACTCAGCTCGACAACGCAGTCGAGGCGCGCGAAGTCATCATTCCGCGCAAGACCGTGATGGAGCTCTCCAAGCTGCTGAACGACGTGGACGATGCCGTCGAGCTGCGCATCGGCACCAACCAGGTCACCATCACCCTGCCTGGCACCGAACTGGTGACCAAGGTCGTCGACGGCAAATTCCCCGACTACCAGCGCGTGATCCCGGCCAACCAGCCGCGCCATCTCAAGGCCAATCGCCAGAGCGTGACGCAGGCGCTGCAGCGAGCGGCAATCCTGTCGAACGAGAAATTCCGCGGCGTGCGCCTGGTGATGAGCGACAACACCCTTGGCATCGTGTGCAACAACAACGAACAGGAAGAAGCGGCTGACGAGATCGAGGTCAACTACAACGGCGACCCGCTCGATGTCGGTTTCAACGTGACCTACCTGCTCGATGGCCTCGGCGCGGTCAACACTGAAGAGATCACGCTGTCGCTGGGCGACGCCAACAGCAGCATGCTGCTGACCAGCGAAGGCGAACCCGGCTTCAAGTACGTCGTGATGCCGATGCGTATCTGAACGGCAGGACGAGTACGCACATCCTGCAACAAACCAAGAGGACGCCCCGCATGGGGCACGAAACACCATGAGCGACAAGCCCGAGAACGCCAACGGCGGTTACGACGAAGACAGCATCCAGCAGCTGGAAGGCCTGGAGGCGGTGCGCAAGCGCCCCGGCATGTACATCGGCGATACGTCCGACGGCACCGGCCTGCACCACATGGTGTTCGAGGTGCTCGACAACGCAATCGACGAGGCGCTGGCCGGCTGGTGCGACGACATCAAGGTCATCATCCACCCCGACAACTCGATTTCGATTTCCGACAACGGCCGCGGCATTCCGGTCGGCGTCAAGTTCGACGACAAGCACGAGCCCAAGCGCAGCGCTGCCGAAATCGTCCTGACCGTGCTGCACGCCGGCGGCAAGTTCAACCAGAACAGCTACAAGGTGTCCGGTGGCCTGCACGGCGTCGGCGTGTCGTGCGTCAACGGCCTGTCGAAATGGCTCAAGCTCATCGTGCGCCGC
>JADFDN010000002.1 GCA_018262815.1 Thiobacillus sp.
GAACATCACAAGCTGGCGATCAAGGGGGCCGAAATCCGCGGCAAGGCGGTGGAAGCGAATCTGGCCGATCTGAGGACGCGCATCGCCAGGATCGAAAAGGCGGGCCGCAAGGTGGGGTCGGGTCTGACAGGTCAGCTGGAGCAGGCCACCCGGGAGCAGCAGGAGCTGAAGCGCACCATCCAGAGCAACGAGGAAGCGATGAAGAACGTGCGCGAGAAATACGCGGCAGACAAGGCGCGCTTCATCGAGCTGTCGGGCAAGCAGTAAGACACGGAATCGAATAAAAAGCGACCTCGCCGGATACCCGGCGAGGTCGCTTTTTTCAATTCTGCAGTTTGGCTTTCAGCAGCTCGTTGACCTGTGCCGGATTGGCCTTGCCGCGGCTCGCCTTCATCACCTGCCCGACCAGCGCATTAAAGGCCTTCTCCTTGCCGGAACGGAATTCCTCGACCGACTTCTGATTCGCGGCGAGCACCTCGTCGATGATCTTCTCCAGTTCTCCGGAATCGGACATCTGCTTGAGGCCGCGCGCCTCGATGATGGCGTCGACTTCGCCGGCGCCTTCCCACAGGCCTTCGAACACCTGCCTGGCGAGCTTTCCGGACAGCGTGCCGTCCTGGATGCGCGCGATCAGTGCGCCGAGCTGGGCGGCTGAAACCGGACTCGCCGAGATGTCGAGTTCGGCCTTGTTTAACGCGGCTGCGAGTTCGCCCATTACCCAGTTGGCGGCGAGCTTGCCCTGGCCGCAAGCCTGGGCGGCGGTCTCGAAATAATCGGCGAGCGCGCGCGATCCGGTCAACACCGCCGCATCGTAGGGCGACACGCCGTAGTCGCGCTGGAAGCGCGCCTGCATTGCGGCGGGCAGCTCGGGCAGCGCGGCGCGCACCGCTTCGATCCAGTCCTCGTCAAGCTTCACCGGCAACAGGTCGGGGTCGGGGAAGTAGCGGTAGTCGTGCGCGTCTTCCTTGCTGCGCATCATGCGCGTCTCGCCGGTGTCAGGGTCGAACAGCACCGTGGCCTGCTCGATGCGGCCGCCATCTTCCAGCGTCTCGATCTGCCAGCGCACTTCGTAGTCGATCGCCTGCTGCAGGAAGCGGAAGGAATTGAGGTTCTTGATTTCGCGGCGGGTGCCGAATTCGGCCTGCCCGACCGGGCGCACCGAGACGTTGGCGTCGACGCGGAAGCTGCCTTCCTGCATGTTGCCGTCGCAGATGCCGATCCAGGTCACCAGCGTGTGCAGCGCGCGGGCATAGGCGACGGCCTCGGCGGAGGACCGCATCTCCGGCTCGGAGACGATTTCCAGCAAGGGCGTGCCGGCGCGGTTCAGATCGATGCCCGTCATGCCGTGGAAGTCTTCGTGCAGCGACTTGCCGGCGTCCTCTTCCATGTGGGCGCGGGTCAGGTGGATGGTTTTCTCGACTCCGTCGACCGCCACGGTGAGTGCACCGCCCTCGACGATGGGCTTGGCCAGTTGGCTGATCTGGTAGCCCTTGGGGAGATCCGGGTAGAAATAGTTCTTGCGGTCGAACACGTTGATGCGGTTGAGGTTTGCCCCGATGGCGAGACCGAACTTGATCGCGCATTCCACCGCGCCCTTGTTCAACACCGGCAGGACGCCGGGCAGCGCGATGTCGACCGCGCTCGCCTGGGTGTTGGGCGCGGCGCCGAAGGCGGTGCTGCTGCCCGAGAAAATCTTGGACTTCGTGGCGAGCTGGGTATGGACTTCCAGCCCGATGACGGTTTCCCATTTCATCATTTCAGGCCCTCCGGTGCGCGGGCATGCCAGTCCGTCGCGCGCTGGTACTGATGGGCGACGTTGAGCATCTTCGCCTCGGAAAAGTAGTTGCCGACCAGCTGCAGGCCGATCGGCAGCCCCTGGGAGTCGAAGCCGCAGGGTAGGCTCATGCCCGGCAGGCCGGCGAGGTTGGCGGGAATGGTGTAGAGATCGTTCAGATACATCTCGACCGGATCGTCGGATTTCTCGCCCAGTCTGAACGCGGTGCCCGGCGCGGTGGGGCCGAGGATGACGTCGCAAACCTTGAAGGCTTCGCTGAAGTCGTTGGCGATCAGACGGCGGATTTTCTGCGCCTGCAGGTAGTAGGCGTCGTAGTAGCCGTGGCTTAGAACATAGGCGCCGATCAGGATGCGCCGCTTCACTTCCGCGCCGAAGCCCTGCGCGCGGGTCTTGCAGTACATGTCGTCGAGGCTGCCGTAGTCCGGCGCGCGGTAGCCGTAGCGCACGCCGTCGAAGCGCGACAGGTTGGAGGAGGCTTCGGCCGGCGCCAGCACGTAGTAGACGGGGATCGCGAGCTTCGAGTTGGCGAGCGAGATTTCGACGGTGGTGGCGCCGAGTTTTTTCAGCTCGGCAACCGCGGCGTCCACTGCGGCTGCGACTTCGTTGTTGAGGCCCTCGGCGAAGAATTCCTTCGGCAGGCCGACGCGCAGGCCGGTCAGGGGCTTGTCCAGATCACGCGCGTAGTCTTCCTTGTCGCGTTCCAGACTGGTCGAGTCGTTGGGGTCGAAGCCGGTCATCACGTTCAGCAGCAGCGCGCAATCTTCGGCCGAGGGCGCCATCGGGCCGGCCTGGTCGAGGCTGGAGGCGAACGCGATCATGCCGTAGCGCGACACCAGGCCGTAGGTGGGCTTGAGCCCCGTAATGCCGCACAGCGCGGCGGGCTGGCGGATCGAGCCGCCGGTGTCGGTGCCGGTGGCGGCGGGCGCCATGCGTGCGGCGACGCAGGCGGCGGCGCCGCCCGACGAACCGCCGGGCACGTAGGCGGTATTCCACGGATTTTTCACCGCGCCGAAATGGCTGGTCTCGTTCGACGAACCCATCGCGAACTCGTCCATGTTGGTCTTGCCTAGACTCGGCAGGCCGGCGGCCTTGAAGCGCTGGATCACATGGGCGTCGTAGGGCGCGACGAAGTTGTGCAGCATTTTCGAGCCGCAGGTGGTGAGCCAGCCGTCGGTGCAGAAGATGTCCTTGTGGGCGATCGGCACGCCGGTCAGCGGGCCGGCCAGGCCGGCGGCGATCAGGGCGTCGGCTGCGGCGGCCTCGAGCAGCGTTTTTTCGGGATCGACCGTGATGAAGGCATTGATCGCCGGATTCAGCGCGGCGATGCGGTCGAGGTAGGTCTGCGCCAGCTCGCGGCTGGAAATCTGCCTGGCGGCAAGCTGGGCCGCGAGCGCGGAAAGGGACGTTTCGGAAGACATGACTTACTCGATGACTTTGGGCACGAGATAGAGGCCGTTTTCGACCGCGGGCGCGATCGCCTGGAAGGCGGCGTGACGGTCGGTTTCGGTCACGGCGTCGTCGCGCAGACGCTGATAAACCTCCTGTGCGTGGGCCATCGGCGCGATGCCGGCGGTATCCACCGCCTGCATGGTGGCGATGAGGTCGAAAATGCTGTTGAGCTGGGCCTGCGTGGCCTGCGCCTCGGCATCGCTGGTTTCGATGCGCGCAAGGCGGGCGATGCGCTTGACGTCGTCCGGGGTGAGGGACATGGTGGAAGCACCTGAATACTTACGGGAACGAAGCCCGTTAGGGTATCATAGCCCCCTTGTTTTTTCTGCCCTTTCGCCCGTCCGACGCGGGTGTTGATGCCGCCATGTTCAAGTTTCTGACCAGCTATTTTTCCACCGATCTCGCCATCGACCTCGGTACCGCCAACACGCTGATTTACGTGCGCGACCGCGGCATCGTGCTGGACGAGCCCTCGGTGGTGTCGATCCGCACCGATGCGGCGGCCGGGGGCAAGCGCACCGTGCAGGCGGTGGGCGCCGAAGCCAAGCAGATGCTGGGGCGCACGCCGGGCAACCTGCAGGCGATCCGGCCGATGAAGGACGGCGTGATTGCCGACTTCACCGTCACCGAGCAGATGCTCAAGTACTTCATCAAGAAGGTGCACGACACCCGGATGTTCCGGCCGAGCCCGCGCATCATCATCTGCGTGCCGTGCGGCTCGACCCAGGTGGAGCGCCGCGCGATCCGCGAATCGGCGATCGGCGCCGGCGCAAGACAGGTTTATCTGATCGAGGAGCCGATGGCGGCGGCGATCGGCGCCGGCATGCCGGTGGCCGACGCGACCGGCTCGATGGTGGTCGACATCGGCGGCGGCACCACCGAGGTCGGCGTGATCTCGCTGGGCGGCGTGGTCTACGCCAACTCGGTGCGCGTCGGCGGCGACCGCATGGACGAGGCCATCATCAACTACATCCGCCGCAACTACGGCATGCTGATCGGCGAAGCCACCGCCGAGCAGATCAAGAAGAAAATGGGCTCGGCCTTCCCTGGCGCCGAGGTGCTGGAAATGGAGGTGAAGGGGCGCAGCCTCGCCGAAGGCGTGCCGCGCAGCTTCAACGTTTCTTCCAACGAGATTCTCGAAGCGCTGACCGAGCCGCTCAATGCCATCGTCAGCGCGGTCAAGCAGGCGCTGGAGCAGACGCCGCCCGAGCTCGGCGCCGACATCGCCGAAAAGGGCATGGTGCTGACCGGCGGCGGCGCGCTGCTGCGCGACCTCGACCGCCTGCTGATGGAAGAGACCGGCCTGCCGGTGATCGTGGCCGATGACCCGCTGACCTGCGTGGTGCGGGGTTCCGGCCGCGCGCTGGAAGAAATGGACAAGCTGGCCTCGGTCTTCACCAACGAGTGACCCCGGCAACACGCAACGTCCCGCACAAGGGCCATCGATAAATGGCGATGCCCGACCAGCTCATGTTCGCCCGCAGGCTGGGGCCGACGTCGCGCCTGCTGATCTGGCTGCTGGTCGGCGTGAGCTTCATCGTACTCGATACCCGCTATCACACCCTCGACGGCTTGCGCAGCGGCTTCTCGCTGTTGCTGCAGCCGGTGCGCGAACTCATGCGCGCGCCCTCCGATGTCGCCGCCGAACTGACGGGGTTTTTCACCCGCCACCGTCTTCTGCAAAAAGAGCGTGACGCCTTGCTGGCCGAGCGTGCGCAGGTTCAGGTCGGGGCCAGCGTCGCGAAGGCGCTGGCCCGCGAAAATGCAGAATTGCGCCGTCTGCTGCAGTTGCCGGCGCGGTCCGGCCAGCAGATGGTCCGGGCTGCCCTGCTGTATCAGGGACACAACTGGTTTGCCCAGCGCATCACCCTCGATCAGGGCGCCGGGGCAGGATTGCGCGGCGGCTTGCCGGTGGTCGATGCCTGGGGCCTGGTCGGGCAGGTGAGCCGGGTTTATCCGGGAACGAGCGAAGTGACGCTGGTGAGCGATCCGCATCAGCTAACCCCCGTGTTCGTCGAGCGTACCGGTCAGCGCGGGCTGGCGGCAGGCAGTGGGCAAAACCAGCTGGAGCTGCGCTACATGCCGTCACAGACCGATATCCGGGCGGGCGACCGCCTGCTGACGTCGGGAATCGACCGGGTCTATCCGGCCGGGATACCGGTGGCGCGCGTCACGCGGGTGTCGCGCTCGCAGTCCAGCCCCTATCTGCGGGTGGAGTGTCTGCCGCTGGCGGGGCTCAACCGTTCCCATGCCGTGCTGGTGCTGATCGCCGCGCCGCAGGTGATCGCGCAATGAACGCCGCGCCTGCTCAGACACTTGGCAGCTGGCGCCGCATCCTCGGCAGCCTGATTCTGGCCGTGCTGCTGGAACAGCTGCCGTGGACCGGCTGGGCGCTGGCCCTGCGTCCCGATTTCGTGCTGGTCGGCGTGCTGTTCTGGGCCTTGCATCAGCCCGCGCGCATCGGCTTTGCCACGGCGTTTTTTCTCGGGCTGCTGGCCGATTTCCAGGACGGGGTGGTGTTCGGCCAGCATGCCATCGCCTACGTGATCGGTGTCTATCTGGTGCTGTTCCTGCGTCTGCGCCTGCTGCAGTTCGATCCGTTGCGGCAGGCGGCGCAGCTGTTTCCCATCTTTCTCGCGGTGCAGCTGGTCGTGCTGCTGGCGGGCTGGCTGGCGGTCAATCCGCCGGCGGGGCTGGCCATGCTGCTGCCGGTGCTGAGCAGCACCCTGCTGTGGTACCTGGTGGCGGGCTTTCTGCGCCTGTGGCACGGCAAGGGCCTGCAGGATCGGGCGTGATCCTGGATGAGACTCGCGACACCGCTGAAGAATCTGGATCGCGAACTGGCCCGTTTTCACGGCCGGCTGAAAGTGGGGGCGGCGTTCGTCGCGCTGCTGGCGGCGGCGCTGCTGGCGCGCGCGTTCTATCTGCAGATCATGCAGCAGGAACACTACATCGAGCGTGCCGAGAGCAACCGCATTTCGCTGGTGCCTGCCGCGCCGCACCGCGGGCTGATTCTCGACCGCAACGGCCGCATCCTGGCGGAAAACTATTCTGCCTATACGCTGGAGCTGACCCGTGCGCAGACGGGCAACCTGGACGCCACGCTGGCCGAGGTGGGCAAGCTGGTGGAAATCACGCCGGGTCAGCTGCGGCGTTTCCGCCGCCTGCTCTCGGAGTCGCACGAATTCGAGACGGTTCCGCTGAAAAGCAAGCTGACCGACGAGGAGGTGGCGATTCTGGCGGCCCATCGCTATCGCCTGCCCGGGGTGGAAGTGAAGGCGCGGCTGTTCCGCAATTATCAAGCCGGGCCGGGCATGGCGCACGTGCTGGGTTTTATCGGCCGCATCAACGACCGTGACCTGAAGCAGTTGCGCGAGACCGGCCGCGAGCAGAACTATCGGGGCAGCGTCCATATCGGCAAGACCGGTCTGGAGCAGAGTTACGAAACCCTGCTGCATGGCCGCACCGGCTTCGACCAGATGGAGACCGACGCCAGCGGTCGCGCAGTGCGCATGCTGTCGCGCATTCCGCCGGTGCCGGGCAAGGACCTGCGCCTGCATCTCGACGTGGAGTTGCAGGCGGTGGCCGAGCATGCCTTCGGCGATTACCTGGGCGGGCTGGTGGCGCTCGACCCCAATACCGGGGGGGTGCTGGCGCTGGTGTCCAAGCCGGGATTCGACCCCAACCTGTTCGTCGACGGCATCGACCCGGAAACCTGGAAGTCGCTCAACGAGTCGCCCGAGCGGCCGATGGTCAACCGCGTGCTGCGCGGGATCTACCCGCCAGGCTCGACCATCAAGCCGCTGATGGCGCTGGCCGGGCTGGAACTGGGCGTGCGCAAGGCGTCCGACAGCATCGACGACCCGGGGTATTTTTCGCTGCCCAACAGCCGGCACCGCTTCCGCGACTGGAAAGCCGGCGGGCACGGCATGGTCGATTTGCGCAAATCCATCTCGCAGTCGTGCGATACCTATTACTACAAGCTGGCGGTGGACATGGGGATCGACCGCATGCACGATTATCTGGCGCAGTTCGGCCTGGGCGAGAAAACCGGCATCGACCTGGAGGGCGAGTCGTCAGGGCTGCTGCCCTCGCGCGAGTGGAAGCAGCGTCGCTGGAAGCAGCCCTGGTATCCCGGCGAGACGGTGATCGCCGGAATCGGCCAGGGCTACCACCTGACCACGCCGCTGCAACTCGCGGTGGCGACGGCCATGCTGGCCAATGGCGGCCGGCGGATCGAGCCGCGTCTGGTGCAGGCGGTGCGCGATCCGCTGGCCCATACCTGGCAATCCATTCCGGGCCGGGAACGCGGCAGGCTGGCGATCACGCCGGAGCATCTGGACGTGGTGCGCGAAGGCATGATGGACGTCCTGCGCCCAGGCGGAACGGCCGCCGCCTCAGCCGCCGGCGCGTCGTACACGAGTGCCGGCAAGACCGGAACCGCGCAGGTGGTCGGCATCAAGCAGGGGGCGCGCTATGACGCCAGCCGGCTGGCCCGCCAGCATCGCGACCATGCGCTGTTCATCGCCTATGCACCCGCCGAGAATCCGACCATCGTGGTGGCGGTGATGGTGGAAAACGGCGGCTCCGGCAGCGGCACCGCGGCGCCTGTCGCGCGCGCGGTATTCGATTACTACCTGACCGGGAAGCGTCCCGGCAGCATGCAACTGGAGGCCGACCTTGCCGCGGACTAGTCACTGGATATTGCGCCGGCTGAGCCACCTCGACGGCATTCTGCTGCTGCTGGTGCTGCTACTGCTGGGCATCAGCCTGGCCGTGGTGGCGAGCGCGTCGGGGCAAAGCCCGGCGCGCATCACTGGCCACCTGATCAACATGGGACTCGCGCTCGGCGTGATGGTGGTGATCGCCAACATCCCGCCGCATCTGCTGTCCAAGGTGGGGCCGCCGCTGTACGTGGCGGGCGTGGTGCTGCTGATCGGGGTGGCGCTGTTCGGCGAGATCCGCAACGGTTCGCGGCGCTGGCTGAACCTGGGCTTCATGGCGTTCCAGCCGTCGGAGCTTCTGAAGCTGGCGCTGCCGCTGATGCTGGCCTGGTATTTTCAGCGCAACGAGGGATTGCTGCGCGCGAAACACTTCCTGGCGGGGGCGATCCTGCTGCTGGTGCCGTTCCTGCTGATCCTGCGCCAGCCCGATCTGGGCACCGCGCTGATGATCGGCGCTTCCGGCTTCTACCTGCTGTTCTTTGCCGGGCTGCCGTGGAAGGTGATCCTGGGCGGCGGCGTCCTGGGCGGCGCCGCCCTGCCGGTGATGTGGGGCCTGATGCACGACTATCAGCAACGCCGCGTGCTGACCCTGCTCGATCCCTCGTCCGACCCGCTGGGTGCCGGCTACCACATCATCCAGTCGACCATCGCGATCGGCTCGGGCGGCCTGTTCGGCAAGGGCTGGATGCAGGGCACGCAAACCCAGCTCGATTTCATTCCCGAACGGACGACCGACTTCGTGTTTGCCGTGTTCGGCGAGGAATTCGGCTACGTCGGCGCGATTTTCCTGGTGGGCCTGTATCTGGCGATCGTCGTGCGCGGACTGGTCATCGCGGCGCGGGCGCCGACGCTGTTCGGCCGCCTGATGGCAGCCACGCTGAGTCTCAATCTGTTCACCTATGCCTTCGTCAACATGGGCATGGTGTCGGGCATCCTGCCGGTGGTGGGCGTGCCCTTGCCGCTGATGAGTTATGGCGGCACTGCGCTGATCACGCTGCTGCTCGGCATGGGTATTGTGATGAGCGTGGCGACGCATCGCCAGCTCAACAAAACCTGACAGGCTAAAATGTGCGCATGAACGCCCTTCTGATCCTGAGCACGGCGGCCCTGGGCCTGGCACTTGCCGGCTGCGCCAGCACTCCGCCCCCCAAGCAGGCCTCGACTCCGCCGAAAAGCGGCGGCTACTATCTCGACGATGGCCCCGAAACGACTCCGCCGGCGAATCTCGACGCGGTGCCCGACGCCGTGCCGCGCGACGAGCCGCTGCATCGCTTTGCCAATCGCACCTATGTTGCGCTGGGCAACACCTATACGCCGCAAACCACGCGCCGGCCGCATCGCGAGGAAGGTCTGGCATCCTGGTACGGGCGCCGTTTCCACGGCAGGAAAACCGCGTCGGGCGAGCCCTACGACATGTATGCGATGACCGCCGCGCATCCCACCCTGCCGATCCCCAGCTATGCGCGGGTCACGGCGCTGAACAGCAACAAGTCCGTGGTGGTGCGCATCAATGATCGCGGGCCATTTCACAGCAAGCGCGTCATCGACCTCTCATACACTGCTGCCCACAAGCTCGGCTATATCAAGCAGGGCAGCACCCGGGTGCGGGTGGAAAGCCTCGATCCCGCCGCCTACGATACCCAGGGCGAAGCGATCACCGAAGGCGTCTATCTGCAGGTGGGGGCGTTCTCGAATGCCGACAATGCGCGCCAGCTGCTGGCGCGCCTGCTGCGCGAACTCGAACTCGATGCCAGCCAGACGCGCGTGGTGCTCAACGGCAGCCTGCACCGGGTGCAGCTGGGTCCGTATCCCAGCGACGACGCGGCGCATTCGGACCGCACGCGGGTGCGGGAACGTCTCGACCTGAATGCAGTCCTGGTCAGACGCGATTGATTTTGAGGTCAGGCATGAAAATTTTCTGGGTGGGGCTGGTGCTCCTGTTTTCTGCATCCGCATGGGCGGCTCCTGCCGGCATCGCGGCACGCGCCTGGATCGTGATCGATCAGCCGAGTGGTCGCGAACTGGCCTCGCACCAGGCCGACCTGCCGCTGGCACCGGCCTCGCTGACGCAGTTGATGACGGCCTATGTGCTGCTGGGCGACATCAAAAGGAACAAGCTGAGCCTGGGGGAATCCCTGAGCGTTCCGGAAATCGCCACCCGGGTCGACGGTGCGCGCATCTTTCTCAAGGAGGGCGACCAGGTCAGCGTCGACACCCTGCTGCAGGCGATGCTGGTGCACTCGGCCGGCGACGCCACGCTCACGCTGGTCACGACAGTCGATGGCCGCGAGGACCGGTTCGTCGAGCGGATGAACCGCGAAGCCCAACGCCTCGGCATGACGAAAACCCGCTTCATGAACGCCACCGGCCTGACCGAGCCCGGCCATGTCTCCAGCGCACGCGACCTCGCCCTGCTGGGCCGGGCGCTGGCGCGCGACTTTCCGGATCGTCAGGGGTTCTTCTCGCAGAAGGTCCTGTCCTTCAAGGGGGTCACGCATTACAACGGCAACCGCCTGCTGTGGCGCGACAGCACGGTGAACGGCCTCAAGGTCGGCCGCACCCTCCAGGCCGGCTACAGCATGGCGGCGTCGGCCCGGCGCGGCGACCAGCGCCGCATCGCCGTGGTGCTGGGCGGGCGATCCGATGCGCAGCGGACCCAGGACGCCCTGCGTCTGCTGAACTACGGTTTCGAGAATTTCGACAGCGTATTGCTTTATCGCGCGCAGCAAGCGGTCAAGGTGGCGAAAATCTACCGCGGCGCGCGCGCATCGGTGAGCATGGGATTTGCCCAGGATTTCCATGTGCTGCTTCCGCGCGGCAGCGCGTCGCGTGTCAAGGCCGAAGTCATCACCCAGCAGCCGATCGTGGCGCCGCTGCGCAAGGGGCAGCGCATGGGCACGCTGCGGCTGCTGCTCGACGGCAAGCCGCTGGGCGACTATCCGCTGGTCGCGCTGCACGACGTCGCCGTCGCCGGCATCTTCGGCCGCGGCTGGGATTCGATCCGCCTGTTCTTCGCCCAATGAGCGTCTATCTCAACGGCCGGTTTCTGCCGCTGGCCGAGGCCACCATTCCGGTACTCGACCGCGGCTTCGTCTTCGGCGACGGCGTCTACGAACTGGTGCCGGTGTATTCCAGAAAGCCGTTCCGCCTCGACGAACACCTGCGCCGCCTGCAGGGCAGCCTCGACGGCATCCGGCTCGCCAACCCGCACGACATGGCGGGATGGCGCGAACGCATCCTGCAATTGATCGCCCTGCAGGATTTTCCCGACCAGTCGCTCTACATCCAGGTGACGCGCGGGGTCGCCCCGCGCGACCACGCCTTCCCCAAGGGCGTGGCGCCGACCGTCTTCATGTTCGCGCAGCCGCTGGTGACCGCCACGCCCGCGCAAAAGGCGGCGGGCGTATGCGCGGTGACGGCGGTCGACAACCGCTGGCTGCGCTGCAATATCAAGGCGATCTCGCTGCTGCCCAACATCCTGCTGCGGCAGCAGGCGATCGACGCCGAGTGCGCCGAAACCGTGATGCTGCGTGACGGCTTCCTGACCGAAGGCGCGGCGAGCAACATCTTCGTGGTGAAGCACGGCGTGCTCATGGCGCCGCCGCCGTCCAACCTGATGCTGACCGGGATCACCTACGACGTGGTGCTGGAGCTGGCTGCGGCGCACGGCATTCCGCACCAGGTGCGGGCGATTTCCGAGGCCGAGGTGCGTGACGCCGACGAGCTGTGGATGACCTCGTCCACCAAGGAGATCATGGCGATCGTGAAGCTCGACGGCGTGCCGGTCGGTGCTGGCGTGCCGGGCCCGCTGGCGCAGCGGATGGAGGCGCTGTATCAGACCTTCAAGCTACAGGTGATGCGCGCATGAGCGACGAAGAGACCTTGTTCCAATTTCCTACCGACTTTCCGATCAAGATCATGGGCGAGCGGCGCGACGATTTCGCGCAGACCATGGTCGAGCTGGTGCAGCGCCATGCGCCCGATTTCCGGGCCGAAACGGTCGAGATGCGGGCATCCCGCAGCGGCAACTACCTGTCGGTGACCTGCGTGGTGCGCGCCACCTCGAAAGCCCAGCTCGATGCGCTGTACCGCGAGATCACCGCGCATCCCTGGGTGAAGATGGCGCTGTGAGGGGTCAGGATTCAGGGGTCAGGGGTCAGGGGGACGAGGCGGTCGTGCGTAGCCTGGGGCGGGTCGAGTACGAGGCGACCTGGCGGGCGATGCAGGATTTCACGGCGCGGCGCACGGCCGACACGCCGGACGAGATCTGGGTGCTCGAACACCCGCCGGTCTATACCCAGGGGCAGGCCGGCCGCGCCGAGCATCTGATTGCGGCAACCGACATCCCGGTGGTGCCGATCGACCGCGGTGGCCAGATTACCTATCACGGCCCGGGTCAGGTCGTGGCCTATGTGCTGGTCGACCTGCGGCGGCGCGGCTACGGCATCCGTGAACTGGTGACGCGCATGGAGCAGGCGGTGATCGACCTGCTGGCTTCCCATGGCGTTGTCGCCACGCGGATGGCCGGCGCTCCGGGCGTATACGTCGATGGCGCCAAGATCGCCGCACTTGGCCTGCGGGTCAAGCACGGCTGCACCTATCACGGGCTGGCGTTCAACGTCGACATGGACCTGACGCCGTTCGCCGCCATCAATCCCTGCGGCTACGCCGGCATGCGGGTCACCCAATGCCGCGATCTCGGCGTGAATCTGACCCTGCCGCAGGCGGAGCAGGCGCTCGCACAGACCTTGCTGGCGGCGATCTATTCTTGACTGATCTAGTCGGGTATTAGTATTCTTGCATCTTCTAATGGAGCCATTGATGAGCACCGACACCCTGCCGACCGATCCCAAACTCCTGATGCGTTCGATCATCCAGCGCATCGCCACCGGTCCCGATCTGTCCAAGAACATCAGCCGCGCCGAGGCGCATCTGGGCACCAAGGCCATCATCGACAACGTCATCGATCCGGTGCAGGTCGGCATCTACTTCATCGCCCTGCGCATGAAGCGCGAGACGATGGACGAGAACCGCGGCGTGCTCGACGCGGTGCTCGAAACCACCCGCCGCGTCACCGCCGAGGTCGACGAGGTGGTCGATATCGGCGATCCCTACGACGGCTACAACCGCTGTCTGCCCGCCGCGCCTTTCCTCGGCCCGCTGCTGGCCGAATTCGGCGTGCACGTCGTCACGCACGGCCTCGACAAGGTCGGCCCCAAGTACGGCGTCACTGCGCGCCACGTGCTGGAAGCCGCCGGCGTGCCGGTGAACCTGGCGCCTGAAGAAGCCGCGGCGCGGCTGGCCGACCCGGCGATCGGCTGGACCTACGTCGACCAGGCGCAGTCCAACCCCGGCATGCACAACCTGATTCCGCTGCGCACCCAGATGATCAAGCGCCAGGTGCTGACCACGGTGGAAGTGCTGTCCAAACCCATTCAGGGCCGCAAGAAAACCCATTTCGTCACCGGCTATGTGCACAAACCCTATCCGCCGGTGTATGCCGACCTCGCACGCGAAGCCGGCTTCGACACCGCCTGCATCGTGCGCGGCGTCGAGGGCGGGGTGATCCCCTCGCTGCGCCAGACCGGAAAATATTTCCACTACCACGACAAGGGCGCGGAAATCGAAGCGACAGTCGACCCGGTGGCGCTGGGCATCGAGCAGCCGGTGCGTGCGGTGCCGCTGCCCGGCGCAGTGGCCACCGAGGCGGGCGAGGACGAGATCGTCGCCGCCATCGACATCAAGGCCACCGCGCATGCCGCCGCCGAGGCCGGTATCCTGGCATTGAAGGGCGACAAGGGCGCGACCTACGATTCGCTGGTGCTGGCGGGGTCCATCGTTCTGCACCACGTCGGCCGTGCCGCGAGCGTGGCCGAAGCTGCCTCGCAGATCCGCGGCGTGCTGGATTCCGGTCGCGCCGTGGCCAGGGTCAGGTGATGGGGGCGTTCGTTGCCATCGCCGCCGCCGACGAACTCAAGCCGGCGGAGATGAAACGGGTCGTTGTCGCCGGTCGCCGGCTGCTGCTGTGCAATGCCGGCGGCACCCATTACGTCGTCGACGAAATGTGCAGCCATGAGGACTACTCGCTCTATCTGGGCTGCATCAAGGACGGCAAGATCAAGTGCTCGCTGCACGGCAGCTACTTCGATCTCGTCACCGGCCAGCCCACCTGCGATCCCGCCGACGAGCCGATCAGGACCTACGAAGTGAAGGTCGAGGACGGCCGAGTGTGGGTGAAGGTCTAGGATTCAGGACCAGGATTCAAGGCTGAGCGGCCTGTGGCCGCGATATTTTTCCCGACCCCCGACCCCTATTTCTTGAGCAGTTCGCGTATCGCCCCGACGAGTTCCGGGTGATCGAACTCGCGTCCGCCGATGGCGCTGGCGACGATGCGTCCCTGCCTGTCAACCAGGAAGGTGGTCGGCAGCCCCGCCACGTTCCATGCCTGCATGGTGCGGCTCTTGGTGTCGAGCAGGATGGGAAAGGTGGGCGCGGTGTCGAGCTGGCCATTGAAGGCGTCGATGGTGTCGGCATCCTCGCCGACGTCCACCGCCAGCACGCTGAAGGCTTCGCTCTTGAGCGCCTGCGACAGACGCTCCATCGACGGCATTTCGCGCCGGCACGGCGGGCACCAGGTCGCCCAGAAGTTGACCAGCACCACGCGGCCCTTGAGTCGGGCGAGGTCGTGGACGGTGCCATCGAGGTCTTTCAGTCTGAGCGCCGGCGCGGGCTGGGGCGTCAGCTTCGTCAGGCTGTGCGACAGGGGCGGAAGGTCGGCGGCCTGAGCCGTGCCTGCCAGACCGAACGTACAGTACGCGGCCAGCGCCGCGCCCAATGCGAATTCACGAAGTTTCATCGGCACACTTTACCTGCTCGAGTTTTCCCGTATGGGGTTTGTCGCCTGCACGCCAGACGAAGCGCAGGTCGAACTGGCCGCCGCGCGGCACGCTGTAGCTCGTCATGCCCTGGTTCCAGTCGCCCGGTGCAAAGGTTTGCGCGGTGGGAAACTGCGCCCAGGTAAAGGCGATGCGCGCCGCTTCGGCAACGCCCAGTTGTTTCCAGATGCGTTCCCACTCGGTTTTGCTGCGGATGGCGCGCGGTGGTTGCCCGGGCGATTCATAGCGCCAGCCCGACAGCCGGTGCTCGATCGGCATGTCGCCGATATTGCGCACCACCGTCATGAAGACGCATTCGCCGGCGTAGCGTTCCGCCGTTTCGGGCGAAAAGCCGCGCGCCTGATAAAAGGCGCGTGCCTGGTCCGGGCTGATCTGGGTCAGGCGCACCTGGATACCGTCCGTTTCGGCTTGCCAGCTGGCAAGCCCGGTTTCCGCATCCACGCTGAAGTCGGTGGCGGCCTGGGCCGCCACTCCCCACACGGCCAGCAGGGTCAGGGTCAATCGATGCATAGGCTAAAATTCGCTTTCAACGTTGTTCCGAGCACATTATGGCAGACCCCATCCAGCACAAAGGCGCGGCGAAAACCGCGCGCATCCCGATCAAGATCGTTCCGCAGCCTCGCATGCGCCTGCCGTCGTGGATCCGCGCCAAGTCGCCCAACGTGCCGAACGTCGCGCGACTGAAGGGCGTCCTGCGCGAGGCGAAGCTGCACACGGTGTGCGAGGAGGCGTCGTGCCCGAACCTGGGCGAATGCTTCGGTCATGGCACCGCCACCTTCATGATCCTCGGCGACCTGTGCACCCGGCGCTGCCCGTTCTGCGACGTCGGCCACGGCACCCCGCTGCCGCCGGACGCCGACGAGCCGCGCCATCTGGCCGAGACGATCGCGCTGATGGCACTGAAATACGTGGTGATCACCAGCGTCGACCGCGACGACCTGCGCGACGGCGGCGCTGCGCATTTCGCGCAGTGCATCGCCGCGGTGCGCGAGAAATCGCCCGCCACCCGCATCGAAATCCTCACCCCGGATTTCCGCGGCCGCCTCGACAAGGCGCTCGACATGCTCGACGTGGCGCTGCCCGACGTGATGAACCACAATCTGGAAACCGTGCCGCGACTGTACAAGGCGGCGCGTCCCGGTGCCGATTACGCACATTCGCTGAAACTGCTGAAGGACTTCAAGGCGCGTCATCCCGGTATCCCGACCAAATCGGGCCTGATGCTGGGTCTGGGCGAGGAGGACGATGAGATTCTCCAGGTGATGCGCGACCTGCGCGCGCACGACGTCGACATGCTGACGCTCGGCCAGTACCTGCAGCCCTCGCAGCACCATCTGCCGGTGCTGCGCTTCGTCACCCCCGAGCGCTTTGCGCAGTTCGAGCAGGAGGCGCTGGCGATGGGATTCAAGCATGCGGCCTGCGGACCCATGGTGCGCTCGAGCTACCACGCCGACCAGCAGGCGGCGGGCGTCGAAGCCTGACGGTCTCTAGGCCGGGCTGAGCGAATCCGGCCGCCGCCGGCCGCTCCACACCAGCGCGGCCACGCCCAGCAGCATCAATCCCAGCATCGACGGTTCCGGCACGGCGTTCGGCTGTGTTCCCCGTTGCGTGCCCGGTGGCTGCGTTTGCGTATCGAGGGAAGGGCCGGACAGTGGCGGGCTCGGCAGGCCGGGCAGCGTATCGGGTCCGGGCAGCGTGTCCTGCGGCAGGCCGTTTCCTGGGGGCTGATTACCCGGATTCGGCTGGGAATTTATTTCGGGCGGCGGCACAAAGTGCGTTTCATCCGGCTTATTCGGTGCGCCTTCCTCGTTGGATGTTTCGTCGGCGTCCTTGCCGGTGGGCGTGTGAGGTCCTCCGGCGACGGGCGGAACGGGCGGGGTCGCGGGAGGCTTGGCGCCCGGCGGGCCGGAAAAGGACGGCGGCTTCGCCGGGCCGCCGCTGTCGGGACCGGAGCCGTCGCCCGGCAGGGACTTGCCGGGCGATTTGCCGGAGGGTATGCCTACGGGCGTGCCGGGCTGGGCCGGACCATTTCCGGCGAGGCCGGCGAACAGGGGGCTGGTCGGATCGAAGCTGCCGACGCCGCCGCCAGTCCCGATTTCATCTTCAGCCATGACAAGGGTCAAGGGTTTTCCGTCGCGCTCGATGCTGAGGTGCTGCAGGCTGCCGGCTTTTTCGGAAAGGGGGCGCGGGGGCGAGACGGTTTCTTCAGACGCGGTGCGGTTCAGCTGGAACGCTCCGCCGATCAGGGCGGCAGCGGTGACGGTCCCCACGATGATCCCGGCAGGGGTGAGCAGCGTGGTGAGCAGCAGGCCGAGCAGGCCGATGCGACGGGTTCGCGAGCGTGAGGCAGAAGATTTTCGGGGCATGGCGACGGTACGGGAGCGGAGAATGCGTACGAAGCCGCAATTCCCGTTCCAGCCGTCTGCATGGGCGCAATCCGCATCCCGCCGCGCATGGCGTCGATTTCACCATGTTCGATGCGTCCAGCAGCCGACGCCTTTGTCGACGCTTCAACGCCCGTTTATTTCAGGAGCCGCCTGCGCGTCAGGGCGAGCGCGATGACATAGCCGGCGAAGCCATACGCGCACAGCGCGGCCGCATGCCGGACAATATCGTCAGGCGTTTTCCCCAGTACCAGCGGGCGCGCCAGGTCGACCGCGTGCGTGAGCGGCAGCCAGGCCGAGACGCCTTGCAGCAGCGGCGGCAGCTGCGACACCGGGAAAAACACGCCGCACAGCAGCACCATCGGCGTGATCACCAGCGTGAAGTAGTACAGGAAGAAATCGTAGCTCGGCGACACCGCATTCATCACCAGGCCCATGCCGCCGAAGCAGAAGCCGACCAGCGCCACCACCGGGATGATCCACAGCGTCATCCAGAAACTGCCATACAGACCCAGTCCCCAGATCACTGCCAGGATCGCCAGTCCCGACAGCAGGCTTTTCGATACCGCCCAGGTCAGTTCCCCCAGCATCACGTCGTCGAGCGTGAGCGGCGCGTTCATGATGGCGTCCCAGGTACGCTGGACGTGCATGCGCGAGAAGCTCGAATACAGCACCTCGAAGGTGGCGGCGTTCATCGTGCTGTAGGCGACGGTGCCGGCAGCGAGGAAGGTCAGGTAAGGCATGCCCGCGACATCCGGCAGCAGGCTACCGAGACCGTAGCCCAGGCCCAGCATATACAGCATCGGGTCGGCCAGGTTGCCGAGAATGGACGGGATCGCGAGCTTCTTCCACACCAGGTAGTTGCGCTGCCACACCGGGATGAAGCGCCACGACAGGCGGGGGAATCGCAGGTGTCTAGTCACGCAGATCCCTCCCGGTCAGCTTGAGGAACACGTCTTCCAGATTCGAGGGCCGGTGCAGGTAGCGCAGCGCCGGTACCTGCTTCAGCGCGTCGATCACGCGCTCGGCATCGCCGGTGTAGCAGAAGAGCGTCTCGCCGACGCTCTCGAAGCGCTGGCAGACTCCGCCGGCGTGAGCGCGCATCCAGGCTTCCAGCCCCTCGCCGTAGACTTCGACCACTGCGGGCTCGATGTGCGATTCGATCAGCGCACGCGGCGCGCCTTCGGTGACGAGGCGGCCATGGTCGAGGATGGCCAGCCGGTCGGTGAGGCGCTCGGCCTCTTCCATGAAATGCGTGGTCAGCACGATGGTCTTGCCGGCGGCAATCAGCCGCCGCAGGCCCTGCCAGATCAGATGGCGCGCCTGCGGGTCGAGACCGGTGGTGGGCTCGTCGAGGAAAAGGAGTTCGGGGTCGTGCACCAGTGCGCGCGCCAGCGTCAGCCGTCGCTTCATGCCGCCCGACAGTTGCGCGATCTGCGCGTCGGCCTTGCTGGCGAGGCCGGCAAATTCAAGCAGCTCGGGCACGCGCGCAGCGACGGCCGCTTTGCTCATGCCGAAATAGCGACCGTAGGCGAGCAGGTTTTCGCGCACCGAGAAATCCGGATCGAGGTTGTCCATCTGCGGCACCACGCCGACCTTCATGCGCGCTTCGCGTGCGTGCTGCGGCACCGCGATGCCGGCGAGCTCGATCGTGCCTGCATCGGGCTCGATCAGGCCCAGCAGCAATCTGAGCGTGGTGGTCTTGCCCGCGCCGTTGGGTCCCAGCAGGCCGAAGCATTCGCCGCGACGTACGTGCAGGTCGAGACCGCGCACCACTTCGATGTCGCCGTAGCGTTTGGTCAGGCCGTGTGCACTCAGCATGGGCAGGCCTCCAGAAACGCCTGCTTCAGCTCCTTCAGCTTGCCGTGGAAGAAATGGCCCGCCTCGGGAATTTCCTTTATCGCCAGGTGTTGTTGCTCGGCCCACAGCCGGATCGCTGCGGGTGGAATGAGTTCGTCGGCATCGCCATAGATCACCACGGTGTCTGCCGGCACCGGATCGAACTCGTACATGGTGACCGCCGGGGCGACCAGGATCAGACGCGTGGCATGCAGTTCCTGGCGCAGGCGGTGCTGGACGAAGGCGCCGAACGAGAAGCCGGCCAATGCCCACGGCAGGCCGGGGTAGCTCGCCTCGACGAAGCGGGCCACGGCCAGCAGGTCCTCGGTTTCGCCCACGCCGGCGTCGAATTCGCCGTCGCTCATGCCGACGCCGCGGAAATTCGGGCGCACGCTCACCCAACCGGCCTCGTTGGCGGCCTTGGCGAGCGTCGTCACCACCTTGTTGTCGAGGCTGCCGCCGTGCAGCGGATGCGGATGCGCCACCAGCAGCAGGCCGCGGCGATCGGTCTCGGGATCGTCGATCACGGTTTCCAGCTTGCCTACAGAAACGGGAATACGCAGCTTGAAGCGCTTCATCGCGGCCGCTTCACTTCAGTTGCAGGCGTTCGACGATCTGTCCTTTTTTCAGGTGGACCTCGAAGATTTCGTCGATGTCGGATTCGTCCACATAGGTATACCAGACGCCTTCCGGATACACGACCAGCAGCGGGCCTTCATCGCAGCGGTCGAGGCAGCCGGCGCTGTTGATGCGGCACTTGCCCTCGCCGTTGAGGTGAGCCTGCTTGACCTTCTTCTTCAGGTAATCGCGCATGTGCTGGCCGCCGGATGCGCCGCAGCATTTGGCGCCGTCCTCGCGCAGGTTGGTGCAGAAAAACACGTGATGTTTGAAATACGGGTCAGTCATTCTGGTAATCCGAATATTTAAGGGCATTGCCGTACGCTTTTTCGACTGGGTACTTGCGTGCGTTGAGCGCCAGTTTGTCGGCGGCGGCGTCGAGCAGGTCGATGTCCAGCAGGTCGGCCAGCCGGGTCAGGTAGATCAGCACGTCGGCGATTTCCTGGCGCACCGCTTCGTGCTGGTCGGGGCTCAGGTGCTGGCTTTGCTCCGGGCTCATCCACTGGAAGGGTTCCAGCAGTTCCGCCGTTTCCACGGAGAGCGCCATGACCAGGTTCTTCGGCGTGTGGTAGCGTTCCCAGGCGCGGGCTTCGGCGAATTCGCGGATACGCCGGCGCAGGGTGTCGAGGCTGTCGATTTCATCAGGGCTCATGGACGGCATGATACCGCGGCAGGCGGCAGGCTTACGACATGGGTGTCGGGTCGCCGACGTTCTGGCAGCGGCCGCTACCGGCAAGCCGTTGCCGAGCAAGGCCGTCGCGGTGCCCGGACTCTGGCCTGCAGATTGCTTGCAGTATTGGGATGCAAGCATTGTTTTTTAATCCGCTCTGGCATAATGCCAGCGGATTAACTGTATATAAGGGAGGGTGGACATGTTTACGATCAAGAAGCATTTCGCGCGCGCAGGCGTGGTGTTGGCCGTGGCCGCCATGGCGGGCTGTTCCAGCACGCCGACGTATCCCCCCGCTCCGGCCCAGACCGGCAGCTATGACTGGAACTATCTGGTCGGGCCGGGCGACTCGGTCCAGGTCTTCGTTTGGCGCAATCCCGAAGTGTCCGGCAGCTTCCCGGTCCGCCCCGATGGCAAGATGACCATGAACCTGGTGGAAGATATCCAGGCTTCCGGCAAGACCCCCACCCAGCTGGCGCGTGACATCGAAAAATCGCTGTCCAAATACATTCAGGAACCGATTGTCACCGTGATCGTTGCCGGCGGTATCGGTCCCTTCGACCAGCAGATCCGTGTCGTCGGCGAGGCGGCCAAGCCGCAGGCCCTGAATTACCGTGAAAAAATGAGTCTGATCGATCTGATGATCTCGGTCGGCGGCCTGACGGATTTCGCCGCGGGCAACAAGGCCTACATCCTGCGCACGGTGGACGGCAAGCAGCACCAGCTCGGTGTGCGCCTGGATGACCTGCTGAGAGGCGGCGACGTGACGGCCAACGTCGACATGCGCCCGGGCGATGTGCTGGTGGTGCCTGAAAGCCTGTTCTAACTATGTCTGCGCCGCTTTTGCGGCGCTTGTGCCCAAGCCGTAGGCTGTCGGGTGCTTTTTGATGGAACGTCCGCATGGATCAAGTGCTGCAGCAAATTCTGGGGTATGCCAAGGCCACGTGGCACCGCCGCTGGTGGGGGGTGGTCGTGGCCTGGCTGGTATGCATCGTCGGCTGGACCTGGGTGATGATGATTCCCGACCGCTATCAGGCGTCGGCGCGCGTCTATGTCGATACGCAAACCCTGTTGAAGCCGCTGCTGTCTGGTCTTGCGGCGCAGCCCAATATCGAGCAGCAGATCAAGCTGATGACGCGTCAGCTGGTCAGCCGGCCGACGCTGGAAAAGGTTGCGCGCATGACCGACCTGGACGTCAAGGCCAAAACGCCGGAACAGACCGAGGCCATGCTGAACGGCCTGGCCGGCAAGATTTCCATCGCCGACGCCGGTCGTGAAAATCTCTACACCATCAGTTATCAGGATGCCGACGGCGACCTGGCGAAAAAAGTAGTGCAGTCGCTGCTGACCATTTTTGTCGAGACCAGTCTCGGCAAGACCCGCCAGGACATCTCCAGTTCGCAGCGCTTCATCGAGGAACAGCTGCAGCAGTATCAGCAAAAACTCACCGACGCCGAAACTGCCCTGACGGAATTCAAGCGCAAGCACATCGGCATGATGCCGGGACAGGGCGGCGATTATTACGCCAAGCTGGCCGAGGTCAGCACGCAACTGCGGCAGGCGCAGCTGGATCAGCAGGAAGCGGTCAACCGCCGTAACCAGCTCACGCGCCAGCTGGCCGACGAAGAACCCGAGCTCACGGCGGCGGCGGAGGCCGAGACGTCTGCTCATCCCGAGATCGATGGCCGCATTCAGGCGCTCGAAAAGCAGATGGACCAGTTGCGCCTGCAATACACTGATCTGCACCCGGACATCCAGTCAACCAAGCGTCTGATCGACAGGCTAAAGGCGCAGAAAAAGCTCGATCTTGCCGAGCGCAAGACCGACCCTGCGGGCGCCCGGATCCAGAATCCGGTCTACCAGCAGCTCACCATCGCCATCGCCGAGGCGGATGCGACGGTCGCCTCGCTGAATGCGCGCGTGGCTGAATATCAGCGCCGCTATAGCGAGTTGCGCAACGCCTCCAACATGATTCCCCAGGTGGAGCAGGAGTACACCCAGCTGATGCGCGACTATGGCGTCTATCGCCAGAACTACGACGCCCTGCTGAAGCGCCGCGAATCCGTCACCATGTCCGGCGAGGTCGAAAGCAAGACCGACACCGTCGACTTTCGCGTGATCGATCCGCCCTTCGTGCCGAGCCAGCCGGCGTGGCCGAACCGCCCGTTACTGCTGTCAATGGTGACTGTAGGCGGACTCGTTGCGGGCATTGCGGTGGCCTTCCTGCTGAGCCAGCTGCGCCGTACCGTGACCGACCGCCGCGTTCTGCGCGAGTTGACCGGCCTGCCGTTGCTGGGTGCGGTATCCCGAGTGGAAACCGATGAAACCCGCCGCCGCAAGCGCAAGGGACTGCTGACCTATCTGGCCGCATTGGGTAGCCTGATTGCCGCCTATGGCGGGGTGATGATCCTGCAACTGGTCGTGTCGCGCGCAGGCTAGGAGGAACCATGAGCATTATTGAAAAAGCAGCCGGCAAGATGGGCGCGGGCGCACCCCAGTCAGGCTTTCCGTCCGGCGACGGCAATCCGGGCCACGATGCCAGCCTGATCGAGAACGCGCTCAACAAGCAGCGCGGGAATCAGGCTGCCCCCTTTGTCGCCACACCGGTCGAGCCGATGTTCAACGCGCCGGATACCATTGCGATGGAAGGTGGCAGCCAGATGCAGTCGATCAACCTGGCGCGCCTGCACCGCATGGGCGTGGTGTCGCCAGACGCCGAGAAAAGCCAGATTGCCGAGGAGTTCCGCATCATCAAGCGGCCGCTCATTGCCAATGCCTTCGGTCAGGGTGCCGCGCGGGTCAAGAACGGCAACCTGATCATGGTCACCAGTTCCCTGCCGGGCGAAGGCAAGAGCTTCTGCGCGATCAACCTTGCCATTTCGATGGCGATGGAAATGGATCGCACCGTGCTGCTGATCGATGCCGACGTCGCCAAGCCACGCGTACCCGAATATCTCGGCATTCATGCCGACAAGGGTCTGCTCGACGTGCTGCAGGACAAGGATCTGAAACTGTCCGACGTGCTGATCCGCACCGATATCGCCAAATTGACGGTGCTGCCGGCTGGCCGCACCTACAAGCGCGCCACCGAACTGCTGGCGAGTGCCGCCATGACTCGTCTGGTCGAGGACATCGGCAACCGCTACCCTGACCGGATCATCCTGTTCGATTCCCCGCCCCTGCTGGCGACCAGCGAATCGAGCGTGCTGGCGACCCATATGGGCCAGATCGTCATGGTGGTGGAGGCCGAGAAAACCTCGCAAGAGGCGGTGCGCGAAGCCCTGAGCCACATCCAGTCATGTGAAGTGGTGGGCATGCTGCTGAACAAGACCACGCCGACCCCGGGTGCAGATTATTACTATGGTTATTATGGCAGTTACGGAAAATAGACACCGCCCGCGCTGCCGCGCGGCGCAGGCAGGCATCCTGTTGATGGCTGCGGGATTTGCATCGGTTGCGCATGCTGTCGACTGGCGTCTTGAGCCTCATATCCGGGCCTCGTCCACGTACACCGACAATGCCACTCAAAGCACGACCAATCCGGAAGACGCAATGATCCTGAGCGTGACTCCGGGTTTCACAATGCGTTCCGCAGGGTCGCGTCGCGTGCAGGCCACCGTCCAATACAGCATGACCGGCGTCGCGCGCTTCGGCGGCGACGAGAGCGATGATCTCTACCACAACCTGAACGCCGCCGGCAAAGCTGAACTGGTTGAGGATTTCCTGTTCATCGATGGGAACGCACGCATCTCGCAGGAACTGATCTCGCTTCTGGGGCCGACCGTCGATGCCACCGTCAACGACAGCAACCGCGCTACGGTCGGCACCTATTCGATCAGTCCTTACATCCAGCAGCGTCTCGGCACCTTCGCTTATGCACAGGCCCGCTACACTGCCAGAGGCGCGATTTTTGAGAACGAAGTCGCTTCCGATTCAAGCTCGAATTCGTTCACTGCAAGCCTGAACAGCGGGACCCGTTTCGACGATCTCAGCTGGGGGTTTCATTACTCTCTCATCGACACGGATTACAACACGGGCCCCGATACCACGTTCGAGCGCGTAAGCGCCACGGCTGGGTATAAGCTGACGCGGAAATTCCGTGTGTTCGGCACCATTGGAGAGGACAAAAACGAATATCTGAGCGCCAGCGGGACCGACGGCTCGTCCTACAGCGTGGGCTTGGGCTGGTCACCGTCGCGCCGGACCAGCGTCGAGGCTTCGACCGGGGAGCGCTACTTTGGCAGCACCCACAGCTTTTCCGCCAGACACGCTTCGCGCCTGACGCGTTGGGACGTGCGCTACACAGAGGATGTGAGTGATATTTCGCGCCTGGCGACGGATTTCCGTGACCTGAGGGGAGCAGAATTGAACTCGTGCCCTCCCGGTACGAAGCTACCCATCCCTCCCACCTTGCTGGATGTAATCAACGCCGACTGCGATGTCGACCTCTTTTTCGGCACGTCCATCGTCAACGGCGTATTCCTCTCCAAGTTGCTGACGGCGGGCGTCTCGTGGGATGTTGGAAATCGCACTACCGTCTCCGCCAGGCTATCAGACCTCACCCGCGAGTTTCAGCTCATCAGCCAGGGGGAAGATCGGGTGCAGACTGTCTCAGGCACTATTAACCACGAGCTGTCTGCACGGACGTCCGCCTATGGCCGCCTGTCGCTTACCCGCAATAGCTTGGACAGTACCGCAGCCGGTGGGGGCGGAGCACGCGAGGATGACATCATGAGCTTCAACCTCGGTCTCAATCACCGTTTTGCCGAGCAGTTTAGTGGCGCGCTGATCTTCCGCCACACTCAACGGGATTCGAACGCGGCCAACTCGAATTACGAAGAAAACAGCCTCACGGCATCGGTCAACATGCGCTTCTGACCGGTCTTCCGGCATGGCACAGCGGTTGCTTCGCATTCCGTGCGCGCGCCCGCGTGCCACTCAGAGATAACGGATCGTCCATGTACGAAGATTACTACCGCTTCAGCGCCAAGCCCTTCCAGCTCAATCCCGATCCGCGTTTCTTCTTCGGTTCCAAGGGCCACAAGCGGGCGATGGCGTATCTGGACTACGGCCTGTCGCTGGGCGAGGGTTTCATCGTCATCACCGGCGAGGTGGGCGCAGGCAAGACCACGCTGGTGCGCAACCTGTTTCGCCAGCTCGAATCACACAACCTGCTTGCTGCGCAGCTGGTGTCGACCCAGCTCGATGCCGAGGACACCCTGCGCAGCGTGGCTGCCTCGTTCGGTCTGGAGCACGAAGGCCTGACCAAGTCGGCGCTGCTGAAAAATCTGGAAGATTTTCTGGTGGCCGCCACCCGCCAGGGCAAGCGCGTCCTGCTGGTCGTGGATGAAGCGCAGAACCTGACCCAGCGTGCGGTCGAGGAGCTGCGCATGCTGTCCAACTACCAGAATAACGAGCGTTCGCTGATCCAAACCTTCCTCTTGGGCCAGCCGGAATTTCGCGGCATTCTGCAAAGCCCCGACATGCAGCAGTTGCGCCAGCGCGTGGTGGCGTCGTATCACCTGGGGCCGCTCGATGCCGACGAGACGCGCGGCTACATCGAGCACCGTCTGCGCACCGTCGGCTGGCAGGGCATGCCGAGTTTCGACGACACCGCCTTCGCCGCGCTGCACCGCTTCACCGGAGGCATACCGCGCCGCCTGAACACCACGTGCGACCGCCTGCTGCTGTTCGGATTTCTCGAGGAGAAAACGCACTTCGGCGAGGCCGAGGTCAACGAGGTGATCGCCGACCTGAAGAACGAGGTGGCACACCAGGATTTTCAGGGCAGCACGGGCGCCAGCACGTCTGCACCGTCGAATGGCGTACATTCCGGCGAAGACCATCAGCGTCTGGTCCAGCGGGTCGAGCAGATGGAGCGCTCGGTCAACCGCATCCTGCCCATCGTGCGCAAGATTCTCTATACCGTGAGCGAGCGTCAGTCGGCGGCTGAAGAAGGCATCGCGCCGGACGGCCACGACGGTACGCACTAAGCCATGACCCAGGTTTTATGTATCGCGGGCGCGCGTCCGAATTTCATGAAAATCGCCCCGGTGATGGCCGCCCTGGCCGAAACCGGCATCGCCGCGCAACTGCTGCACACCGGCCAGCATTACGACGCGGCGATGAGCGACAGTTTCTTCGCCGACCTCGGCATTCCGCCGCCCGATCATCATCTTGAAGTCGGCTCGGGCAGTCATGCCGTGCAGACGGCCGAAGTGATGAAGCGCTTCGAACCGGTGCTCGAAAGCGTGCAGCCGCGGGCCGTGCTGGTGGTGGGCGACGTTAATTCGACCATCGCCTGCGCACTGGTGGCGGCCAAGCGCGGCGTGCGGGTGATCCATGTCGAAGCCGGGCTGCGCAGCTACGACCGCAGCATGCCGGAAGAGATCAACCGCGTATTGACCGACCAGATTTCCGACCTGCTCTTCACCACGGAGAAAAGCGCGCTCGCCAACCTGGTGCGCGAGGGCATCGATCCCGCACGGGTCGAATTTGTCGGCAACGTGATGATCGATACCCTGTACCGCAACCTCGGGCAGGCCGTCCCGGCCAGCCGGACCCTCGGCGCCGCGTTGCCGCAGTATGCGGTATTGACGCTGCACCGGCCGTCCAACGTCGACGACCGCGACACGCTTGAGGCATTGCTCGACGTTGTCGGGGAAATCAACCGCAGCCTGCCGGTGGTGATGCCGCTGCACCCGCGCACGCGCGGCAACATCGAGAAATTCGGCTTTACCGCCAAGCTCGACGGCCTGCATCTCCTGCCGCCGGTCGGCTATCTGGAAATGCTCGGCCTGATGCGCGACGCTAAGCTGGTGCTGACCGATTCCGGCGGCATCCAGGAGGAAACCACCGCGCTCGGCGTGCCCTGCCTGACGCTGCGCGAGAACACCGAGCGTCCGATCACCCTCTCCGAAGGCACCAATACGCTCGTCGGCCCCCACCCGGATGCAATCCGGTCAGCATTCGCCGAGGTCATGGCGAATGGCGGCAAGGCCGGACGCATTCCCGAATACTGGGATGGCCGTGCGGCGATGCGCATCGCGCATACGCTGAAGGGCTGGCTGCCGCAGCAGAAGGGCAGGAGGGCTGCATAGATGGCGGGGATCAGGAATGCCATGTCGGTCGACGTCGAGGACTATTTCCAGGTATCGGCGTTCGCGCCGCATATCCGGCGCGAAGACTGGGACAGCCTGCCGTGCCGGGTCGAGCGCAATGTCGACGTCATCCTCGGCTTGCTCGATGAAGCCGATGCCAAGGCCACGTTCTTCACCCTCGGCTGGATCGCCGAGCGCTACCCGCAGGTGGTGCGGCGCATCGTCGACAATGGCCACGAACTGGCCAGCCACGGCTATGGCCACCAGCGCGCCAGCGATCTGACGCCCGGACAGTTTCGCGACGACATCACCCGCGCCAAGCGCATTCTAGAAGACCTCGGCGGCGTCGCCGTGCGCGGGTACCGCGCGCCGAGCTTTTCCATCAGCCAGAAAAACTGGTGGGCGGTCGAGGAGCTGGAGAATGCAGGGTACGTGTACAGCTCGAGCATTTATCCGGTCAAACACGACCACTACGGCATGCCCGACGCGCCGCGGTTTCCGCATCGCCCCAACGGCGAAGCCGGCATTCTCGAATTGCCGCCGACCACCGTGCCGCTGATGGGCCGCAACCTGCCGGCGGCGGGCGGCGGCTGGTTCCGCCTGCTGCCGTACGAGGTGTCGCGCTGGATGCTGCGGCGGGTGAACGCGCAGGACCAGGCGCCGTGCATGTTCTATTTTCACCCCTGGGAGCTCGATGCCGGGCAGCCGCGCCAGCGCGGCATTTCTGCTAAGACGCGCTTCCGCCATTACGTCAATCTGCAGCGTATGCCGGGCAGACTGCGCCAATTGCTGAACGACTTCGAATGGGACCGCGTCGACCGCGTGTTCCTCGCCGACCATTGAATATGCAGGCCCAACCCTTCACCGAGTCGGACGCCGCGTTGGCGGAGGTCACGGTGCGCGCGCTGGCCATACAGGATCGTGGCCGCTGGGATGCCTATGTCCAGGCGCACCCCGATGCGACCTTCTTCCACCGTGCGGGCTGGCAACGGGTGATCGAGGACGCATTCGGTCATCGTACGCATTTCCTGCTGGCCGAGCGCGGCGGCGAGGTGGTGGGCGTGCTGCCGCTGGCCGAAATCAAAAGCCGGCTGTTCGGGCACAGCCTCGGTTCCTTGCCGTTCTGCGCCTACGGGGGCATCCTGGCCGACCATGACGCGGCGTACCGTGCGCTCGACGAGGCTGCGCAGGCACTCTCCGGAAAGCTCAAGGTCGGCGCGCTCGAATATCGCAACCAGATCGCCCAGCATGCCCACTGGCCGACCAAGGATCTGTACGTCACCTTCAAGAAAGCCATCGAGCCCGAAATCGAAGCCAACATGAATGCCATCCCCCGCAAGCAGCGGGCGATGGTGAGGAAGGGCATCAAGGCCGGCCTCGCTGGCGAGATCGATGCCGACACCACGCGTTTTTTCCAGGCCTATTCGGCGAGCGTGCACCGCCTCGGCACGCCGGTGTTCTCGCGCAAATTCTTCCGTCTGCTGAAGGACGAATTCGGCGACGACTGCGAAGTGCTCATCATCACGCTCGACGGCAAGGTCATCGCCAGCGTGATGTCGTTTTATTTTCGCGACGAGGTGCTGCCGTATTACGGAGGCGGCACTGACGCTGCGCGTGCCGTGGCCGGCAACGATTTCATGTATTGGGACCTGATGCGGCGCGCTTGCGAACGCGGGCTGAAGACCTTCGATTTCGGCCGCAGCAAGCGCGGTACCGGCTCGTTCGATTTCAAGAAGAACTGGGGTTTCGAGCCGACGCCGCTGTATTACGAGTATTTCCTGGTCTCGGACCGGGAGGTTCCCGAGATCAACCCGTTGAATCCGAAATACCGTCTTTTCATCCAGGCCTGGAAGAAAATGCCGCTGGCGCTCGCCAACGCGATCGGGCCGCATATCGTCAAGAATCTGGGGTGACTGTGAAGGGGCTGCTGTTTCTTGCTCATCGCATCCCGTTTCCGCCCAACAAGGGCGACAAGATCCGCTCGTTCCACCTGCTGCGGCATCTGGGCACCCGCTTTGACATCCACCTGGGCGCCTTCGTCGACGACCCCGACGACTGGCAATACCGCGACGCATTGATGCCTTATTGCGCATCGATCAAGCTGCTGCCGCTGCATCCGCGCCGGGCGAAGCTGGCGAGCCTGGCGGGTCTGCTGACGGGCGAGGCGCTGACGCTGCCGTATTACCGCAGCAGCGAACTCAGGCGCTGGGCCGAGGGGCTGGCTGCATCGGGCCAGGTGACGCACGGGCTCGCGTTTTCCTCGGCCATGGCGCAGTTCATGCCGGCCGGGCTTGCCCGCCGCGTGCTCGACATGGTCGATGTCGATTCCGACAAATGGACGCAGTACGCGCCGACGCAGCGCTGGCCGCTGTCGTGGGTGTATGCGCGGGAAGGCCGCAAGCTGGCCGCGTGGGAGGCGCGGATGGCGCAGGCGTTCGACGCCACCCTGCTGGTGTCGAAGGATGAAGCAGCGCTGCTGCAGCAGCGCGTACCGCAGGCCGGCCACAAGATCAGCGCCTTCGAGAACGGCGTCGACGCGAGCTATTTTTCGCCTGCACGCGACTACCCGAATCCGTATGCGCCCGACGCCCAGGGAGTGGTGTTCACCGGCGCCATGGATTACTGGCCGAACATCGATGCGGTCACCTGGTTCGCCGAGCGGATATTTCCGGCCGTGCGCGCAGCGGTGCCGGACGCACAGTTCACCATCGTCGGCAGCCGGCCTTCTGAAGCCGTTTTCGCGCTGGCGCGTCAGCCCGGCGTCGTCGTCACCGGCGGTGTACCCGATGTGCGGCCCTGGCTCGCCCATGCCGCCTGCGCGGTGGCCCCGCTGCGCATTGCGCGCGGGGTGCAGAACAAGGTGCTCGAAGCGATGGCGATGGCGCGTCCTGTCGTCGCCAGCGCCCAGGCGGCCGAAGGCATCCGCGCCCAGGCAGGGCGAGATTTCATTCTGGCGCAGGGCGAAACCGAATTTGCTCATGCCGTGGTGGCGCAACTGCGGACTGCGGCATCCGCCGCGCCGGCGCGCGACTGCATCCTCGAACACTACGACTGGACCCGCAATCTGAGCGCGATCGACACGCTGTTCGAGGCGGCGCCGGTCGTCACCCCCGTACTGGAGACGTGCCCCGCATGAGTGCCTTGCCCGATTCGCTGCCCGCTGCCCCACGCGCGGCCTGGTTGTTGCCGGGCGCCCTGACCGCAGGCGTCCTGCTGATTCTGGCCGGTCTGTTCTGGCCGACTTTCCACTCGATGATCGAAGTGTGGGAACGCTCGGAAACTTTCGCCCACGGCTATCTCATCTTTCCCATCAGCGCCTGGCTGATCTGGCGCCAGCGTGATGAACTGGCGCGGGTGCAGCCGCGTCCCGACCTGCGCGGCCTGATCCTGCTGGCGGTGGCCGGGGCCGGCTGGATGCTGGCCGATGCCGGCAGCGTCAACGTCGTGGCGCAGTATGCATTCATCGCCATGCTGATTGCAGCGATATGGGCCCTGCTAGGCTGGACCTTCGTCTGGGCGGCGTTCTTTCCGCTGATGTTCCTGTTCTTCGCGGTTCCGGTCGGTGAATTCCTGATCCAGCCGCTGATGGGCGTGACCGCCGATTTCACCGTGGCGATGCTGCAGGCCACCGGCATCCCGGTGTACCGCGAAGGCATGTTCTTCAGCATTCCCAGCGGCGACTGGTCGGTCGTCGAAGGCTGTTCCGGCCTGCGTTATCTGATCGCCTCGGTCACGCTCGGCGTGCTGTATGCCTACCTCACCTATCGCTCGTGGAAGCGACGCCTGCTGTTTTCGATCGCCGCGATCGTGGTGCCGGTCTTCGCCAACAGCGGACGGGCCTACATGATCGTGATGATCGCCCATCTGTCCGACATGAAACTCGCGCTCGGGGTCGACCATTACATCTACGGCTGGGCATTTTTCGGCCTGGTCATGCTGCTGCTGTTCTGGATCGGCGGATTCTGGCGCGAAGACGAGCAAGCGACGGCCGCCCAGCCCGAACGCGGCAAGGTGCCTGGAGATCGCGCCGCAACGCGCCCGATCCTGCCGGTGGCGGTTGCCGCGCTGGTGATCGCCGGCCTGTGGCCGGCCTATGCCGCCTGGCTCAACGCGCGGCCGCTGCCGACCATGCCCGAGTTGCAGGTCGAGGCGCAGGGTGGCTGGCAGCCCGCGGCATCCTTCACCGGCTGGACGCCGCACTGGGTCGGCGCCGACAGGCGGGTGCGCCAGTCCTACAGCCAGGCGGGGCGTCAGGTGATGCTGGAGCTGAACTATTACGCGAGCCAGCGGCAGGATGCCGAACTGATCAACTCGCAGAATTTCATGATCCGGCAGAAGGATCCGGACTGGTCGAACGTCGGCGAGCGCATCGCCACGGTCGAGATCGGCGGACAGCCGCGGCAGGTGAGGCAGGCGAAGATGCGCGGCAGCAACGGCCAGCGCCTGCTGGTGTGGCAGTGGAACCTGATCGGCCAGCGTCCCACGGTCAACGATCATGTCGCCAAGCTGATCCTCGCGCTCGATCGCGTGCGGCTGCAGCGTGACGACGGCCTGTCGGTGCTGATCGCCACCCCCTACGAAGAATCGGAACGCGAAGCCGCGCTTGCGACGCTGGCACGCTTTGCCGCCGACATGGAACCCGCGATCGGACGCACCCTCGACCAGGTTGACGGGACGTGACCGCACACATCGTGCATGTCGTCCACCGCTTCGACACCGGTGGCATGGAAAACGGCATGGTCAATCTGTTCAACACACTGTCGCCGGAGCGCTATCGCCACACCGTGGTGGCGCTCACCGATTTCAGCGACTTTCGCCATCGCATCACTGCCCAGCGGGTCGATTTCCATGCGCTGCATCGCACCCCGGGTCACGGCCTCGGCTGGACGGTGCGCTTGTGGAAGCTGCTGCGTCGACTCAAGCCCGATCTGCTGCACACCCGCAACCTTGCCGCGCTGGAGGCGCAGTTCGTCGCCGCCGCCGCCGGCATACGTGCCACGGTGCACGGTGAGCATGGACGTGATGTCTTCGACCTGTATGGCCGCAACTGGAAGTACAACCTGCTGCGCCGCGCCGCCCGCCCGTTCGTGTCGAACTACATTGCGGTGAGCGAGGATCTCGAAACCTGGCTGCGTCTCGCCATCCACGTGCCGCCGCGCAAAATCCACCAGATCTACAATGGCGTCGACAGCGAAAAATTCCGGCCGCGGACGGGCCCGCGGCCGGCGTTTGCCCACCCTGAAAGCGTCGTGTTCGGATCGGTCGGGCGGATGGTCGAGGTCAAGGACTACCCCACGCTTACCGCGGCGTTCATCCAGTTGATGCGCCAGCAGCCCGAGCGTTCCGAGCGCGCGCGACTGGTCATCGTCGGCGACGGGCCGACGCGGGCGGCCTGCCTCGACCTGCTGCAGGGGGCAGGCCTCGCCCACCTGGCCTGGCTGCCGGGCGAGCGCCACGACATCGCGGACATCATGCAGATGCTGGATGTCTTCGTGCTGCCCTCCAAAAACGAGGGCATCTCCAATACCATTCTGGAAGCGCTGGCGAGCGGCCTGCCGGTGATCGCCACCGCGGTGGGCGGCAATGTCGAGCTGGTGGAAGACGGCGTCAACGGCATCCTGGTGCAGCCGGGCGACGTGGCCGGCATGGCACAGGCCTTGCTGGGGTATCTGGATGCGCCGGCGCGCATTGCCGAACACGGGGCCAATGCGCGCCGGCATGCCGAGCAGCGCTTCAGCATCCCGGCCATGGCCGAGGCCTATGCCACGGTGTACGACCAGACGCTGGGACGCTGGCGCTGAGGCGCCGTCAGGCAGCCCGAAATATCGACAGGGACGAGAACAACTATGTGCGGCATTACCGGCATTTTCGATACCAGCGGTGTGAACGAGATATCGCGCGACCTGCTGCATCGCATGAACGAAACCCAGTTCCACCGCGGTCCCGACGAAGGCGGCCTGCATCTGGAGCCCGGGGTCGGACTGGGGCACCGGCGCTTGTCGATCATCGATCTGTCGACCGGCCAGCAGCCGTTATTCAACGAGGACGGCTCGGTGGTCGTCGTGTTCAACGGCGAAATCTACAATTTCCAGGAACTGGTGCCCGAGCTCGAAGCGCTCGGGCACACCTTCCGCACCCATTCCGACACCGAAGTCATCGTCCATGCCTGGGAGGCCTGGGGCGAGGCCTGCGTGGCGCGCTTTCGCGGCATGTTTGCCTTCGTGCTGTGGGACCGCGCGCAGGAAACGCTGTTCGCGGTGCGCGACCGCTTCGGCGTCAAACCGCTGTATTACGCCTTCCTCGACACCGGCGAATTCATATTCGGATCCGAACTGAAATCGCTGATGGTGCACCCCTGCATGACGCGCGACATCGACCCGCTGGCGGTCGAGGAATATTTCGCCTACGGCTACGTGCCCGAGCCGCGCACCATTTTCAAGCGCGCGCACAAGCTGCCGCCCGGCTTCACGCTCACCCTCAAGCGCGGCGAGGCGCGCGCGCTGCCGAAGCAGTATTGGGACATGCCCTTCGAGCCGGTTGCGGTGAAGGACGAAGCGGCCGCAATGGACGAACTGGTCGAGCGCATGAAGGAATCGGTGCGTCTGCGCATGATCGCCGACGTGCCGCTCGGCGCCTTCCTGTCGGGTGGTGTCGATTCCAGCGCGGTGGTGGCGATGATGGCCACGCAGTCGAGGACGCCGGTGAACACCTGTTCGATCGGCTTCGACGACCCGGCCTTCAACGAGATCGAATTCGCGCAGCAGGTCGCCGAGCGCTATCGCACCGCGCATCACGTCGAAACGGTCGCTTCCAACGATTTCAGCCTGGTCGGCAAGCTGGCGCAGGTGTACGACGAGCCCTACGCCGACTCGTCCGCGCTGCCGACCTACCGGGTGTGCGAGCTGGCGAGGAAGCACGTGAAGGTCGCGCTGTCGGGCGACGGCGGCGACGAGCATTTCGCCGGCTACCGGCGCTACCGCTGGTTCCGCTACGAGGAGCGCATGCGGTCGGTGATGCCGCTGGCGTTGCGGCGTCCGCTGTTCGGTGCGCTCGGCAGGCTGTATCCCAAGGCCGACTGGGCACCGAAGGTCTTTCGCGCCAAGACCACTTTCGAGGCGCTGGCGCGCGACACCGTCGAAGGCTATTTTCACGGTGTCTCGCTGTTGTCCGACGCGCAAAGAAAGCTCCTGTTCTCGCCGGTCTTCCGGCGCGAACTGCAGGGCTACCAGGCAGTCGAAGTGCTGCGCCGCCACGCTGCCGTGGCGCCCACCGGCGACCCGCTGTCGCTGGTACAGTATCTCGACATGAAGACCTATCTGGTCGGCGACATCCTCACCAAGGTCGACCGCGCCAGCATGGCACATGCGCTCGAAGTGCGCGAGCCGCTGCTCGATCACGAACTGATGGGCTGGGTGTCCGGCTTGCCGGTCGACCTCAAGCTGCGCGGCACCGAGGGCAAATACCTGCTGAAGAAGGCGATGGAACCCTATCTGCCGCACGACGTGCTGTATCGCAGGAAGATGGGCTTTTCGGTTCCGCTCGCCGCCTGGTTCCGCGGTCCGCTCGCCGCCACCATCCGCAGCGTGGTGCTGGGCGAGCGTCTGGCGTCCACCGGGATGTTCAACCAGGGCTTCCTGCGCGACGTCGTCGAAGCGCACCAATCCGGCCGACGCGATTATTCGGTGATCCTGTGGACCGTGCTGATGTTCGACGCCTTCCTCGGTCAGGTGCTGGGCATGGACGAGACGGAAAGGCAGGCGGCATGAGGATTCTGCACGTCTTCGACCATACCCTGCCGCTGCATTCAGGCTACACCTTCCGCAGCGCGGCGATCCTGCGCAACCAGCGGAAAATGGGCTGGGACACCTGGCACCTGTCCGGGCCCAAGCAGATCCACTGCGACGCGATGGAAGAAGACGCCGACGGCCTGCATTTCTATCGCACGCCCAAACCGACCGGCCTGCTCGCCCGGCTGCCCGGCGGCGATCCGTTCGCGGTGATGGGCGCAATCGAAAAGCGGCTGCTGTCGCTGGCGCGCGAGTTGCGGCCGGACGTCATTCACGCCCATTCGCCGGTGCTCGATGCGGTGCCGGCGATCCGCGTCGGCCGCGCGCTCGGCATCCCGGTCGTGTATGAAATCCGCGCCTTCTGGGAAGACGCCGCGGTCGACCACGGCAGCACGAAGGAAGGCAGCCTGCGCTACCGGCTCACCCGTGGACTGGAAACCTGGGCGGTGAAACATGCCGACGCCGTCACGGTCATCTGCGAAGGCCTGCGCAACGACCTGGTCGCGCGCGGCATTGCGCCGAACAAGATCACCGTCATCCCCAATGCGGTCGACATCGACAAATTCGAAATGGGCGGCAAGCCCGACCCCGAGCTGAAGATGAAGCTCGGCCTCGGCACCAGCCGGGTGCTCGGCTTCATCGGCTCGTTCTATGCCTACGAAGGACTCGACCTGCTGCTCGATGCGCTGCCGGCGATTCTGAAGCAGATGCCCGACGTGAAGGTGCTGCTGGTGGGGGGCGGTCCGCAGGACGCGGCGCTGAAGCGGCAGGTGATGGCGCTCGACCTGAAGGATCGCGTGGTGTTCACCGGACGCGTGCCGCATGAGGACGTGAATCGCTACTACGACCTGATCGACGTGCTGGTGTATGCGCGCCACCCGATGCGGCTGACCGATCTGGTCACGCCGCTGAAGCCGCTGGAGGCGATGGCGCAGGGGCGGCTGATGGTGGCCTCCGACGTCGGCGGCCACAAGGAGCTGATCCAGGACGGCAAGACCGGCGTGCTGTTCCGTGCCGGCAATCCCGGCGACCTCGCCAGCAAGGTGGTGGCGCTGCTGAAATTCGAGCAGGGCTGGGACAGCATGAGGCGGAACGGCCGCCAGTTCGTCGAGAGCGAGCGCAACTGGGCCGCCAGCGTCGCGCGTTATCGCGGCGTCTACGGCAGCCTGGTCAAGCCGGCAATGGAGGCGGCACTTGGCTGAGCACCGTACCGTCGCCGACCGCATCGACCTGATCGTGTTCAGCTCGCTGTTCCCCAGCACGGTGCGTCCGGGCGCGGGCATCTTCATTCGCGAACGCATGTTCCGGGTCGCGCAGCATCGGCCGCTGGCCGTCGTTTCGCCGCAACCCTGGTTTCCCGGGCAGTCATTGATCCGCCGGCTGCGTCCCGGCTATCGTCCGCAGGCTCCGGCACTCGAAATCCAGCAGGGCATCCGCGTCTACCATCCGCGTTTCCTGGCGGTACCCGGCGTGCTGCGCCGCTTCGATGGCTGGTCGATGGCGCTCGCCAGCATGAAGGTGATGCGGCGGCTGAAGCGGCAGGGCGCGCGGCTGATCGATGTCCATTTCGCCTACCCCGACGGTGAAGCCGCAACCCGCCTGGGACGCTGGCTCGATCTTCCGGTGACCCTCACCCTGCGCGGCACCGAAGTGCCGCACAGCAAAAATCCCGTGTTGCGACCGCGTCTGGCGCGCACTCTGAAAGCGGCCGCCCGGGTGTTCTCCGTTTCCGACTCGCTGCGTCGGCTGGCGATCGAACTCGGCGCGGCGGCCCAGAAAACCGAGGTCGTCGGCAACGGCGTCGACATTGCCCGCTTCCATCCGGTGGATCGCGCCGCTGCACGCGACCACTATGGCCTGCCGCAGGATGCCCGGGTGCTGATCTCGGTCGGCGGCCTGGTCGAGCGCAAGGGCATGCACCGCGTCATCGACTGCCTGCCGGCGCTGATCGGGCGCCATCCCGGCCTGCACTACCTCGTCGTCGGCAGCGGCGGCCCCGAAGGCGATATGCGCACCGAGCTCGACGCCCAGGTGGCACGGCTGGGTTTGGCCGGACGCGTGCATTTTATCGGGGCGCTGCCGCCGGACGAACTGAACATACCGCTGTCCGCGGCCGACGTTTTCGTTCTGTCGACCCGCAACGAGGGCTGGGCCAACGTCTTTCTCGAAGCCATGGCCTGCGGCCTGCCGGTGGTCTCGACCGATGTTGGCGGCAACGCCGAGGTGGTATGCCGCCCCGAGCTCGGTACGATCGTTCCGTTCGGCGATGCACCGGCGCTCACGGCTGCGCTCGACGATGCCCTGGTCCGCGAATGGGACCGTGCCGCCATCCTCGACTACGCCCGCGCCAACCAGTGGGACAAGCGGGTCGCGCAACTGCTGCGCGCGTTCGACGACATCATCAAGCCGTCGGCGCCCCAGCCGGAACGGGCGGCCACATGAGCGTCCCCGCCTGGCTCGCCCGCAGTATTTTCCGCGCGCAGGAAGCGGCGATGCGCCGTCCGACCTTCGCCATGCTGGCCGAACTCGAGCGCACGCAATGGCTGTCGCGCGACGCGATGCGCGGCTATCAGGCCGACCGCCTCAACGTGCTGCTGCAAGGCGCGCTGGCCCACAGCCCCTGGCATGCCGAGCGGCTGCGTGCGGCCGGCCTGGCGAAGGCCGTGAGCGATGGCGCGGTGACGCTGGCGGATCTGGTGCGTCTGCCGACCATGAACAAACGCGACGCGCGGGACAACGTCGATCGCCTGGTGTGGCGTGATGTGCCGGGCGGGGTGTTCAAGTACACCACCGGCGGTTCCAGTGGCGAACCGCTGATCTTCTACTTCGGGCGTTCACGCCAGGCGGCAGACGCCGCAGGCCGCCTGCGCGCGCGCCGCTGGTGGGGCGTGCAGCCGGGCGAGCGCGAAGTCTATCTGTGGGGTGCGCCGGTGGAATTGAACAGGACCGACCGCATCAAGACCCTGCGCGACCGGCTGGTCAACCAGCTGCTGCTGAATGCGTTCGAGATGTCGCCTGCACGGATGGACGAGTATCTGGATGCGATCGGGGACTGGAACCCGAAAGCGATCTACGGCTACGCCAGCAGCCTGGCGCTGCTGGCGGCGCATGCCGGGTCGCGCGGGCGCCGGCTGAGGCTGCCGGCGCTGCGGGTGGTGAGCAGCACCGGCGAACCGCTGTTCCCGCATCAGCGCGAACTCATCGAACGCGTGTTCGGCGTGCCGGTGTCGGTCGAATACGGCGCGCGCGACGCCGGACTGATGGCGCTGGAATCGCCGGACGGCACGCTGCTGCAAATGAGCGAGACGCACCTCATCGAGGTGCTCGACGATGCCGGCAATCCGGTGGAGGAGGGCGAGGCGGTCATCACATCACTGGTGTCCGAAGCGCAACCCTTCATCCGCTACCGCACCGGCGATGTGGTCCGGCGCTCGCTAAAAGCCGATCCCGGCGGCCGCGGCCTCGATGTGCTGGATGCGGTGGTCGGGCGACAGACCGATTTCGTCGTCGCTGCCGACGGCCGCATCATGCACGCGCTGGCGCTGATTTACGTGCTGCGTGCGATTCCGGGCGTGGCCCAGTTCAAGCTGATCCAGCATGCGGTCGACCGCCTGGAAGTGCAGGTTGTGGCGGATGCGCACTGGAACGATCACGCGCGCGAAGCGCTGTTCCGGGGCCTGCACGAACGCCTGGGCTCCACCTTGAGTATCGATCTGAAACTGCTGGAAGCCATTGCGCCGGAAGCCTCCGGAAAACACCGTTATGTCGTCAGCCACGTCCCCTTGCAGGACGCACTGTCGCAGGCTGTCGCATGAATACACTCACGATGAAACCGTCTTCCCTGTTTGCCCTGCCGATCCGCCACACCTCCTGGCGCCCGCGTCATTTGCGCTGGGTGATGCAGGACATGGCCGGCGTCGCACGCCAGCCTGAGCAGGATCACCGCACCCATTTGCGCGCCACGCTGGAATGGCTGTGCCGTGCCCAGGATGCGTCGCGTGATTCGTCCGTCAGTGGCTGCGTGGCAGGCGGTTTCGGATTCGGCTCGGGCTGGCTGCCCGCGAGCGCCGACGCCACCGGACGGTTGATCGAGACCCTGCTGCCCGCCGCCACCTACCTGGCGTGGCCGCTGCTGGAGGACCGCGCGCGTGCCATGCTCGATGCCCTGCTGGCCCAGACCGACGAAGCCAGCGCGGCGCGCATCCATGGCCTGATGGCCGGTCATGTCCAGATGGGTCACGGCGAGAGCTTGACGCGGGCGATAAGCAGCGGCCATGCGCTTGCAGCGACGACCCTGACCGCTCCAGCCCAGCACGCTCAGGCGGCCCATGCGCTGGCGGCGGTCGGCAGCCTTGCCGGGTTGCCGGAACTGCTCGATGCGGCGCGCCACAATCTGGACCGGTTGCTTGCGCGGCAAACCCCGTGCGGCTGGTTTCCCGATACTGAAGGGCCGGTGTCGACCGCGATGCTGGCGGGCGTTCTGCGCAACCTGATCGAAACCGCGCGGCTGCTGGATGACTCGCGCGCCTGGCAGGCGGCCGCGAAGGCGGCGCACGGAATGCGCGGCCAGATGCGCGAGGATGGACGCCTGGCGGGGGCGTTCGACGATGGCTGGACGCCCGCTGCGCCGCATGTATGCGTCGGCGGCCTGGCGCAGCTGGCGTGTTGCTTTCTGCGCCTGGCCCGGCTGACGCAGGATGCCGGCTGGCGCGACCCCGCCTGGCGTGCGCTGGCCTGGATCAAGCGCTGCCAGCGTACAGAAGGGGACGATCTCGCGCTGCGCGATGCGTTGCCGAGTGCAGTGCCGATCTGGGCAGGCCCTGCCGCATTCGGTTTCGATGCGCTGAATGCCAAATACTTTGTCGACGCCCTGATGATGGATATGGTGGGCATCGTGATTCCGCCCGAAGTGCAGAAAGTCGAGCCCGCATGAGAGACCTATTCGTAACCGCCGTCGTATTCGGGGTGCTGCCGTTCATTCTGCGGCGTCCCTGGATCGGTATTCTCCTGTGGTCCTGGCTGGGCTATATGAATCCGCATAGGCAAGCGTGGGGCTTCGCCTACGATTTCCCGTTCGCCCTGATCACCGCCGTGGTCACCATCACGGCCTTCCTGTTCTCGAAAGAGAAAAAGGAAATGATCTGGACGCGCGAAACCGTGTTGTTGCTGTTATTCGTCGGATGGATGTTCTTCACCACCTTGTTTGCGTTATATCCCGACGACGCGTGGAGTCAATGGGACAAGGTCTGGAAGATTCACCTCATGGTTTTCCTGACGGCCATGATCATCAAGGATCGCCACCAGATCAACTGGATGATCTGGGTGATTGCGCTCTCTTTGGGTTACTACGGCGTCAAGGGCGGGATTTTCACCATCATCAACGGCGGGGTGTACCGGGTGTGGGGACCTGCAGGCACCTTTATCGGTGGCAACAACGAAATCGCACTGGCCCTGATCATGACGATTCCACTGATCCGATATCTCCATTTGCAGGAAACCCGAAAATGGCTCACGTATGGTCTGGCGGCAGCCATGGTGCTCACGGGCGTCGCCGCTATCGGAAGCCAATCGCGCGGGGCCCTGGTGGCGATCGCCGCGATGGGTCTGTTCATGTGGTTCAAAAGCCGCCACAAGATCGTCACCGGAACCTACATGGGTATCGCGGTGGTGATCATGGCTTTGGTGATGCCGCAGCAGTGGTACGACCGCATGGATACCATCAAGACCTACGAGGAGGATGATTCCGCCCTGGGTCGTATCAATGCCTGGCATACCGCCTTCAATGTGGCGAAGGACAGGATTACCGGCGGGGGCTTCGAGGTGTTCAGACCGCCCACTTTCCGGCAGTACGCCCCCGAGCCTTTTCGGGTACACGATGTCCACAGCATCTATTTCGAGGTCATGGGTGAACATGGTTTTATCGGTTTCGCGATGTTTCTGCTGCTTGCCCTGTTTGCCTGGCTACGCGCAAACCAGGTGATACGGGCCTGCAAACATGACCAGGAACGGAAGTGGGCGGCGGATCTGGCAGCGATGACCCAGGTCAGCCTGATCGGCTATGGAGCGGGTGGCGCGTTTCTTGGCCTGGCCTATTTCGATCTGCCCTACCACCTCATGATCGTGATCTTGCTGACGGCGAAATTTTCAGGGGTATTGGGGAATTCTGCACTCGTTGCACCCCCGGCAGCAGGCAGAGTGCGACCCCATCCATCCAGCGGGTTTGACCAGGGCGATTCAGGTCGCCGCGCATAACTCCTTGAGGATGCCCAGGACACCCCGATATTGGTTATTCCGGCGTACGCCGGGATCCAGTCAGTTCGGACGCCGACCCTCGGCTTTACATTGCAGCGTGTTCAGCGTCACACTGGGCGGACCTGTCAGTCCAGCATGCTGCCATGAAGGGTTCCCATATGGATTCGGTAAAAGGCTAATCCAATGCTCGAGGTGTTTTTCACGGTAGATGTCGAGGTGTGGTGCGATGGCTGGCACAACATCGATGAGAAATTTCCAGATGCCTTCCGTAAATACATCTATGGTCCCACCGCCAAGGGTGATTTCGGCCTGCCTTACACACTCAATGTGCTGAAGGACCATGGTCTCAGGGGTGTTTTCTTCGTCGAACCGCTTTTTTCCACTCGCTTCGGCGAACAGCCTTTGGCAGAAATCGTCGGACTGGTTCGAGAAAGCAATCAGGAAGTGCAGTTGCATTTGCACTCCGAATGGGTGGACGAGTCGAGGGTGCCCCTGCTAGCGGACAGCGGAACCAAACGGCAGTATCTCCGATACTTCACGATGGAGGAGCAAATCGCCCTGGTTGCGACGGCGGGCCGGCTGCTCAAACAGGCAGGGGCCCGTGACGTCAATGCTTTCCGTGCAGGTAATTTTGGATTTAACAGGGATACGCTGGGTGCGCTTGCCGCCAATGGAATCCGGTTCGACAGCAGCTATAACGCCAGCCTCATGGGGCCCGACAGCGGTGTCATGCCGGGCGTGTCGGTCGTGGAACCCATCGAATGCGACGGCGTCTACGAGTACCCGATGACCGTGTTCAGAGATGGCACCGGGTCGCTGCGACACACACAGCTGACCTCATGTTCGTTCCGGGAAATGAAAGGCTTGCTGTGGCAAGCCCTGGAAACCGGGCGTCATTCTTTCGTCATTCTTTCTCACGGTTCCGAGCTTCTGAATCCGGCCAAGAATCGCGCGGATGACGTTGTGGTCAAACGTTTTCAACAGCTGTGCGCATTCCTGGACAAGAACCGGGATTCTTTCCACGTGCGCGGATTCCGGGGTTTGAAACCGAAACTCCCGCAGCAGCAGCCTGCGCCCCTTGCATCGCCGATCTGGAAAACGGGCGTAAGAATGATCGAGCAGGCTTATCGAAGGAAATACCGATGAATCGCTGGCAATGCCGTCCGGTGCCCTTCAAGTTTCAATTGGGTGACTGGACCCTTTTCAGCGTGCCGATTCCGTTGCAGGTGCGGGCCGTGAAGCTATCGGACCAAACGCCCCCTGTTGTGGCGCCGTCGCCACCTGCCGATGAACTCATGCCGGGCAGTCAGGGGTTCTTGATTCGTGGCCTGCCGATCGTGGCGCCGCTTCCTGCCATCAGCCGGTCGGGGGACTATTTTCGCTACGCCCCGCTTCAGTATCAGCATTGCTATATTGATCTTGGCCAGTCTTTCGAGAGCTATCAAAAAAAGTTTTCATCGAAGACGCGGTCTACGATCAACAGAAAGATCAGGAAGTACGCCGAGCACTGCGGCGGTTCCATTCCATGGAAAACCTACAAGGCACCGGAAGATATGCGGGAGTTTTTCCGGCTCGCCCGTGCCGTATCGAAATCGACCTATCAGGAACGCCTGCTCGATGCCGGGATTCCTGGCTCGGAGGCGTTTATTGCCCAAGCCGAATCGCTGGCGGCCGAACAGCGTTTAAGGGCTTACATCCTGTTTGATGGCGAGCGGCCGGTGTCCTATCTTTACTGTCCCGTAGAAGAGGGTGTGCTGACTTATGCGTATCTGGGATATGACCCGGACTACATGCACATGTCCGTGGGCACCGTCCTGCAGTGGCTCGCGGTCGAGCAGCTGTTCGAAGAAGCCTGTTTCCGGTATTTCGACTTTACTGAGGGCCAGTCCGACCATAAGCGCCTCTTTGCGACCCATCAACAGCAACGCGCCAATGTTTATCTGGTGAAGAAAAACTTGCGAAACGCAGTGATCATCAAGAGTCACATGTTCATGGAACGATTCTCGACGTGGCTTGGCACAATGCTGGAGCGGTTTGGAATCAAGGCAAGGATCAAGCGATTCCTGCGCTTTGCCAGATGACGCAGACCGGATGCATGCCCACATGAAGGAGCTTGCCAAGAAACTCGCCCGAGCGATTCTGGGTGAATACTCGGCTTACTATGTTTATGCCAAGTCGGGTGAGGGGAATTCGTCAACCCGGCCGCAAGTGACCTTGCCCTTCCGGGTGGAGTCGGTCGAGGAATCAGTCATCCAATCTAGCCCGGATCTCCTGATCCGCGAGCAAGCTGGATACGCCGGACCCGGTTCGCATGCGTATGCCTGTTTCGATGGCGATCGCATCGTGGGCCTAGGCTTCTATTGGTTTGGGGATCGCTACCTGAAACGCAATTTCTGGCCACTTGCTGACGGTGAAGCCAAATTGGTGCAGATTGTCTCGCTACCTGAAATCCGCGGCCGTGGCGTTGCGACCAAGCTCATCATGTCTTCGTTTCAGGACATGATGGAAAAGGGATTCAGCCGACTCTATGCGCGCATATGGCATTCGAACACGCCATCGATTCGTGCATTCGAGCGCGCCGGGTGGGTGCGGATTGCGCTGGTTCTCGAGATCAATCCACTCCGGCGAAGCCAGCCCACACGGCTGCGTTTCGCTTCCAGGGCGCCAGTCCGGTTAACCTGATTGCGGTTCGGACGTATCAAACGGCAAACATCAGTGCTCGTTTGCGCTCAACCACTGTTCCAGCATCATCACCACCCAGATCATCACGCCGTAGTAGCTGGCATGGGGGCCGCGCTGCATCGCGAGCATGTGGTCGAGGTAGGCCGGCTGAATCCAGCCGCGCCGCTTGAAATCCGACAGGCTGTCGCCGACGATGTCGCCAAGCGGCGCGTATTGCGTGCTCCATACGCCGAAGGGCAGGCCGAATCCATGCTTGGTCTTGTTGATGATTTTTTCGGGGAGCAGGTCTGCCAGGGCTTCCTTGAAGAACCAGCGCAGCTTCTGCCCGCGCACCTTGTAATCGACCGGCAGATGGTTGGCGAAGTCGACCAGGCGATCGTCCAGCAAGGGGTAGCGCACCTCGATGCCGGCTGCTTCCGTCATGACGCCGACCTTGCGCAGATCGTTGTCGGCCAGGGTGAATTTCAGGTCCAGATGCATCATGCGGTTGATGTAATGGTCTGATGCGGTGCGTTCGTAGACCTCGGTGAGGGCGGCATCGGTCGCCGAAGGATCGACGGCATGGATGAAATCGGCAGCAAAAATCTGGTCGAGCGGGGTGCGGTGGAGAAAGTTGTAGCTTTCCAGTCGCAGTGGCAGCCCGATTTTGGCCTGGGCGACGTAACTTTTCAGCTTGGATAGCGGAAACCGCCCCGACAGTCCCGGCAGCCGGGCGACCGGCTCGATCAGACCGCGTCGCAGCGCGGTGGGAAGGCGTGCGTACGCTTCGAACAGGCCCTGCTTGGCATAGCGCGCGTTGCCGCCGAAAATCTCGTCGCCGCCGTCGCCGGCGAACATGTTTTCGAATCCTGCGTCATGCGCGGCCTTGGCGCAGAAATAGGTCGGCACCGCCGAGTTGTTGCCGAAGGGCTCGTCGTATTCATGCGCGATGATCGGGATTGCGGCCACGATGTCGGCCGGCTTCAGGTAGTACTCGTGGCTGCGGCATCCGAATCGCTCGGCGGCACAACGCGCATAGTCCATCTCGTCGAAGCCGTCGGCGTCGAAACCGATGGAGAAGGTATCGACCGGGGCGCCGCGCGCAGCGGTGAGCGCGCCCACCACGGTCGAGCTATCGGTACCCCCGGAGAGGAACGCTGCGGTGGCCGGCGCGTCGGCATCGCGTACCGCCTGATCCAGCACGCTGCGGAAATCGCGGCGGTGGCTGTCGAAGCCGGCGTCGACCGGGTTGTAGTCGGCCTGCCAGTAGAACCCGGTGCTGATCTGGCCGTTTTTCAGGATGGCGAACTGTCCCGGCAGGAGCTTGTATACGCCCTGGTAGAGGCTGCGCGGAGCCGGGATGGTGTGGAAGTACAGATAATCGTAGATCGCCTGCGGATCGATGACATGGCCCACTGAAGGATGGGCGGCCACGCTTTGCGCACTGCTGCCGAACACCAGCTGGCCGCCGTGCCGGGCATAGCACAGGCGCTCGGCGCCGACGCGGTCGAGCGCCATGAAGGCTTTTTTCTTGATCGGCTCCAGTACGACAAAAGCGAAATTGCCATGCATCAGCGTCGGCAGTTTTTCGCCAAAACGCAGCCAGCCGTGCGCGATCGCCACCGCCGGATTCTGGTCGCGGGCGATGAAGGCCAGCTCGTCGTCCAGAAAGCGGGGTCGCCCATACAGTGCGGCCCCCAGCCCATTTTCAACATGGATCATGCCCTTGTCGAAGCGCGAGCAGGCTGCCAAACCCAGCATCTGGCTGCTGTGCGCCTGCAGCAGTCCTTCGGGCGAGAGGCGGGCGGCCTCGCCCATGTGCCTGATCAAGTCCTGATGTGCGCCGTGGTCGCCCAGCCAGCCGAAAATTCCATCCATGGTGTCGTGTGTCAGCGTGATGCGGGATAATTAAACTTCGATATTAACTGGCTTGCACGTTAGATACGAATCCTGGTCCCGGCCGGAAATCCGAGGCAGGACGGGCAAGTTCGTGAAGGGCAGGAAAAGTACATGGCAGCCAGGCCCAGCAGGCTGTGAAGTCCGGGGTCGCAAAAGGTGGGACGTCTCAGTTTCTTAATTGAATTGGCAATACAAAGATAAATAGGTACATAAACACGATGCCACCGTTCAACAAAGTGTTCAGGAAGCCATTCCATTACCTGATCGACACCGTGTTTTCCCGGCACTATGTGCAAGAAAAGCTCTGGCAAAGCGGAAAAGATAAATTTGCGCTGTCTGGCCCCCCGCCTGTTTCAAGGGCTTCGCTTTCGCCTCTTCCAGTTCAATATCGGCAAGCAGCCCGCGATCAGGTTTTTCCCACATTGGCTCCCCCCCCTGTTTTTATTACGGCCCGGTTTCGTTCCGGTTCAACTTTTCTCTGGCAATTGTTCAAGAGCATTCAGGGAGTGACCTGCTACTACGAGCCGCTCAACGAAGCCGCATGGTTTCTGCTGGACAAAACGACCGCCCCTCTTGATCAAACCCACATCGGGGTGGATGACTACCGTGCCGAGTACGAAGGCATGGAAGATCTGGCGCAGTGGTTCGATCCGGGTTGGGCGCATCAGCGGTTGTACATGGACGAGACTGCCCATGCTCCCAAGCTGGAACGCTATATTACCGAGCTGATTACGCGGGCGAAGGGCCGGGCAGTACTGCAGTTCAATCACGTGGATTTTCGTCTTCCCTGGTTGCGCGCGCATTTTCCTGACGCGCACATCCTGCACCTGTATCGTCATCCTCGCGAACAATGGATGTCCATACTGGGTAAGGGTGCCCATATCGGTCTGGATTACCGAATCGGTTCGGGTCTGGAGCAAAGCCCGGATGGCTTTTATACGCTGGAATGGGCGCGAGACCTGCGCAGCGTCTTTCCGATGCTTGAGCCGGCTGGTCGGCATCCCTACGAACTCCACTATCTGCTATGGCGCTTGTCGTATTCATTCGGACAGGCATACAGCGACAAATCGGTCTGCTATGAGGAGCTGGTTCTCGATTTCGAAAATACATTGGCCGACATCTGCAAAACGATCGGACTCAACGATGTCGACATTGCGCAGTTGGCGAAACTGAACCAGGGGAAGCGGAGGATGAACTGGCCGGAATACGCGGATGACGCCTGGTATGTGGGGCTGGAAGCCCGATGTGACCGTGAACTGGAAGCTTTCTTTTCCCATGTCAGCCCGAGCGAGAAAACTTGAATACGATGTCTAGACACCCTGGATTACTGGTCATTACGGAGTTGTTTGTGCCTACCAAGGGTGGGACGGCTATCTGGTTCGACGAGGTGTACCGGAGACTGGGCGGTAAGGAAATCCATGTCCTGGCCGCTGAAGTGCCTGGCTCCGCCCAGGTGGATGTCGCACATCCGAACGCCGTGCATCGAATCGAATTCAAGCGCTACGGATGGCTGAAACCGGAATCGCTCGCCATTTATCTCAAATTGCTGTTTGCCGGATTGGGCGTGATCGCCCGGCACCGCATCGGTGCGGTGCATGCAGGCCGTGTTTTGCCGGAAGGGATCATCGGCTGGCTGATTGCACGGCTGACCGGCAAACCCATTGTGATCTATGCGCACGGCGAAGAAATCACCACCTGGCGACAGTCCGGGAAATTCAGGGCCATGCGCTTCGCCTATCGGCGGGCGGATCGTATTGTCGCCAATAGCGATTTCACCCGCAGCGAGCTATTGAAGCTGGGGGTGCTGCCGGAACGCATCACGCTGATCTCGCCGGGCGTGGATGTCGCCCGCTTCAAACCCGGTTTGCCGGCCGAGCATCTGCGGGCATCCCTCGGCTTGCGTGAAGGGCAGAAGCTCGTGCTGTCCGTGGGACGACTCAGCCGGCGTAAAGGCTTCGACCGCGTGATCCAGGCGTTACCGAAACTGGTGGAAAGCGGGCTGGATGTATCCTATGCGCTGATCGGCATCGGCGAAGACCGTGATTACCTTTTGGGCCTGGCTCAGGAGCTCGGGGTATCGGAGCGGGTGCATCTGCTGGGCCATGTCTCGCCCGAGGATTTGCCCCTTTGGTACAATGCCTGCGACCTGTTTGCCATGCCCAATCGGGCCTTGGACGGCGACACCGAAGGTTTCGGGATGGTGTTTCTGGAGGCTGCCGCGTGCGCCAAGCCATCCGTCGCAGGTATTGCCGGCGGCACCGGCGCTGCCGTCGAGGACGGTGTCACGGGTTGCCGCGTGAATGGCGAGGACGGGGCGCAGGTGGCCGGGGCGCTGGCGAGCCTGCTTGCTGACGACGCATGGTCCAGACGTCTTGGCCAGGCCGGCTACGAGCGGGCCAACCGGGATTTTTCCTGGACCGCCGTCGTGCACAAGACCCGACGCCTGGACTTGTAGCCTATTGAAGTGGAGGCGCTATGAACTTGAATGCCTGCGTAATCACCCGACCGATGTTTGCCTTTGCGGCAGCTTGCGTGTCCCTGTTCTTGGCGTGGCCAGCCCAGGCCGAGAACATGAAAAACGATTCGCGTATCCCGACCCTCGCCGAGATGCGCTTGCTCCCCCCCTATTGCCCGGACACGCAAATCATCAGCCGCGTCTATGGCAGACAGCAGGCCCCCTCCAAGTACGATGACCATACCAAAACTTACGTGGACATGTACGGCGGGGATTTCTGGCACCTCCACCATTACTGTTTTGGTCTGGTCGACGTGGTTCGCAGTTACCGCATCTTCGATCGCAAGCAACGTGACGGTAAGCTGAAGAAATCCATTAGCGAGTTCAGCTATGTGCTGCGGGGAATTTCGCCGAATTCCATTTTGAGACCTGAACTGCATGTCAAACGCGCACAGTCCCTCGTTATGCTTGGCCGGGGCGGCGAAGCGGTTGCGGACTTCAAGCAGGCCATCACTTTGAAGCGCGACTATTCGCCGGCCTACGCTTTTTTGAGCGATTATTACAAGGAGGCCGGAAAAAAGGATCTCGCCCTGGCGACTCTGGAGGCGGGGCTGACCCAGTCGCCTGGCGACCGGACCTTGCTGCGGCGGTATTCGAGCCTGGGCGGAAAAAAGACATTTGCCTTGCCTGAGGTTGCCGAACCCGCCGCGACCCCTTCTCCAGCACCGCAAGAACAAACAGCCACACAGGATGAGCCTGAAACCAAGGCTGAGCAAGAGCCCGAGAAGGTATTGCCCGCAGGCGAAGAGCAGGCGCCGCCCGTTCCAGCCATTGGAAACAGCACGAACCCCTATTGCCGCTTCTGCCCATAGTAAGTGGATCGGCTGAAATTTTCGTACATGCCTGCCTGATCCGGAGCCGCTTTGCTTCCCCCGCAAATGGCATCCCACGGCCTGCTTGAATACGCATCGGGTGCGCCATGTCCGGGTTGAAGCTTGAAACAGTAGCTTGTGATTTGTGTGGCGAAAGCCACGCCTCGCTTGTTACTCGCACTACCGATCACGAACATGGCGTCGACGGCGTATTCAACGTCGTTCGCTGCGATGGGTGCGGACTTCATTACCTGAATCCCCGCCCGGCGCCGGAGGCGATCGGCCAGTGTTATCCGGGCGATTACTATGCCTATTCCGGTGGCAGGGCACAGTCTGGCGGGCCCGGGGTGAAAACACGTGTCAAACGGCTGATCAGGGCCAACCGGTCATTGTCCGCCGTGGCGGGCATGATCAAACCCTTGCGTCACTTGGCCACGGACATTGCGATCGCTGACGACCTTCCCGGCTGGATCAAGCCCGGGAAGGTCCTCGACGTCGGATGCGGGGTAGGGGCGTTTCTCGACGCGATGCGGGAGAGCGGCTGGGCCACTGCCGGAATCGAGCCTGACGAAGTCGCCGCAGGCCGGGCACGCGAAAAAGATCATCAGATTGTTTGTCAAAGCGCGACCGATCCCTTGGATGAGGCGTTTGCTGGCGATTCGTTCGATCTCATCCTGATGAGCCACTCGCTCGAGCACGTTCATTCCCCCACGCAGGCGCTGGCCAATCTTCGGCCCTTGCTCAAGCCCGAAACCGGGCGCCTGATCATCGAAGTGCCGAACCTGGAGTCCCTGCTGACGTACTGGTTCGGAGAGCTCAGTCTGGCTTTCGATACCCCAAGACATCTGTATATGTTCAGCCCGGATACGCTGAGTCGGATGCTGCAAAAAACCGGATTCGAGGTTCATTCCCTGCGCCATATTGCGCGCCCTGTCCAGTTCGTTCGGTGTTTGCGGCTCTTGTCAAAAGACCGTGTGCCGACGGAGTGGGGTGAGGCCGCAGCGCGGTCGCTCAGCGACAGTGAATTGCTGGGCGCCCTTCAACCGCTCGCCAGACTGGCGATGGACAGGGGATGGGGCGGCGCGATCCGGCTGGTGGCCGGACGCAGATAGAGTCATCGACCCAGAAGTTGGGCCACCTGACGCGCATTCCCGGGACGCTTCAGCGGGTCGTTCTCCAGGCATTGTTGCATGACGGATCGGATGCCAGGGTGGCTGATCGGATCCAACTCGGAAAATATTCCTTGCGCCCAGCGGTAACGGATCTCTGTCATCTGACCCAGCGTCCCGATCGGGGGGGACATGCCGAGCGCTGCAACGGCCGCAGCCGAGAACACGTCCGAGGCCGGCGTGGCAGGATGACCCTGCATCACTTCCGGTGCCAGGCTTTCCAGGTAGCGTGCGGCGCATTCCTCGCGAGTCGCTTCCAATGCCCAGCGGTTGAGCGCGCTGCTCAGCATGGCAAGGGTGCGTGCTCTGTCCTGGATAGAAAAATCGATTCCCGGGCACGGTTCGGTTCCCAGCCATGCCAGCGTGATTCCGCCGTCGTTATCCGTCAGGTAGATATTGTCGCGCCTGATCTTGTTGTGAGCGATGTGCCTGTCATGCAATGGGAGGAGCTGATCGATCAGTTCCTGAAACAGGATTTCCGGCTCAGGAGGCTGGAGCGGAAGATTCAGGCTGGCAATTTCACGTAGATTGGGCGAGAAGTGCCAGGGGACCTCAACCCGGATCGGGTCGCCTTGCCGGTTGGTGCGCAGGGCGGGGGCGTTTGCCGTGCCGGCCTTGTGCATGTCGGCGACCCTTCGCGCGGCGACCGATCTGTCCCAACCCAGGCGCACCGCATCGTCGAAGGAAAACACGGCGACGCTTTCGCCGTTTCGCGCCCTGCCTTCATGAACAAATTCGGTTCCCCAGCGGACAGGGGCGACGAGTGTGGCAGCATCGTCCAGCATCTGGCGCAGAGTGCCCGGCAGGCGTTTCAAGCTGAATTGTGCTGCCCGCCCAAGCCGGACAAGGCGCGGGTCGCCTGCGCCTTCGCCCATGAAATCGCGGCAGGTCGTAGTGTCGTCAGTGGCATAGGCGCCCAAAAACCCGATGTTCTGGACATGGCTTGGCGTCAGGCAAATCACCGGGTGGTTTTTGAGTCGCATCCAGTGCGAATACACCGTATCGTAGGCGATGCCTTCGTCGCGGAAGGGCCCCACGTCTTCGTATAAGCTTCTCGGGATCAGCCAGTTGAGGGCGGGCTGCTTCCACTTCAGCAAATACCGCTCGCCCCGTGTCAAGAGGACTGAATGCTCCTTGCGGTAAGGCATGTTGAGGGCCGTGAAAACCCCGTTCAAGCCGAGGCGGCGGCAGTTGTCCTGCGCGGCCAGCAACCGGATGAGCCAGTCGCGGTGGTAGACGACATCGTCATCCACATTCAGGTAGTAGGGGGCATGCGGATACTCGTCGACGATCTGCCGGTAGATGTCCTGCTGCCCAAGATTGGGCCCCTTGTTCTCGTTGCCACGGATGACCCGCACCCGCGAGTCGCGTTTCGCAATATCGCGAAGAAATTCACTCAGGTCGGGGCTGGGCGAGCAGTCGTCGTAGATGACGATTTCAAGATCCTGAGGGAGATGGCTCGCCAGCAAGCTGGGAATGCTGCGGGTGATGTATTCGAGGTCGTGGGGCTCCGTTCCTGCCCACACTTTCATCACAAGCGGGATCCTGCTCACGGCTGCGTTCCTTTCATCCATGCCTGCAGTTTTTCTTTCAGGCGCGCAGCAATTTCCGGCTGGAGCGATGACACGTCATGCCGCATGGCCTGGTCCGCTTGCAGGTCATAGAGCGAGTATTGCTCGCCGTGCTGGAGCGGGAAATAAACCAGTGCCCAGCGTCCTTCCCGGGCCAGGCGCGATTTGGCGCGAACGACCGTCGCCTTGTATTGCGGCTTGATGGATAGGGTTCCCATTTTCTTGTCCGGGATTTCCAGCAAATCCAGCACCGAGGGGTAGCTGATCCGGTCTTCCGGCAAACCGCGCACCTTGGCAATCCAGATGCCGGTTTCGGCATAAGCCGTACGGTCTGGCTCGGCGTTACCGTGTTTCAGGTACGGCAGCAGCGACTGGCCTTCGATGGCGGCGGGAGTGGGGGCCCCAGCGAGGTCGAGCAAGGTGGGGGCGACATCGACCGCGCGAACGGTGCGGCCGACGTTGCCTGCCCCCTTATGCCTGGGGTCGTACACCACCAACGGAACGCGATGGGTGAAATCCGAAACGATATTGCCCTGCCCCCAGGTTTCGCCTTCGAAAAGATCGACGCCATGATCGCTGTAAATGACGAGCACGGTGTTTTTGGCGAGGCCGCTTTTTTCGAGGTAGGCCACAATCCGGCCCACTTCGTCGTCGAAGCTTTTTGTGGCGCCGTCATACAAGTCGTTGATCTGCTTGACATCGAAGTGCTGTTTTCCAGCCTCCTGCGCCTTCAGAACTTCCTCGACCGACGACACGTTGGACATCGAGAACAGCGAGTTGCCCCGGTACGCCGGATCGGAAAACATCTTGTAATAGGGATAGGTCGTGCTGAACGGACCGTGCGTGGACGCGATGAACACGTTCAGAAAAAACGGCCGGTTCTGCCCGGAAAAGTGCCTGATGACATCGCGGGCATCGCGTCCCACCTCTGCCGTAAGCGGCATGCCGGCGAGGTAATACACTTCCGGCAGGAATGTCTTGCCGAAGCGATTGTGAGTAAACAGCGACAGGAAAAGCCGGATGTCCTTGGGGCCCTGGCGAAGCAAGTATTTGAGATTCCACTGGTCGGGAGAGGTGTCGACATGGTCGAAGCCGAGGTCAAACTTTCCCAGGTCGCTCCCGGCCCAGTCGCCGACGACCGCGGTGGAATAACCTGCGCGGCCCAGCAACCTCGGTAACGCAGGAAGCCCGGCGTTGAATTCCGTGTCGGCAATGTAGTTGTCGCGCGCGCCGTGGGTGTGCGGCCAGGTTCCCGTCATGAACGTGAGCAGGCTAGGCGCGGTGCGGCCAAGCGGCACAATGAATTGCGTGAAATTCGTGCCCTGGCGGGCCAGGGCGTCGATATTCGGTGTAAGGGGTCGAGAATAGCCGTTCACCCCGAGCCGGTCGCCCCGCAAGGTATCGGACCCGATCATGACAATGTTGGGCTGTCTGGGCAGGGCGGCCGTCGCGCTTGCCGGTGCGGGTTCGGCACGCCATCCCGCCCACGTGACCAGCAGAACCGAGGCCGTTGCGGTGGCGCCGATCACCGATGCTTGCTGCCATTTTTTGTCCTGGATCAGGCTGATGGCCGCAAGCAGGGCCGGCGCCAAAAACAGCAGGACAACCGCCGCTTCCAGCGCGGCGACATTGCCCGGGGTCAGCTGTTCCCAGAATGGATACAGGCGGTCGACGCGATAATTGAACGAGGCAACGATGCCGCCGGGCATATGAAGGAGGTAGTGGGTGAAGCGTGCGAAGGTAATAAGGCCTATTGCCAGCCCCGCGGAGACGAGAGCGACAAACCAACGATAGCGCCATCCGAACAGGATCAGGAGGCAGTGGTAGGCAAATACGCCTGCTCCCGCCATGAGCGCGAATATCGCGAAAGACCAGAGCCCGAGCCGCGCAAGTGCCAGGGTGGCATAGCCCAGATAGGAGCGGCTGATCTCGGCTGCGATCTGCGGTCCCGAATGTGAAAAATCGAGTATTGATTTGGCGATGAGCACGAGCGTGCAAGCCAGCGCAACGAAAAGAACGGGGGAGGCATAACGCCGTACAAAACCCCTGCTTTCGAACAGCACCATATGGACTCCCGATGTTTGTTTTTCTGTGCGCGCCACGTATGGAGGGGCGACGTTGAGCTTCGCCGCGCGCGACTTCAGCTTGCGACAATTCGATTATTATTACCCATTATCAATATCAATAATGCGTAAAACATCACGCATCCAGAACGAAAATATCGGGGAGCTATTAACGTGCTTGGCGGAATCACGAATCGATTTGACCGATGGCGGTTTGACGTGGCGGTGCGCAATATTTTGGCAACCCCCCCCGCCAAAGTTGCGCCCGCATCGCCTGCAGTCCTGTTGAGCCAGCTGCAGCACAAGGATCTGCGGAT
>JADFDN010000030.1 GCA_018262815.1 Thiobacillus sp.
ACGTCGTCACTGGCGGATTTGAGCGAAGGCGCGTTCCTGCCGGTGATCGACGATCCGCGATCACCCCGCCAGGCGAAACGCGTGGTGGTGTGCAGCGGGCGGGTCTGGTTCGATCTCGACGCGACGCGCACCGCGCGCAGTCTCGACGACGTCGCGCTGCTGCGCGTGGAACAGCTCTATCCCTTCCCCGAGCAGACGTTCCGCGCGGTGCTGGCCGCGTATCCAGCGGCCGACACCTTCGTCTGGGCCCAGGAGGAGCCGATGAACCAGGGTGCATGGTTCCAGACGCTGCATCATCTCAATCACTGCGCGCCCGGCGGACGGCGCTTCCACTACGCCGGGCGTCCGGCGGCGGCCGCCCCGGCGTCGGGCTACACCTCGCGCCACCGGGCGGAACTGGAAGCCCTGCTGAACGATGCGCTGGAGACCACTTATGAAAATTGAAGTGCGCGTGCCGACCCTGTCCGATTCGGTTGCCAGCGGCACCCTGCTGCCGTGGCGCAAGGCCGTCGGCGAGACGGTCGCGCGCGACGAAACCCTGGTCGATCTGGAAACCGACAAGGTGATCCTGGAGATTCCGGCGCCCGCGTCCGGCACGCTGATCGAACTGCGCAAGGAGGAGGGCGCCGAGGTCAAGGCCGACGAGGTGGTGGCGGTGATCGAGGCCGGCGAGGGCGTCGCCGCGCCGGCCGCGGATGCAACGGCAGCGCAGACGACCGTCGCTCCCCCAGCTGCGAAACCGGCGCCTGCACCGCAAGCTCCTGCGCCGACGGCCCCCGCGCCCACCGTGCCTTTGCCGGCAGCCGCGGCGCCCGCCGTCACGCCGGGCGAAACCCGCCGCGAGCCGATGTCGCGCCTGCGCCAGCGAGTGGCCGAGCGTCTGGTCGCCGCGCAGCATACCGCTGCGATGCTCACCACCTTCAACGAGGTGAACATGCAGCCGGTGAACGAACTGCGCCAGCGCTTCAAGGCCGAGTTCGAGGTCAGGCACGGGGTCAAACTGGGCTACATGTCCTTCTTCGTGCGCGCGGTGTGCAAGGCGATACAGCAGTTTCCCATCGTCAATGCCGCCATCGACGGCAACGCCATTGTATGGAACGGCGACGCCGACATCGGTATCGCGATCTCCAGCCCGCGCGGGCTGGTGGTGCCGATCCTGCGTCGCGCGCAGACCTTGTCGTCGGCCGAAATCGAGGCGGCGATTGCCGGCTTCGCCCAGCGCGCGCGCGACAACAAGCTCACCCTGGAAGAATTGACCGGCGGCAGCTTCTCGATCACCAACGGCGGCGTGTTCGGCTCGCTGCTGTCCACCCCCATCCTCAACCCGCCGCAATCGGCGATTCTCGGCATGCACACCATCCAGGAGCGTCCGGTTGCCGAGAACGGCCAGGTGGTGATCCGTCCGATGATGTACCTTGCGTTGACCTACGATCACCGGTTGATCGACGGCCGTGACGCCGTGCAGTTCCTGGTGGCGGTGAAGGCGGCGCTGGAAGCGCCGGAAGGCCTGCTGGAGGGCGTCTGAGCATGGCGGCATTGCACGAAAAAACAGCATCCACGGACACGCTGGTCGAGGTCCGCGACCTGCATTTCTCGTTCGACGCCAACCCGGTGCTCAAGGGCATCAACCTCACCATTCCGCGCGGCAAGATCGTCGGTATCCTGGGGGTCAGCGGCTGCGGCAAGACCACGCTGCTGCGCCACCTCGGCGGCCAGCTGCGGCCGTCGCGCGGGCAGGTGACATTCGACGGCCAGGTGGTCCACACGCTGAACAACACCGGTCTCTATGCGATGCGGCGCAAGATGGGAATGATGTTCCAGGTCAGCGGGCTGTTCAGCGATCTGTCGGTGTTCGACAACATCGCCTATCCGATGCGCGAACATACCGATTTGCCGGAGGACGTCATCCACGACCTGGTGCTGATGAAGCTCCACGCCGTCGGACTGCGCGGCGCCCACGCCTTGCGTACCGCCGAACTGTCCGGGGGCATGGAGCGCCGCGTGGCGCTGGCGCGGGCGATCGCGCTCGATCCCATGCTGATCATGTACGACGAGCCCTTCGCCGGACTCGACCCGATCTCGCTCAATACCATCGCCAACCTGATCCGGCGCCTCAACGACGCGCTCGGCCTGACCTCGATCGTGGTGACCTATGACGTGTCGGAATCGCTGAAGGTCGCCGATTACGTCTACTTCATCCACGACGGCGTGGTGGTGGCCGAAGGCAATGCCGCCGAGATGGCCGACTCCGCCGACCCGTTCGTCAGCCAGTTCGTGCACGCCCAGCCCGACGGGCCGGTCGCCTTCCAGTACCCCAGCCGGCCTTATTCCGAAGAACTGGAGATCGGGCCGGCCGCGATTTGAGCCAACCCGCCGGGGCAACGCGTCGAAGCGCGGCCGCGCGTCCTCTATTCCGGCAACAGCGTCACCTGGGCATCGGCCGTCGCCCGGTCGATGTCGATCTGCACCACGCAATATTCGGTCTGCTCGTCGATCGGCGTGGGATCGTCCGCGCAACTGCAGCCGGCGATCACGCCGGTATAGAAAATTCCTGCCTTGGCCCGGATCCGGCCTTTTTCCTCGCGCACGGCGATCACCATCGCCTGGAAAGGCCGGTCGGTCACATGGCTGCTGCGGGTCAACCCCTGCTGCAACGGCAGCTGTGCCGCACCCATCTGTTCGATTTCCTGCTTGAGGATCGTCTCGAATCCCGGGGTGCCCCAGGCATTCAGTGAGTTGGGCAGTCGGGTCATGCGGCGGGCTCCTTGTCCGTGTAAGCGTTCGGTCGATTACACATGCAGACAATTTAAATCATGCACAGGATTCGGGCCAATCTGCCCGTTTCGACGAACAGCCGAGGTGTCCTAACGGGACACGGCGTGCGGAGTCGAGGGTGCATCGAGCGTAGCCAGGGTGCGGGCGATATCGTCGAAAACCGGCGCCGAATTCATGATGAAGGTGTGCAGGGAGGGCGTCGTGACGATTGCTGCCGGATGCCCGCCGCTGGCCTCGGACACGCTGAGGATACCGTCGTTCGGTTCCATGCCGAAGGGCAGCCAGGGGGCGCGCGGTCCGGCGACGCCCGCATAGATCCTGACGAGGGTCGGCGGCATCGGCAGATTGCGCATGAATTCATCGGCCGCCAGGAGCCGGCCCATCTCGCCCGTCATCACCTTGTATGCCCAGAAGCGGGAAAAGTATTTCGCTGCCTTGCAGGCCACCATCGGCGGCGCCAGGAAAAAACAGGCCGCGGGCATGTGGTTTTCCAGTCGATCGAGCGCCGAACGGGTCAGCACCGTGCCGAGCGAATGGCCCAGCACCGCGTAATGCGAGGTGTCCACCTTGCGCTCGATCTGCCTGACCAGGCGGTCGGACGCGCCCTGCAGGGTTTCGAACGTCGGCGAATAGCCGAACAGGACCGGCGTGTGCCCGGCCCATCTCAGGCGCCGGCGCAGCCGCATCATCGAGAGCGGCGTCCGGCCCATGCCATGAATCAGGATCACGTCCATATGCCTCTCAGGCGGCAAGCAGCGCCTGGTAGACGGCAAGGTCCGCCGCTGAATGACAGCAGAAGATCACTTCGTCGATTGCCGGACGCGCCGCTACGGCTGCCTGGACCGTAGCGACTGCAATCTGCGCGGCAGCCACCTTGGGGGAGCCGTAGACGCCGGTGCTGACGCCGGGGAACGCCAGGCTGCGGATACCGTTCTGCGACGCGACCTCGAGCGCACGACGGTAGCACGATGCCAGCAATTCCGCCTCGCCGCGATCTCCGCCATGCCAGACCGGGCCGACCGTGTGGATCACAAAGCGGGCGGGCAGGCGATAGCCTCGCGTGAGCTTCGCATCGCCCGTCTCGCAGCCGCCCAGTGCGCGGCATTCGGCCAGCAGTTGCGGTCCGGCGGCACGGTGGATCGCACCGTCGACCCCGCCGCCGCCGAGCAGCGACGGGTTGGCGGCATTGACGATGGCATCCACCGCGAGTGTGGTGATGTCGGCCTGGAGGGCGCGCAGGGTGGCAGGCATGGTGTATGGCTTAAAGATGGACTTTTGCCTTTTTGCCGACCCGGGCGTCGAATTTTGCCCGGTCGATCACGAAGCGTTCGTGCCGGCCCCTGGCAATCGTGTCCATGCCATCGTTCGCCTCGACGGCAAACACCAGCCGCCTGCCGTCGACCTCGACCAGTTCGACGGTCGCGGTCACTTCGAGGCCGGGCGGCGTGGCGGCTTCGTGGCTGACGTCGATATGCGTTCCCACCGTCTGCTCGCGTGGCCAGTCCAGATGGGAATTGACCGCCCGGATGCAGGCCGATTCGAGGAAGCCCACCAGGAAGCCGGTGGCCAGGACCTCCGGCATGGCAACGAATTCGGGCGCCTCCGGATACAGCGCCGGTACGGTCTTGGAGGCCGGGATGACAAAGGCGTGTCGGTGGCGAATGCCGGGTTTCAGCGATTCCTTCATGGGTGGCTCCTGGCTATGTATGATGTGTCAGCCTGCCCGGTCGCTGCGGCAGTTCATGTTCGACTGTCGCGGATCCGGATCGAAGCAGGAGCATATTTCCAATCAGCGATGCTGAAAACCTGTCGGGCCCGGATGCCTAAACACGCCTTTTTCCCCGTTTATCCCTGCCGGCGCTTAAGCCCTACTTCCCGCAGGCTTGAAAAATCTTCCCATCACATCAAAATAAGGCCAGTAATTCAGGCTTAATCGGGCTATGGCAACCAAGCGAGAAGGCAGTACCCTACTGGAACCGTCAGCGGCGAAAGTGAAGCCGCCGCCCCTGTACAAGGTGCTGCTGCTGAACGACGACTACACGCCGATGGAGTTCGTGGTGCATGTCCTGAAGAAGTTTTTTGGCATCGACCAAGAACGGGCCACACAAATCATGCTCAAAGTGCATACTGAGGGCGTGGGTGTGTGCGGGGTGTATCCGAGGGATATCGCTCACACCAAGGTCGAGCAGGTTGTGGATTTCGCGCGGCAGCATCAGCATCCGCTGCAATGTACGATGGAGGAAAGTTAGATGATTGCCCAGGAACTCGAAGTCACGCTGCACATGGCCTTCATGGATGCGCGGCAGAAGCGCCACGAATTCATTTCGGTGGAGCATCTGCTGATGGCGATGCTGGACAATCCGTCCGCGGCGGAAGTGCTGCGTGCCTGCGGCGCCAATATCGAGGCGATGCGCGAACAGCTCGGCGCCTTCATCGAGGAGCACACCCCCAAGGTCGAAGGCGAGGGCGAGGTCGACACCCAGCCCACGCTCGGCTTCCAGCGCGTGATCCAGCGCGCGATCCTGCACGTGCAGTCGTCCGGCAAGAAGGAAGTGACCGGCGCCAACGTGCTGGTGGCGGTATTCGGCGAGAAGGATTCTCACGCGGTGTATTTCCTCACCCAACAGGGGGTGACGCGGCTCGACATCGTCAACTTCATCTCCCACGGCATCACCAAGACGCCGCAAAGCGAGCCGGCGCCGCGCCCGGACGAGCCGGCTGAAGCCGGCTCCGACGCGCCGGCCGCTTCGCCGCTCGACAGTTTCGCGCAGAACCTCAACGCGCAGGCGCTGGCCGGCAAGATCGACCCGCTGATCGGGCGCGAACAGGAACTGGAGCGCGTGATCCAGACGCTGTGCCGCCGGCGAAAGAACAATCCCCTGCTGGTGGGCGAGGCGGGCGTGGGCAAGACCGCAATTGCCGAAGGCCTGGCGCGCCGCATCATCGAGGGCTCGGTGCCCGAAATCCTGGAACAGAGTACCGTGTATGCGCTTGACATGGGAGCGCTGCTCGCGGGCACCAAATATCGCGGCGACTTCGAGCAGCGTCTGAAAGGCGTGCTGAAGCAGCTGGCCGACAATCAAAAGGCCATTCTCTTCATCGACGAAATCCACACGCTGATCGGCGCGGGCGCGGCGTCGGGCGGCACGCTCGATGCCTCCAATCTGCTGAAGCCGGCGCTGTCTTCGGGCAGCCTGCGCTGCATCGGCGCGACCACGTATACCGAATATCGCGGCATTTTCGAGAAAGATCACGCGCTCTCGCGGCGTTTCCAGAAAGTCGACGTGCCGGAGCCTTCGGTGAACGAAACCGTGGCCATCCTGCGCGGCCTGAAGTCGCGCTTCGAGGATCATCACGGCGTCAAATACACTGCAGCTGCGCTCACCACGGCGGCACAATTGTCGGCGCGCTATATCAACGACCGTCATCTGCCCGACAAGGCGATCGATGTCATCGACGAGGCCGGGGCCGCGCAGCGCATCCTGCCCAAATCCAGGCAGAAGCGGACCATTACCCCGCGTGAAATCGAGGACATCATTGCCAAGATCGCGCGAATTCCGACCAAGACCGTGTCGTCCGACGACAAGAACTCGCTGAAGACGCTGGACCGCGACCTCAAGGCCGTGGTCTATGGCCAGGATGCGGCGATCGATGCCTTGGCCACTGCGATCAAGATGTCGCGCAGCGGCCTGGGCAACCCGCAGAAGCCGATCGGCAACTTCCTCTTTTCAGGCCCCACCGGTGTCGGCAAGACCGAGGTTGCACGCCAGCTGGCCTATGTGCTGGGCGTCGAACTGATCCGCTTCGATATGTCGGAATACATGGAGCGTCATGCGGTGTCGCGCCTGATCGGCGCGCCGCCCGGCTATGTCGGCTTCGACCAGGGCGGCTTGTTGACAGAAGCTGTCAACAAGCATCCCTATGCCGTTGTTTTGCTTGATGAAGTAGAGAAGGCGCATCCGGATATTTTCAACGTGCTGTTGCAGGTGATGGACCACGGCACGCTGACGGATACCAATGGACGCAAGGCCGATTTCCGCAATGTGGTGCTGGTCATGACCACCAATGCGGGGGCGGAGATGCTCAACAAGGCAACGATCGGTTTTTCCAACACGCGGGAAAGCGGCGATGAAATGGGCGAGATCAAGCGCATGTTCACGCCGGAATTCAGGAATCGCCTCGACGCGATCATTCCGTTCGCGCCGCTGTCCGAACCCGTCATCCTGCAGGTGGTGGACAAGTTCCTGATGCAGTTGGAAGAGCAACTGCACGAGAAGAAGGTCGAGGCGGTGTTCACCGACGCGCTCAAGGCCTATCTCGCCAAGAACGGCTTCGACCCGCTGATGGGTGCGCGGCCGATGGCGCGCCTGATCCAGGACACGATCCGCAAGGCCCTGGCCGACGAACTGCTGTTCGGCAAGCTGGCACACGGCGGACGGGTGACCATCGACATCGATTCCGGCGGCCAGGTCAGTCTGGAATTCGAAGAGGCGGTGCCTGCGTAATTCATAAAGATTTGTGGCGGATAGCCGTAAGACAGATAAGCAGCAGGTGCGCTTTCTCCACTGAGAGGGTGGTTTCGGCTACGCAGCCGGAAACACTGGGGAATGCGTGACGTGCGACTTATTCGTTCACACGGAAGGAGCCACCATGAATCTTCACCCCGCAGCCCGTTTTGCTGCAGTCGCGCTGATCGGCCTGTTGTCGACAGGCGCCTCTGCGGCTGACCCGTCTGCTGTTTCCGAAGATGACCTCGCAGCCGCGGGCGAGCGCATTCGCCAGACCGGCGCACAGATACGCGAAGACCTCAAGGAAGCCCGGGCCCGCTTGGAAGCGCAAAAGGCGCAGCAGGAAGCGGAGCGCAAGCGGGAAGCCGAGCGTGCGCGGCAACAGGCACTGAAAGAAGCGGCCGAACAGGCTGCGATCCGGGAAGCCAAACGACAGCAGGCGCTGGAAGCCGCACAGGCGCAAGCTCGCAAGGAAGCCGCGCTGAAGGCCGAAAAGGCCGAACGCGAGCGTCAGGCGGCCCTTGCGGCGAAACAGGCGAAGGAAGAAAAAGAGGCCCGGGCAAGAGCTGCTCTGGCTTTGCAGCAAGCCCGCCAATCGGCCGGTCCCAAGGGGTTGCCTGAGGAAAGCGCACGTGAACGGGCCGCCCGTGCCTTGCGGGAAGCGCGCCAATCGACCGGTCCGAGAGCGATGGAGTAAGGTCGCCAAAGTCGTGGTGGATGCGCGTCCGCAGGATATATGGACGCGCGGACGACAATCCTGAAGGGCCGCTTGCCCGGTATGGTCTCTTCCTGCGGCCCGCCCCATGAATCCGTGTTGGTGATGCAGCGAAACCGGATGTGCCTGACGTACCCGTTTTAACGAGCGGTTCCTGATTTCCCTAAACCGATTGCGCAATTTGCTGGCTGCCTGCGACGACGGGATGGTGATGATTTGACGCTGTCGGGGGTGCTCCGGCCATTTCCGGTTGGTGCATCCAAACTTGCTGAATGCCGCCCAATCCCTCACCATACGCTCCACATCTTGACTCTGGAGCGTCCATGACATTTCGCCACGCATCGCTTGTTTCCCTGACTGCACTTGCGGTGGTGCTGTCCGGTTGTGAAAAACCCGCCGGTGCCGTGAAGAACGAAACGGTGGCAACCGTAGCCGGCGACAAGATCAGCGAAGCCGAACTGAACCTGGCTGTGTCCCGTTTGGGGGAACTGAACGACACGCAGGCTGCCGAGGCGAAAAACACGCTGCTGCAGGCCTTGATCGATCAGCGCCTGGTGGCGCAGGCGGCCGAAAAAGACGGACTGGACAAGGAACCTGCGGTGGAAATCGCGATGGCACAGGCCAGCCGTCAGGTTCTGGCGGAAGCCTATGCCGAGCGCCATTTCAAGGATGTCGCCCAGCCCTCGGAAGCCGACATTGCCGATTACTACGGCCAGCATCCCGAACTCTTCTCGCAGCGCCGGATTTACCGCATCCAGGAGCTTGAGCTGAGCGTCGATGCGTCGCGCATGGCCGACGTCGAAGCGAAGCTCAAGAACAGCCATTCGATGGGCGACTTCGTCAATTGGATCAAGGAACAGGGCATCGACGGCAAGTCCGCAGTCACCGTCAAGCCGGCAGAGCAGATTCCGGCCCCCTTGCTGGCGCGCCTCAGCCTGATGAAGGATGGCCAGGCAACGGTCTTGCCGGCCCGGCCGGGGGTCGTGCTGATCGAACAGGTTCTGGAAAGCCAGTTGCAGCCGGTTTCGCTGGAACAGTCGCGTGCCGTCATCGAACGAGCCCTGATGGCCCGGAAACGCAAGGAACTGATGGAAATGGACCTGAAAAAACTGCGTCAAGCGGCGAAGATCGAATATGCAAGCGGCTATACGCCGGCTGCGGCCGCGAAGGCCGAAGACGGGACGGCCGGCGGCGAAAAAACCAACGACAAATCCGCCGATTGAGGGACGCCATGATTCTTGTAACCGGCGGCGCCGGCTTCATCGGCGCGAACTTCGTCATCGACTGGCTGGCGGCTCATGATGAGGCCGTCGTCAATCTCGACAAACTGACCTATGCGGGCAACCTCGAGAACCTGCGATCGCTGCAAGGTGACGCGCGGCATGTTTTCGAGCAGGGCGACATCGGCGACCGCGCAAGGGTCGACGCCTTGCTGCAGCGGCATCGACCCCGGGCGGTGATCAATTTCGCGGCCGAAAGCCACGTCGACCGCTCCATCCACGGCCCGGCCGAGTTCGTTCAAACGAATGTGGTGGGAACCTTCAATCTGCTGGAATCGGTGCGTGCGCACTGGTCGACGCTGGCGGCGGAGGAACAGGCGGCGTTCCGCTTCCTGCACGTCTCGACCGACGAAGTGTACGGCTCGCTCGACCCTGCGGATCCGGCATTTTCGGAAACCACGGCGTATGCGCCGAACAGTCCGTACTCGGCCTCCAAGGCGGCCTCGGATCATCTGGTGCGGGCCTATCACCACACCTATGGCCTGCCGGTGCTGACCACCAACTGTTCGAACAATTACGGGCCGCTGCAGTTTCCGGAAAAGCTCATCCCGCTGGTCATACACAACGCACTGGCGGGGAAACCGCTGCCGATTTACGGTGACGGCAGCAATGTCCGCGACTGGCTCTACGTCAGCGACCATTGCAGCGCGATCCGCCGCGTGCTGGGGGCCGGCCGGGTCGGCGAGGTCTACAACATCGGTGGCTGCAACGAAAAAACCAATCTCGAGGTGGTAAAAACGCTGTGCGCCATCCTCGACGAGTTGCATCCCGACTCGCCGGTGATGCCGCATGCCAGCCTCATCACTTTCGTCAAGGATCGTGCCGGCCACGACCGGCGCTATGCGATCGACGCCGGCAAGATCGAGCGCGAACTTGGCTGGACGCCGAGCGAGACCTTCGAGAGCGGCATCCGCAAGACGGTGGCCTGGTACCTGGAAAACCAGGACTGGGTGAAACACGTCACCAGCGGCGAATACCGCCACTGGGTGTCCAGAAATTACGCAGAACATCCCGCATGAGCACACGCAAAGGCATCATTCTCGCCGGCGGTTCCGGCACCCGCCTGTATCCCATCACCCAGGCCGTCTCCAAGCAGCTGCTGCCGGTGTACGACAAACCCATGGTCTACTATCCGCTGACCACGCTGATGCTGGCGGGGATCCGCGACATCCTGCTGATTTCCACGCCGCAGGACACACCGCGCTTCGAGCAGTTGCTGGGCGACGGCGCGCAATGGGGGCTCAATATCCAATATGCCATCCAGGCCGCGCCCGAAGGGCTGGCGCAGGCTTTTCTGATCGGCAGCGACTTCATCGGCACCGCCCCCAGCGCGCTGGTACTGGGCGATAACATTTTCTATGGGCACGAACTGGGTCAGGATCTGCAGACGGCAGGACAGCGCGCGCAGGGCGCCACGGTGTTTGCCTACCCCGTACAGGATCCCGAGCGCTACGGTGTGGTCGAGTTCGACGCCGCGGGACATGCGGTGAGCCTCGAGGAAAAACCCGCCGAGCCCAAGTCGCGTTATGCCGTCACCGGCCTGTACTTCTACGACAACCGGGTGATCGACATCGCGCGTGCCTTGAAGCCGTCGCCGCGCGGCGAGCTGGAAATCACCGATGTCAACCGCCAGTACCTCGAATGGAACGAGCTCGACGTGCAGGTGATGGGGCGCGGCCAAGCCTGGCTCGACACCGGCACGCACGATTCGCTGATCGAGGCGGCGCTCTACATCCAGACCATCGAGAAGCGCCAGGGCCTGAAAATCGCGTGTCCCGAGGAAATCGCCTACCGCCAGGGCTTTATCGACGCGGCGCAGTTGCAGATGCTGGCGAAGCCGCTGATGAAGAACGGCTACGGGCAGTACCTGATGGACGTGCTGAACGACAGGGTGTTCTGATGGACGTGATCGCGACCGGGCACCCTGACGTATTGTTGCTGCGCCCCAAGGTATTCGGCGATGCGCGCGGCTTCTTTTTCGAAAGCTACAACCGCAGGGTTTTTTCCGAAGCCGGCATCGCCGCCGAATTCGTGCAGGACAACCATTCGCGTTCAGCCAAGGGCGTGCTGCGCGGCCTGCATTATCAGATCAGCCAGCCGCAGGGCAAGCTGGTGCGCGTGGCGGCGGGTGAGGTGTTCGACGTGGCGGTCGATCTGCGCCGCAGTTCGCCGCACTTCGGCCGCGTCGCCAGCTTCCGCCTGTCGGCCGAGTCGCATGAGATGGCATGGATTCCTCCGGGTTTTGCCCACGGCTTTCTGGTGTTGTCCGAGCATGCCGAGTTTCTCTACAAGACCACCGACTACTACGCGCCGGAGTTCGAACGCTGCCTGCAGTGGAACGATCCTGCGCTGGCCATCGCCTGGCCGCTGCAGGGCGATCCATTGCTGTCCGGCAAGGACCGGGCCGGTCTGCCGCTCGCCGAGTGCGAGGTGTTTGCGTGAGAATCCTGCTCACCGGCGTCAACGGCCAGGTGGGATGGGAGTTGCAGCGCACGCTGGTGCCGCTGGGGGAGGTGATCGCAGCCGACCGCAGTACGCTCGACCTGGCCGACACGGCGTCCATCCGCCGCAGGGTGGCCGAGCTTGCCCCTGACCTGATCGTCAACCCGGCGGCCTACACGGCGGTGGACAAGGCCGAATCCGAACCCGCGCTGGCGCATGCCATCAACGCCGCAGCGCCGGGGGAACTCGCCGCCTGCGGCATCCCGCTGGTGCATTATTCCACCGACTACGTATTCGACGGCGGCAAGTCGGGTGCCTATACGGAGGCGGATACGCCAAACCCGCTTGGGGTATACGGGGCGAGCAAGCTGGCGGGCGAGCAGGCGATCCAGCGTGCCGACATCCCGCACCTGATCCTGCGCACCAGCTGGGTATATGGCCTGCGCGGCCGCAATTTCCTCCTGACCATGCAACGGCTGGCGCGCGAGCGCGAGATGCTCTCGGTGGTCGACGACCAGTTCGGCGCGCCGACCTGGTCACGCCTGATCGCCGAGGCGACGGCGCTAGTAGTCGCGCGCTGGCTGGGGCAGCCGGATCTGACCGCGAACGCCGGTGTCTATCACCTCAGTTGCGGGGGACGCACCACCTGGCACGGCTTTACCGAAGCGATCCTTGCGCACATGGCGACGCGCGGAGAAGGCAAACTTGCCTGCCTGACGGCGATTCCGGCGTCGGGCTATCCCACGCCCGCGGCGCGCCCGGCCAACTCCGAGCTCGATAGCAGCAAGCTGGCCGGAATCTTCGGCGTGCGCCTGCCCGAGTGGCAGACGACACTCGCCTTGTGTCTGGAATAGAATTTGCGCTATTGACGCCCGACAATAATTTCAAGAGCAGACGACATCATGACAACCATCCATCCCGTGATCCTTTCCGGCGGCTCGGGCACCCGCCTGTGGCCTCTGTCGCGTGCGGCGCTGCCCAAGCAGCTGCTGCCGCTTGCCAGCGACCAGAGCCTGCTGCAGGACACTGTCGAGCGATTGGCAAACATGCCGGAAATGGCCGCACCGCTGATGGTGTGCAATGTAGAGCACCGCTTCATGATCGCCGAACAGATGCGCCAGATCGACACCCGGCCGCACGCCATCGTGCTTGAGCCGGTGGGACGCAACACCGCACCGGCCATCGCCGTCGCCGCGCTGGTGCTGTCGCGCGACGATCCTGACGCGCTGATGCTGGTGCTGCCGGCCGACCACCTGATCGGCGACATCGCGGCGTTTCATGCTGCGATCCGCACAGCGGCGCAGGCGGCGCAGAATGGTCGCCTTGCCACCTTCGGCATCGTCGCAGCGACTCCGGAAACCGGTTACGGCTATATCCGCAAGGGCGCGCAACTGGCGGACAGCTCGGGTGCCTTCGACGTGGCGGGGTTCGTCGAAAAACCCGATCTCGACACCGCCCGGCGATACGTTGAATCCGGCGACTATTTCTGGAACAGCGGCATGTTCCTGTTCCGCGCATCGGATTTCCTCAAGGAACTCGAAGCCCTCCGGCCCGACATCCTCGACGCCAGCCGGGCCGCGCTCGACGCCGCCACGCTGGATCTGGATTTCGTGCGGCTCGACCCCGCCGCGTTCGAGGCCTGCCCGTCGGATTCAGTCGATTACGCGGTGATGGAACATACCCGCCGCGCCGCGGTGGTTCCGGCCGACATGGCGTGGAACGACATCGGCGCCTGGACGGCGCTGTGGGATGTGGCGCCCAAGGACGGGCAGGGCAACGCCATCCGCGGCGACGTCATGCTGGAGAACGCCGCCGACAACTTCGTCCGCGCCGAAACGCGCATGGTGGCGCTGCTGGGCGTGTCGGACCTGGTCGTGGTGGAAACGGCCGACGTGGTGCTGGTGGCGGCCAAGGACCAGGTGCAGGACGTGAAGAAGCTGGTCGACCGCCTGAAGGCGGAAAAGCGCTGCGAGCATCTGGTCCACAAGCAGGTCTACCGCCCTTGGGGCTGGTACGAAGGGATCGACGAGGGCGAGCGCTTCCAGGTCAAGCGCATCATGGTCAAGCCGGGCGAGAAGCTCAGCCTGCAGATGCACCACCACCGCGCCGAGCACTGGATCGTGGTGTCCGGTACCGCCAGCGTCACCTGCGGCGACGAGGTCATGCTGCTGACCGAAAACCAGTCCACCTATATTCCGCTGGGTACGACCCACCGGCTGGAAAATCCCGGCAAGATCGACCTGCACATGATCGAGGTGCAGTCGGGCACCTACCTGGGCGAAGACGACATCGTGCGTTTCGAGGACATCTATAAGCGCAACTGAATGTTGTGATATTTCAGCACGCGCGCTGCATGCTTTCCGCAAGCCTTTGTTATTCGACGGTTAATCCAGCCGACGGCCGGACCCGTTCCGGTCGCCGGCCATGCGCGCCGTAGCTGCCGCGGAACGTCGTGTCAGACAAACACCGACAAGCCAGGTTGTTCAGGTCGGTCCGACAATACAGCCTTTCTCCACATTAACTTTCCCGGGTGCCGTCCGAAAACGAATTCACCACGCTGACTTAAGTGTGAATTCGAAAAAATTCAACGAAGAAGGACAGGCAAAATGAAAATGGACGAAATGCTGGACGAAATGCGCGATGTCAATCTGAACTATCTGATGCTCGCGCAGAACATGATCCAACATGACAAGCCCACTGCAGTTTTTCGCCTGGGCATCAGCCAGGACGTGGCCGACCTGATCGAGGCCCTGACGCCTGCGCAGATTCTCAAGCTCGCCGGTTCCGGGATGCTGGTGTCGCGCTTCCGCTTCGACGACGGCGTGGTGCTCAACATGCTGACCAGCTATACCAAGGATCGAACCCTGGCACAGTCCCACGCAGCCATTCTGATGGCAGGGCAGACCATGGAAGCCTTTGCCTGATTCCGCAGCCAGTCGATTGGGAGTGTTGAGATGAGCAAGAAAAGTCTGTTGACCGAAATGCGCGACACCCAGCTGGCGATCGAACTGATCGAGCTCGGCGCCCGCCCGCAGGTTCTGGAATCCGAGACCTCGCTGTCGCGCGAACGCTTGCTCAAGCTGTACAAGGAAGTCAAAGGCGTGTCGCCGCCCAAGGGCATGCTACCGTTCTCGACCGACTGGTTCCTGACCTGGCTGCCCAACGTCCATTCCTCGCTGTTCATCAACATTCACCGCTATCTCACCCGGAACAGCGACTGCAGCGGCATCGAGGCCGTGCTCAAGAGCTATCGCCTGTACCAGGAATACCTGCATACCAACCAGATCGAGGCAGTGCTGAGCTTCACCCGCGCCTGGACGCTGAACCGCTTCTTCGAAAGCCGCATGCTCGAAACAGCCGTGTGCAGCGACTGCGGCGGCCACTTCGTGGTGCACCCGGATGACCTGCACGACAAATATGTCTGCGGCCTGTGCAACATGCCCGCGCGTGCCGGCAAAACCCGCAAGGCCAAGGCTGCCGAAATCGAGCTGACAGCCGCCGCCTGACGGCTGCTGCCGGGGGTGGGATGACGCACCTGCCTGTCAGCCTCCAGTCGTTTCTCGTCCAGTGCGCCGCCACCTTGCTGGCGATACTGCTGAATGGCCTGCTGGTCATCCTGTTTTCCTATCCCCCGGGGCCCTGGCTCTTTGTCCTCACGCAGGCAGCCATCGCTTGCGGGCTGAGCTTTTTCTGGCGGCAGCCGGCCTGGTGGATTCCCCTGCATGCCGGTTTCCTGCCTGGCGTCCTGCTGGCCCTGCAGCTGGACGTGTCCAGCTGGGCGTATCTGGCAGCATTCCTGTTGCTGATGCTGTTCTACTGGAGCAGCTTTCGCACCCGGGTTCCGCTGTACCTGTCCGACCGCAAGGCCTGGCAGGCATTGGCACCCCTGTTGCCGCAGTCGCGGCCATTCAGCTTCATCGATCTCGGCAGCGGCCTGGGCGACGTGCTGTTCTATCTCGAGCCGCGCTTTCCGCAGGGGCACCTGTGCGGAACCGAAATCGCGCCGGCCCCCTGGCTGATCAGCCGTGCACGCGCCTGGCTCAAGCGCAGCCGGGTGGCGTTCATGCGGCGCGATTACACGTCACTCGACCTGGCCGAGTTCGAGGTCGTGTTCGCCTTTCTTTCGCCTGCGGCCATGCCTGCGCTGTGGCAGCAGGCGCAAGCGCAGATGCGCAGCGGCGGCCTGTTCGTCAGCCTGTCGTTTTTGCCGGATACCCGGCAGCCGGACCACGTGGTGCCCCTGGCCGAAGGCGAGCGGCACACCTTGTATGCATGGCGGATGTAAGCGATGGCAGATGGAAATACCCGGGGTGCGCCATCAAGTTTCTTTCAGTCTGGTCGAATCCTAATCCTGAGAGCCTCGTCTTTGCACATGCAAAAACGGGGCAGGGCGGAACCGCTCCCGCCCGGTCAATCCATCAAAAGGAATAGACGGTCGTGCTAGTCATCGTTGGTTATATTGTCGTGGTGCTTAGCGTCTTCGGCGGTTTTGCACTGGCAGGCGGGCATCTGGCTGCCCTGTTTCAGCCGCTGGAGCTGCTGATGATCGGCGGTGGCGCGATCGGTGCGTTCTTCGTCGGCAACAACAGCAAGGCCATCAAGGCCACGCTGAAGGCCTTGCCCACCGTGTTCAAGGGATCGAAATATACCCGCGCGCTGTACATGGACATGATGGCGCTGCTGTACGAGCTGCTGACCAAGATTCGCAAGGAAGGGCTGATGTCGGTGGAATCCGACGTCGACGCGCCCGAGAGCAGTCCCTTGTTCACGAAATATCCGACGATCATGGCCGATCACCATATCGTCGAGTTCATGACCGATTATCTGCGCCTGATGGTGAGCGGCAGCATGAATGCCTTTGAAATCGAGAATCTGATGGACAACGAAATCGAAACCCATCATCACGAAGGTGAAGTGCCTGCCCACGTCATCAACAAGATCGGTGACGGCCTGCCCGCGTTCGGCATCATCGCGGCGGTGATGGGCGTGGTACATACGATGGAATCCGTGGGTTTGCCGCCGGCGGAACTCGGGATCCTGATTGCACACGCCCTGGTCGGCACCTTCCTCGGCATTTTGCTGGCCTACGGATTTGTGAGCCCGCTGGCCAGCCAGCTCGAGCAGAGGCTGCACGAATCCACCAAGATGTTCCAGTGCGTCAAGGTCACCCTGCTGGCGAGCATCAACGGCTATGCGCCGGCGATTGCAGTCGAATTCGGGCGCAAGGTGCTGTTCTCGACCGAACGCCCGTCCTTCAGCGAACTGGAGACGTACGTCAAGGGCGCGAAGTCGCGCTGATAGCCGCGCGCCCGTACCGCTGCCTCACGCCGCACGCATAAGCCCTCATGAGCGAGCAGAAACCGCCCATCATCGTCAAACGCATCAAGAAGGTGGCCGGGGGTCATCATGGCGGTGCCTGGAAGATCGCCTATGCCGATTTCGTGACCGCGATGATGGCGTTCTTCCTGCTGATGTGGCTGCTGGGCTCGACCACCAAGGGTGACCTGGAAGGAATCGCGGAATACTTCAAGACGCCGCTCAAGGTCGCGATGCAAGGCGGCTCCGGCAGCGGAGACAGCTCCAGCGTCATCAAGGGCGGCGGCGCCGACATGACGCGCAAGACCGGACAGATCAAGAAGGGTGAGGTCGATTCCAAAAAGAAGACCTTCAACCTGAAGGCGGCTCAGGCCGAGTTGGAGCGCATCGAGGCCGCCAAGCTGAAGCAGCTGAAGACCCGTCTGGAAGCGGCGGTCGACGCTAACCCCACGCTACGCCAGTTCAAGCGGCAGCTGCTGATCGACATTACCAGCGAAGGATTGCGCATCCAGATCGTCGACGAGCAGAACCGGCCCATGTTCAATCTGGCGAGCGCGGAACTGCAGCCCTACACCAAGATCATCCTGCACGAGATCGCCCAGGTGCTGAACGACGTTCAGAATCGCGTCAGCCTGTCGGGCCATACCGATGCCAAGCCGTACGCCAATCGCGAGCGCGGCTACAGCAACTGGGAACTGTCGGCCGATCGCGCCAATGCGTCGCGCCGCGAACTGATCGCGGGCGGAATGGACGAAACGAAAATGCTGCGCGTGGTCGGGCTGGCTTCATCGGTGCCGTTCAGCAACGCAGCCCCTCTCGATCCGGTCAATCGCCGCATCAGCATCATCGTCATGAACAAGCGCACCGAGGAGGCCATCACCAAGGAGGCGTCCGGCGTCAGCGCTGCCGACGAGGATACGGGGGGCGACGAAACCGGAAACGCCGGGACGCCACCGTCCTGATCGGCATACGGCCTGCCGAGAAATAGCAGGCAAATCCGCCCTTATTCCCCTGATTGCCCGCCTCGGGCATGTCCGATACTTCAGCCTGTAGAAAGCCCGTTTCTGCTCAATGCAGATGACAGGACTCCCCCCAACAGGTGAAATCCGGGATGGCTGAAGAAAACGATCAGGAAAAGACAGAACCAGCCTCGCCACAGAGGCTGGAGAAAGCCCGCGAGGACGGCCAGGTCGTGCAGTCGCGCGAGCTGGCTACGTTCGTCGTCCTGATGACCGGGGGCACCGCCCTGTGGATGATGGCTGGCGGTCTCGGCCAGGCCATGTCGGGCATCATGCGTGACGGTCTGCAGTTCGATCCCGGCATTGCGCGCGACAGCTCACACGTGATGGCGCAGCTGTCGGAGCAGTTTTTCGCAGCCGCGCTGGCGCTGCTGCCCTTTCTGGGGCTGGTCGTTGTTGCCACCCTGGCGTCGCCGCTGCTGCTGCGCGGCTGGCTGTTCAGCACCAAGGCACTGGCACCGAAGTTCGAACGCCTGAATCCGCTGACAGGCGTCAAGCGCATGTTTTCCAGCCAGGGGCTGATCGAGCTGGTCAAGGCGTTGGCCAAAGTCGGCTTGCTGGGCGGCGTGGCCGTCTGGCTGATCTGGGCCAACGTCGATGCGATTTTTTCGCTCAGCCTGGAAGAGCCGTCGCTCGCCATCCAGCACATGGGCGACATCGTCGGCAAAGTCTTTCTGCTGATCTCGGGCGCGATGATCTTCATCGTCGTGATCGACCTGCCATTCCAGCTCTGGAGCTTCTACAAGAAAATGCGGATGAGCAAGGATGAACTGCGCCGCGAAGCCAAGGAATCGGAAGGCGATCCCCACCTGAAGGCGCGCATCCGTGCCCAGCAGCGCGAGGTGGCCCGCCGCCGCATGATGTCCGAGATTCCGACCGCCGACGTGGTGGTAACCAACCCGACCCATTACGCCGTCGCACTCAAGTACAGCGAAGGCAAGATGCGCGCCCCGCGCGTGGTGGCCAAGGGTGCCGACGCCGTCGCCGCGAAGATCCGTGAACTGGCAGCCGAGCACAAGGTGCCGCTACTGGAAGCGCCGCCGCTGGCACGTGCGCTGTTCCGTCACACCGAACTCGGCGACGAGATCCCGGCCACCCTGTACGCAGCGGTGGCCGAAGTGCTGGCCTACGTGTTCCAGCTGCGCCATTTCCAGCAGATTGGCGGCGCGTATCCCGATGCGCCGGTCGACCTGCCGGTTCCGCCCGAGCTTGATCCATTGCAGGCTGCTGTCACAGGTTCTGGCGCATGAACGGAACCCTGAGCCTCTCCAACCTGTTCAATGGCGCCAACGCCCGTGCGATGGCAGCGCCGATCTTCATCGTCCTCATCCTGGCGATGCTGGTGCTGCCGCTGCCGCCGTTCGCGCTGGACATGCTGTTCACCTTCAACATCGCGCTCTCCATCATGGTGCTGCTGGTCAGCCTGTCGACCAAGAAGGCGCTCGAGTTCGCCGCCTTCCCGACCGTGCTGCTGCTCTCGACGCTGCTGCGCCTGTCGCTCAACGTGGCGTCCACCCGCGTGGTGCTGCTGGAAGGCCATAGCGGGCCGGATGCCGCAGGCAAGGTGATCGAGGCCTTCGGCCATTTCCTGGTCGGTGGCGATTACACGGTGGGCATCATCGTGTTCGTCATCCTGGTGGTGATCAACTTCATCGTCATCACCAAGGGCGCCGGCCGCATCGCCGAGGTTAGCGCGCGTTTCACCCTCGATGCGATGCCGGGCAAGCAGATGGCGATCGACGCCGACCTCAATGCCGGCCTCATCGACGAAAACGAGGCACGCCGCCGCCGCGCCGAAATCTCCCAGGAGTCGGATTTCTACGGTTCGATGGACGGTGCGTCGAAATTCGTCCGCGGCGATGCCATCGCCGGCATTCTGATCCTGCTGATCAACATCATCGGCGGCCTGCTGGTGGGGATGATGCAGCACGACCTGTCGCTGTCCGACGCCGCTCGCAACTACACGCTGCTGGCGATCGGAGATGGCCTGGTGGCGCAGATTCCGGCCCTGGTCATTTCCATCGCCGCCGGCATCATCGTCAGCCGCGTCAGCACCGAAGAGGACATCACCGGCCAGATGATGTCCAACGTCTTCAGCAAGACGCAGGCGCTCTATATCACGGCCGCGATCCTCGGCCTGATGGGCATGATCCCGGGGATGCCGAACTTCGCTTTCCTGCTGCTGGCGGGCGGCATGGTGTGGCTGGCCTGGAAGAACAGCAAGCGCCAGCAGGCTGCTGCAGCCACGCCTGGCGTGCAGTCCGCGCCCGTTGCTGCAGTCGAATCCCAGGAAGCCAGCTGGGAAGACGTCGCGCCGATCGATACTCTGGGCCTGGAAGTCGGCTACCGCCTGATCCCGCTGGTCGACAACGCCGCCGACGGCGAACTGGTGCGCCGCATCAAGGGCATCCGCAAGAAGTTTGCCCGCGAAATCGGTTTCCTGCCGCCCGCCGTGCATATCCGGGACAACCTCGAGATCAATCCGAACAGCTACCGCATCACGCTCAAGGGCGTGGAAATCGGCAGCGGCGATGTGCGCACCGGCATGTTCCTCGCGATCGACCCGGGCAGCATCACCGCCACGCTCCCGGGCGTCGCGACGCGCGACCCCGCCTTCGGCCTGCCGGCGGTGTGGATCGAATCCGCCATGCGAGAGCAGGCGCAGGCCATGGGCTACACCGTGGTCGACCCCGGCACTGTGGTCGCCACCCACCTGAATCATCTGGTCACGCAGCATGCTGCGGAACTGCTGGGCCGCCAGGAAGCGCAGGCGCTGCTCGACCACCTGGGCAAGAGCGCGCCCAAGCTGGTGGAAGACCTGGTGCCGAAGATGCTGCCGTTGTCGACCGTGCAGAAGGTGCTGCAGAACCTGCTTACCGAAGGCGTGGCGATCCGCGACATGCGCACCATCATCGACACCCTGCTGGAACACGCCGGGCGCGTGCAGGACCCCCACGAGCTGACTTCGCTGGTGCGGGTCGCGCTCGGCCGCTCGATCGTGCAGCAGATCTACGGTTCGGCCAGCGAACTGCCCGTGATCGCGCTGGACCAGGGCCTCGAGCGACTGCTGCTGCAGACGCTGCAGTCGGGCCACGACGCCGCCGGCATGGAGCCGGGCCTGGCCGATACCCTGCTGGAGCGCACCCAGACTTCGACCCAGCGCCAGGAAGCGCTGGGCCACCCCCCCGTATTGCTGACGCCGGCCGTGCTGCGTCCGCTCCTTGCACGTTTCCTGCGGCGCACGGTGCCGCAACTCAAGGTGCTTTCGCACGCTGAAGTGCCCGAAGGCAAACAGATCAAAGTGACTTCCCTGGTAGGAGGAGCAGCATGAACGTGAAACGAATCGTCGCCAAAACATCCCGTGAAGCCATGCGCCAGTTGCGCGAGGTGCTCGGACCCGATGCGGTCATCCTGTCCAACCGTGCCGTCGACGGCGGGGTGGAGGTGCTGGCCCTGGCCGCCGAGGATATCGCCTCGATGGCCCCGCCGGTGGTGGAGGAGCCCGCACCGGTTTCCATCAAGCGTGTGCCGATGCCGGCCAGAGAGGCCGAACCGGAACCCGAGGTGACCATCAAGCGCCGCCTGATCGAGCGCGTCGCCGTGCCGAGCGAGGACAGCGCCCAGTTGGCGAAAAGCGTGGTGGGTGAGCTCCGCGGCGAAATCAAGGCGATGCAGACACGGCTGGAAAGCCAGCTTGCCGACCTCGCCTGGCGCGATCTGCCGGGACGCGACCCGTCGGGGGCCGGCGTGATGCGCGACATGCTGGCGGCCGGCTTTTCCGCCACACTGGCGCGCGACCTGCTCGAGGCTCTGCCCAAGGGTGACGCCGAGCAGGCGCAGGCCTGGATGCGCAATACGCTGATGAAGCGCCTCAACGTGATGCAGAACGAAACCGACATGCTCGATGCCGGCGGCGTATTCGCGCTGATGGGGCCGACCGGCGCCGGAAAAACCACCACCACCGCCAAGCTGGCGGCGCGCTTCGTGGTGCGCCACGGTGCCGACAAGCTGGCGCTCCTGACCACCGACAGCTACCGGATCGGCGGCCACGAGCAGCTGCGCATCTACGGCAAGATCCTCGGCGTGACCGTGCATGCGGTGCGCGACGCCGCCGACCTGCGGCTGGCGCTGTCCGAGCTGCGCAACAAGCACACGGTGCTGATCGACACCGTCGGCATGAGCCAGCGCGACCACGCCGTCGCCGAACAGGTCGAGATGCTGTGCCAGGCCGGCAAGCCGATCAAAAGATTATTGCTGCTCAACGCGACCAGCCACGGCGACACCCTGAACGAGGTGGTGCAGGCCTACCAGACGCGCGGGCTGGACGGCTGCATCCTGTCGAAAGTCGACGAGGCGGCGAGCCTCGGCCCGGCGCTCGACTGCGCGATCCGCCACGAACTCAACGTGCACTATCTGGCGACCGGCCAGCGCGTGCCTGAGGATCTTCACCTGGCCAATCGCCAGTACCTGATTCACCGCGCCTTCAAGACCCGCACGCTGTCCTCGCCCTGGAAGCTGGATGACAGCGAACTGGCATTCGCGCTCTCCGGCATGCAAACCCCGAATCGTGAAAGCGCGGTGGCCCTTGGATAAATTCGCCAGTGATCAGGCCGCCGGACTGCGCCGTCTGCTGGGGCAGACCGGATTTCAGGTCATTACCGTGATGTCGGGGCAGCAGGGTGCGGGCAAGACGGCCGCAACCGCCAATCTGGCTGTCGCCCTGGGGCGCTCCGGGCGCGATGTGCTCATCATCGACCAGGATCAGCATGGCCGCGGCACCTGCGCCGCGCTGGGGCTGACGCCGCGCTTCGACGTATCGGATGTGATCGAAGGACGCTGCACGCTGGATGCGCTGATGCTCAACGGTCCGGACAATGTGCAGGTGCTGCCGATCGGCGGCGGCTTCAACCGTCTGGGGCGCCTGTCCGAGCAGGATCAGGAATGGCTGGCGCAGAGTTTCAATCGCCTGCAGTGCGGCGTCGACGTGGTGCTGGTGGACATGGAAGAAGCCACCGACCCCGATGCCTTGCCGCTGGGCCTGGCCGCCTCCGAGATCATGGTGGTGCTGCCGCCCGGCAGCACGGCGATCACGCAGGGCTACACGCTGGTGAAACGGCTGGCGCACAATTTCGGCAAGCGTCAGTTCCGCCTGCTGCTCAACCGCATGGAATCGCCGGAGCAGGCGCAGGCCGTGGCGCACAACTTTTCCCAGACGGCCGAGCGCTATCTGGGCGTCTCGGTCGATTACCTGGGGTATATTCCGCTCGACGATCGCCTGACGCGGGCGGGCCATCTGCACACCTCGGTGGTGGATGCGTTTCCGGTCGCCCAGTCCACCTCGCAGTTCCGCAAGCTGGCCGACGGCCTGCTGCGTTGGCCGTCCCCCCCCAGCCTGGGCAGCGTCGGCGGATTCATGCAGCGCGTGATCCAGGGCGGACGGCTGGTGGAAGCCTACAGAAGGGGATAAGCACCCATGTATACCGCAAGCGGCAAAAGCGAGAAGAGCGACCTGCTGACGCAGTACATGCCCATGGTCAAGCGGCTGGCCCATCACATGATGGGCCGGCTGCCGCCGAGCGTGGAAGAAGACGATCTGGTGCAGGCCGGCATGATCGGCCTGCTCGATGCCGTCAGCCGCTACGACGAAGCGCAGAGCGCGCAATTCGAGGCCTATGCCATCCAGCGTATCCGCGGCTCGATGATCGACGAGCTGCGCCAGTCCGACTGGCTGCCGCGCAGCGCACGGCAGTCGATGCGCAAGATCGAGCAGGCCATCGGCGCGCTGCAACATAAACTCGGACGGCAGCCGAGCGAAACCGAAATTGCCGAGGCCATGAAAATTCCGCTGGCCGAATACCAGTCCATGCTGGGCGACGCGCGCGGCCACCAGTTGCTGTATTTCGAGGATTTCGGCGAATCCGACGAGGATGACTCCTTTCTCGACAAGCAGTCGGCGGACGAAGCGAGCATGCCCTTGCCACAGCTGCTCGACGCCAATCTGCGCGCCTGCATCATCGCCGGCATCGAAAACCTGCCCGAGCGCGAGCAGCTGCTGATGTCGCTGTATTACGAGCAGGAACTCAACCTGCGCGAAATCAGCGAAGTGTTTGGCGTCAGCGAATCGCGCATCTGCCAGCTGCATGGCCAGGCCATTGCGCGGCTGCGCACCAAGTTGAAGGAAGACGCATGGATCGTGGCAGCCTGATCGGGCTCGGGCTGGCCGGCGTCGCCATTCTGGGCGGCCAGGCGATGGAAGGCGGGCAGATCGGCCTGTTCCTGCAGCCGGCCGCCTTCGTCATCGTCGTGATCGGCACGCTGGCGGCAGTGCTGCTGCATTACCCCCTGCCGGTCTTCCTCAAGGGGGTGCGCATGGCGAAGTGGGCGTTCCGTCCGCCCGAACCGGAAGCCGGCATGCTGATCCGGCGCGTGGTGCAGTGGTCGCACACCGCACGCCAGGAGGGCATGCTGGCGCTGGAGAAACACCTCAACCTGACGCACGACCCCTTTCAGCGGACCGGCCTGCAGCTGCTGGTCGACGGGGCCGATGCGGCCAAGCTGCGCGACACGCTCGATGTGCAGATCGTCGGCTTCGAGACCGCCGAGCGCCAGGCGGCGCGGGTATGGGAGGCGGCGGGCGGTTATGCGCCCACGCTCGGCATTCTGGGCGCGGTGATCGGCCTGATCCACGTCATGGAAAACCTGGCGGATCCGGGCAAGCTGGGATCGGGCATCGCGGTCGCCTTCGTCGCCACCATCTACGGCGTGGGCCTGGCCAACCTGGTGTTCCTGCCGATCGCCAACAAGATCAAGTTCACCATCGCGCGTCGCGTCAGCGAGCGCGAAATCATCTGCGACGGCCTCGTGGGCATCGCCCAGGGCGACAACCCGCGCATCATCGAGGCGCGCCTGAAAGGCTATCTCTGAGATGCGCCGTCGCCGCCGCATCGCCTCCGATCACGACAACCACGACCGCTGGCTGATCTCGTACGCCGATTTCATCACGCTGCTGTTCGCGTTCTTCGTGGTGATGTACGCGATCTCTGCGGTCAATGAAAACAAGTTCCGTGTCCTGGCCGGTGCGCTGGGGGATGCCTTCGGCAAGACCTCGGCCGGGGATGTCCCGGTGCCGCAGCTGACCCCGCAGGCCCTGCCGCCCGAAGTCCGGCAACGCACGCTGAGGCAGCAGCAGGCGATCGAAGAGCAGGCGCACATGACCGAGGTGGCAGGCAACCTGCTCGACGTGATGGCGCCGCTGGCGAAGGAGGGCATGGTGCGGGTGACCCAGAGCCGGCGCGGCGTCAGCATCGAGATCAATGCCAACGTGCTGTTCGAACCCGGACAGGCCGAACTGGAACCCGCTTCGCTGGCGGTGCTGCGCGCCGTGGCGGACACTCTGAAGAACGAACCCTTCAATCTTGAAATCACCGGCCATACCGATGTGGTGCCGATCAGCAATTCGACCTATGCGTCCAACTGGGAATTGTCTGCAGTGCGGGCCACCAGCGTGGTGCGTCTGCTCGCCGAAAACGGCATTGCCCCCAAGCGCCTGCTCGCCGTCGGGCGCGAGGCCAGCAAGCCGATCGCCTCCAACGACACGGCGGAGGGGCGGGCGCGCAACCGCAGGGTCGAATTGATGATCCTCTCCGGGCTGCCGGACATCGTCGAGGAAATACCGGTCCGCCCCGTTTCGGGACGGGGCAGCGCGACGAACCCTTGAAAAGCGGCGGATAGGCCCGATACTTCCCTTTCCGCTGTCTGGATTGAGAAGATCAGAGCATGCCCAACGACCCCGCACTTGAAGGCGAAGTCATTCCCGACGACCGCCAGTTGCCTGCCACGCCGGTGCTGCCGGCCGAACTCTACCTGCTGCCGCTGACCGAGAAGCCGTTTTTCCCGGCGCAGACGCTGCCGCTCCTGATGAACGAGGCGCCATGGCTGTCGACCGTGGAAGCCATCGGCGACACCCCGCATCACATGGTCGGCCTGGTGGTCGTGAAGCCCGACAATACCGACGACATCAAGCGGGCGGATTTCCGCAGCATCGGCACGGCCGTGCGCATCCATCATCCGGTCCGCACCGACGGCAAGATGCAGTTCATCGCCGAAGGCACGCGCCGCTTCCGCATTGTCGAATGGCTGTCCGAAACCGCCCCCTACAAGGTGCGGGTCGAGTACCCGAACGAGACAGGCAAGCCGGATTCCGAGGAGATCCGCGCCTATTCGATCGCCATCATCAATACCATCAAGGATCTGCTGCCGCTGAATCCGCTGTATTCGGAGGAACTGAAATTCTTCCTCAACCGCTTCGGGCCGAACGAGCCGTCGCGGCTGACCGATTTCGCCGCCAGTCTGACCACGGCGTCGAAGCAGGAGTTGCAGGATGTGCTGGAAGCCTTCGGCCTTAAAAAACGCATGGAAAAAGTGCTGGTGTTGCTGAAGAAGGAACTCGACGTCGCGCGCCTGCAGTCGGACATCCGCGGGAAAGTCGACGAAAAGATGAGCGAGCAGCAGCGCGAGTTTTTCCTGCGCCAGCAGTTGAAGGCGATCCAGAAGGAGCTCGGCATCGCCAAGGACGACAAGACCGCCGAGCTCGATACCTTCAGGGAACGGCTTGCCGGCCTGATGCTGCCCGAACAGGCAAGCAAACGCATCGACGAGGAGATGCACAAGCTCTCGCTGCTGGAGACCGGCTCGCCGGAATACACCGTCACG
>JADFDN010000031.1 GCA_018262815.1 Thiobacillus sp.
GCATGACCGCCGCGAGCCCTGCCTCGATCATCAGGCGGAACGGCACCAGGTCGGAGATGGCGATATCGGCCAGGGTGCGTTCGTCGACCGGGATCGCCACGTGCGAATCCGCCTTGACGAAGCCGTGGCCGGGAAAGTGCTTGCCGCAGGCGGCCATGCCGGCGTCCTTCATCCCCAGCATCACCGCCTGACCCAGTTGAAATACTGCATGCGGATCGGCATGGAAGGAGCGGTCGCCTATCACCGAGGAGGCGCCGTAATCGAGATCGAGTACCGGTGCGAAGCTGAAATCGATGCCGTGCGCGCGCAGCTCGCCCGCCAGCACATAGCCGGCTTCGCGCGCCAGTTCGCGGGCGCGCTGCGGATGGTCGTTCCAGATTTCGCCGAAGGCGCGCATCGGCGGCAGGCGGGTGAAGCCTTCGCGGAAACGCTGCACCCGGCCGCCTTCGTGATCGACGCCGATCAGCAGCGGGGCGGATTTCAGGGCGTGGATTTCGGCGGTGAGCGCTTCCAGCTGCGCCGGGTCGCGGTAGTTGCGGGAAAACAGGATCACGCCGCCGACCAGCGGGTGACTCAGGCGACGGCGGTCGTCGTCGGTCAGTTCGGTGCCGGCGACGTCGAGCATCAAGGGACCGAGCGTCATGGGTGCTCCTTTTTACGATCTGGCATCACGTTGCGTTCTCCCCGGAGTCGGATTGTTCCAGCACGACAAATGCCAGCACGAGGTCGCCCTCGTCCGACAGCGATACATGGTGCGCCGTGATGCCGCGATCTGTCAGCCAGGCGGCGAGTTCGGGCGCGCATTCCAGAAAAGGCTTGCCGTGCGTGTCGCGCAGCACGGCCACGTTGCGCAGCGTCACCGGCGCACGCAGGCCGGTTCCGGTCGCCTTGGCGAAAGCCTCCTTGGCGGCGAAACATTTGGCCAGAAAGCGCGCCGGGTCGGCGCTGGCGTAATAGCCGGCGTGCTCGGCCGGTGCCAGCATGCGGTCCGCATAGTGCTCGCCAAAGCGCGCGAGTCCGCTGCGGATGCGCTCGGCGTCGAGCAGGTCGGTGCCGATGCCGTGGATCATGGCGCCACCCTGACGGCGAGCCCGGAGGCGCGGATTCTGTCTGCGAACGTCTCGAGCCATTCTGCGGGCAGGGCCGACAGACGGCCGGCCTGCGGTTGCATCGACGGCCGGGCCAGGCCGTACAGCAGCACGCCCTGCACCGGGATCCGCTGCTGCCGGATGCGTTCGACGGCGGCCAGATACGCGTCCTGCTCGGCGTCCGAAGGCGGGGCGCCATCCAGCGCGAACACGCAGGTCTGCAGCCAGGTTGGGCACAGCCGGGCGGCCGCGGCCAGCCGCTCGAACTGCCTGTCAGGTGAAATGCGCGTCTGGTTGATGTTGCGCATGCCGCTGGCGGTCGCGCTGTCGAACTTGAACCATACCTCGCCGTTCAGCGCAGCCATTTTCTTGAGGCCGTCCTGCACCCGCGGGCGGTCGGCGAGGCTGCCGTTGGTGATCAGCACCAGCTTGATTTTTCCGCCCAGCTCGAAGTCCGCCATGACCCGGCCGATCAGGTCGATGACGTGCGGAAAGACCTTGGCGCTGGTGGGTTCGCCATTGCCCGACAGGGCGATGTCGTTCAGCCGCCGCGCGCCCTGCGGAACGCGGGTCTGCATGAAATCGCCGTGCAGGATGTCCGTGAGTATCGCGCGCAACTCGGCTTCGAGTTGCGCAAGGTCGATGTCCGGCGCGCTGCCGCGCTGCAGGTCCGGAACCTGGCAATACACGCACGCCCAGTTGCAGGCGTTGTTGGGATTGAGGTTGATCCCGACCGACACGCCGCCGGCACGCCGCGACACGACGGGATAGACGTAGGTCATCCCCGCGCTGTCGCGGTCGTGGTTGATCGGGGTGAGGGGGGCAGATTGCGCCATCCGGCGATTTTCTCATGGCCCAACAAAAAACGCCCGATCGGGCGTTTTAGGGAAACACTGGACAAGTCGTCACCTCGGCGGAAGCCGGGGTCCAGATGCTCGAACTGGATTCCGGCTTTCGCCGGAATGACGATTGTGGATTTGTTCAGGACTTTCTTGACATATTGGCGGAAGCGGTGAGATTCGAACTCACGGATGACTTGCGCCATCGCCGGTTTTCAAGACCGGTGCCTTAAACCGCTCGGCCACGCTTCCACGGCGCGAATTGTAGCCGGGTTCAGGCGGGTTTGTCCGGGACGGCGGCACGCTGCCCGGGATTGACGCGGCTTCAACAGCGAATGACGGGTTTTCATTATGGGTGTCGGAAAAGCCTGCCATGTCATCCGGCAAAAATCAGTAAAACCAAGATCTTGAAACCCGACCCGCATTCGGCTTGGCTGGCATGGATGGTGCTGGTCAGGCGGGTACCCGCAACACGCTGATTCAGTCATGAACGATATTTTTGACATGTTGAGCACGATCGCCCGCCGCAGGAAAGCCGGAAGCGGGTCGCCGTTTTCCTCGGTGAAGGCCACCGAAAAATGGCTCAAGGCCTTGCCGGCTGATTCCGACTACGACGCGCATCATGCGCTGGTCGAAGGTCTGGAGCGATTCAATGCGGAGAACGCCGCGGCTTCGCTCAGCCGCATGAAATCGCTGTTGAAGCTGGAAGAGACGGGCCTGCCGCTGCAGCTGCGCATCGTCGAACAGTATGTGCGCAACCAGGCTTCGTTCCGCCTTGCGCGACAGGCCTTGTGGCGGGAAACGTGGGTATTCTGGTCGCTGTTGGCGGAGGCCTGGCTCAGCATGCTGAAGCAGGCTTACCGCAATCCGTCCAGTGCCGAGCTCAAGCCCCATGTCGCAGAGTTTGCCACGCGTGCGCTGCGCTACGCCGGGCTGGTCATGCGCTGGGACTACCATCAGGCGCGCAATCCGGCTGCGTCGGCCTGGCGGCGCGTGCACAAGATCTACCGCCTGGTCGAGCGCGACGGCTTTGCGACGCAGGAGGTGCGGGTCAATGCGCGCCCCACGCATTGCGCGCGCGAATACGCGCTGGTAGTGCTGATGGGGCTGGTGCATCCGCTCGGCTATCGTACCCAGGAGATCGAATCGATCGCCCAGCTGATCGAAGGCTACGAGCCGCTGCCGCTTCCCGAAACCGTGCCGGCACGCGGGACGCACACGCACATGGTGGATCTGTCGCTCAGCGAAGGGGCCTGCATCCTGGAGGATGACTGGGTGCAGGGCCGTCGTCTGCGCTACTTTGCCTTGCGTCCGTTGATCGAGCACCTGCGTTCGCTCGACAAGACCTCGGCGACAGTGGAGGGCAGCGCACTGACCCAGCAGGTGGCCAGCCTGATCGAACGCGGCGGCATACGCCGCAGCCGCCAGCGCACGCACCGCTTTGGCCGCGTCTGGGTGGCGGCAGGGATGGACAACATCATGACCGCACTGGCGCAGAGCGACGCCGACAAGGCGCGTCCATCCCTTGAGCCCTGGATGCTGCGCGACGAGAGCACGGAAGGCATGGGCTTTGCCCTGTCCGACGCGACGGCGCTACCGCATGGCCGCCTGGTGGCGGTGAGCTGGGATCCGGCCGAGAACGTCTGGCAATTGCTGGCGATCCGCTGGAACCGGGAAGAAGACGGCCAGCATCTGGTTGGGACGCAGCGCCTGTCACGTCATCCCAAGCGGGTCGAAATCTTTTTCGAGGCGAACGCCGCGGGCGGCGCGCAGGAGAAAACCTGGGCGGTCTTCATGCCGATGACCCATGTCGACCAGGGCGTCAGCAACCTGTTGATCCCGCAGACGCATTACCGCCTGGGTGCGCCGCTGATGCTGCGGGACGGCGATACGGTATATCGCCTGCGCCTGGGCGAGGTGCAGGAAAGCCACGAAGGCTGGGTGCGCGTGGGGATGGATGTGGTGGGGCGGGAGCAGTTCGCCGCCGCCGCCTGAACTGAATCTCAGCGCGTGCGGATGTCGCCGAAATGAAAGTCGAATGAACCGGCGCGGCGGTCGCTGAAATACTGTTCCAGCGTGGCGCGCACGGTGCGGAAGGCGATGTCGTCCCAGGGGATTTCGGCCTCGCTGAACAGCCGGGTTTCGAGCGATTCGATGCCGGGCTGAAAATCCAGATCGAGCAGCCGGGCGCGGAACATGAAGTAGACCTGATTGATGTGTGGCAGATTGAACAGGGTATAGAGGCTGCCGACCTCGATGCGCGCACCGGCTTCCTCCCAGGTTTCGCGTGCCGCGCCTTCCAGCGTGGTTTCGCCGTTTTCCATAAAGCCGGCGGGCAGGGTCCACAATCCGTACTTGGGCTCGATGGCGCGGCGGCACAGCAGCACCTTGTCCTCCCATTCCGGAATGCAGCCGACCACCATCTTGGGATTCTGGTAATGGATGGTGCCGCAGTCTGGACATACGTGGCGCGGCAGGTGGTCGCCGGTGGGCACGCGCAGCACGACCGCGCTGCCACATTCACTGCAAAAATTCATGCTGATCCATCCAGTCCAAGTCGCTGCACAGTAACAAAATCCCCCTGTTCCGATCAAGGGCGAGGGTGGAACCCGGGGGCGCGAGCGATTATCATTTGGGCTCACTCAGCGTTGTTGCCACTCTCCATGCGTCCCTCCCACATCGAAACCATCCTCGACCGCGAATTCGAAAGCGCCGCCGACGGCCACCACACGCCGGTGATGCTGTGGGGGCCGCCGGGCGTCGGCAAGTCGCAGATCGTCGCCAAGATCGCGCAGCAGCACAGCGTGCCGCTGATCGACATCCGTCTCTCCCAGATGGAGCCGACCGACCTGCGCGGCATCCCGTTCCGCAGCGGCCAGCTGGTGGAATGGTCGATTCCCTCGGTGCTGCCCGATGCCGGGCGTCACGGGCCGTCGGGCATCCTGTTCCTCGACGAGATCACCTCGGCGCCGCCGACCGTGTCGGCCGCGGCCTATCAGCTGATCCTCGATCGGCGCCTCGGCGAATACAAGGTGCCCGACGGCTGGGTGATCTTTGCCGCCGGCAACCGCCAGGGCGACCGTGGCGTGACCTATGCGATGCCGGCGCCGCTGGCCAACCGCTTCACCCACTACGAAGTTGAGGTGAACCTGGACGACTGGGTGGACTGGGCGCACAGCGAGGACATCGATCCGCGCGTGATCGCCTTCCTGCGCTTCCGTCCCGACCTGCTGTTCAGCTTCGACCCGGCGCACACGCCGATCGCCTTCCCCAGTCCGCGCTCGTGGGAATACGCTCACCGCGCGCTGCAGAAATTCGACAAGACCGAGCTGCTGGCCGATTCGCTGGTTGCCTGCGTGGGGCAATCGGCCGGTCTGGAACTGAAGACCTTCGTCGACAACATGGCGCAGATGCCGGACATCGACGCCATCATCGCCGGCGAGGCCGCCGAGGTGCCCGACGGCATCGACCTGCAGTACGGCGTCGCCGCTGCACTGGTGAGAAAAGCACTGCAGGCGGCCGACAGCGGCGACGCTGCCGCGGTGTACGGCAACATCCTCAAATATGCGCAACGCTTCCCGCAGCGCGAAATGGGCGTGATGCTGGTGTCCGATCTGCACCGTGCGGTGGGCCGCCCGCTGTTCGCGGTGCCGGCGTTCGCCGAGTGGGCCAACAGCATCACCGACCTCGTTCTGTACGAGCATTGATGCCCCATGGCTGAAGTCAACGACGCCGCGCTCGAACCCATCCTCACCAAGCTCGCCGCGGCGCGCACGCGCCTGATCATGGAGCGCCCCTTCCTCGGCGCGCTGGTGATGCACCTGCCGCTGAAGCCCGGCGGCGAATGGTGCACCACCACCGGTACCGACGCCCAGGCCTTCTATTTCAATCCGAAATTCATCGACAACCTCAACCTCGCGCAGACGCAGTTCGTGCTGGCGCACGAGGCGATGCATTGCGCGATGGGCCACACCCACCGCCGCAACCATCGGGTGAAGCGGCGCTGGGACGTGGCCTGCGACCACGCGGTCAACCTGATCCTGATCGAGGAAGGGCTGAAGCCGCCGCTGCACGGCATCCTCGCCGACCAGAACTACATGACGCTGTCGGCGGAGGAGATCTATCCGCTGATTCCCGAGGACACCCCGGAAGAGTCGTTCGACCAGCATTTGTTCGACAACGACAACGAGTCGGGCGCCAGCCCCGACGACAACCAGCGTCAGGACAACCCCGACGCCGGCGAAGCGGGCGGGCAGGGCAAGGAAGGCCAGAGCGAGGCCGAGGAAAAAGAGGGCAGCGGCAGCCAGGCCTCGCAGAAGCCGAACGAGCTGTCGCCGTCCGAGCGCGAGGAACTCGCCGAGCAATGGAAGAACCGGCTCGCTGCCGCCGCTCAGGCTGCGCGCCAGGCCGGAAAACTGTCGCAGTCGATGATGCGCTGGGTCGACGGCCTGCTGGCCCCCAGCCTGCCGTGGCGTGCGCTCTTGGCGCGTTTCTTCGCGGTCAACCAGCGCGACGACTATTCGTGGCGGCGGCCGTCGCGGCGCGAGGGCGATGCGCTGCTGCCGCGCCTGTCGAGCGAAGGCATCGAGGTGGTGGCGGCGATCGACACCAGCGGCTCGATCAGCGACGACGAGTTGCGCGAATTCGTCAGCGAGCTCGATGCGCTGAAAGGCCAGGTGCGCGCGCGCGTCACCCTGCTGGCATGCGACAACCATGTGGCCGAACAAGCGCCGTGGGAATTCGAGCCGTGGGACACCATGCAGCTTCCCGCTGATTTGGAAGGCGGCGGCGGCACCGATTTCCGCCCGGTGTTCGACTGGGTCGAAGCTGAAAACCGCAGCCCCAACATGCTGGTGTACTTCACCGATGCCGAGGGCGATTTCCCCAAGGTTCCGCCGAATTACCCGGTGATCTGGCTGGTCAAGGGCAAGGGCGCGGTGCCGTGGGGCGAGCGGGTGCAGCTCAATTGAACGCGGTCGACCCCCAAGCCAACCGGGTGCGCGGGTTCCTGTTCGAGCAGCTCGACATCCGCGGCGCCTGGGTGCAGCTGGGCCCGGCCTGGCGCGAGATGACCGCAGGACGCAATTATTCCGAACCGGTTCTCGAGCTGCTGGGCCAGCTGGCGGTGGTCACGACGCTGATCGCGGCGAATCTCAAGCAGGCGGGGCGGCTGACCTTCCAGCTGCGCGGCGAAGGCACGGTATCCCTGCTGGTGATGGATTGCGACGAACAATTGCGTCTGCGCGGCATGGCGCGTGCCACCCAGGAGGCGCAAGCCGGCAGTCTGCCGGCTCTGCTCGGCGAAGGCGCACTGACCCTGACGCTCGACGCCGCCGGCATGCGCCAGCCCTACCAGAGCCATGTGCCGCTGCAGGGCGAGACGCTGGCCGCGGTGTTCGAACATTATCTGGAACAATCCGAGCAGACGCCGACCCGACTGTGGCTGGCGGCCGACCATGAAACCGCGGCGGGTCTGTTTCTGCAGGCGCTGCCGGGCGCAGCCCAGCGGGATGCCGACGGCTGGAACCGGCTGCAGATTCTGGCCGACACCGTGCGGCCGGACGAGCTGCGCGACCTCGGCGCGATCAAGCTGATCGAGCGCCTGTTTCCCGAAGAAGACGTGCGCGTGTACGACCCGCGCCAGGTCACCTATTCCTGCCCGTACGATCCGGCCAAGATCTACGCCATGCTGCGCAGCGTGGGCCGGGTGGAATGCGAGGCCATCATCGCCGAACAGGGCGAAATCCGGGTGCACGACGAAATCTGTAACCATGAATACGTGCTGGATGCCGCCGCAGTGGCAGCGCTTTTCAAATGAACCTATAAAAGACGATCCAGCAAGCGCACGAAGTAAGCAAAACCGCCGGTAGCCGCACCGCTCCCCCGGCAGGCTGGCTGGCGGCGTATCCCGCGATTGCGTCGTCATTCGCGTCGAATCGTGCATGTCGTGGAGAGGGCGGGTTTTTCGGAAAGGATGAACGATGCGGACAGGATGGATGCTGTTGGGGCTGCTGGCGCTGTCGACCGGGGCATCGGCCGAGGATGGGCGCTATCAGGCACTGCCGCTGGCCGGCGCCGAAGGCAGCAAGGGCGGCGGACGCGCGCTCATCCTCGACACCCGCGAGGGTCATGTCTGGATCTGGAGCGAGAACGAACTGGTCACCGCGCCGGATGGCCGGCGCCGCTACGGTGCCGGCTTCATCTATCAGGGCAAGCTGCGTCCCGGCACCCAGCCGGGCGAGATGATCGAACAGCAGGCCCGGTAATCCGCTCCGTCCGGGCCGTGCAGCCGGCTGTGCGAGCGGCTGCGACGGGGACGCGTGCACGGTTCCGCTGCAGGAGAGAGGCGCCTTGACCGTGATCTGCGCCTTTGTTCCTTAAGGCTGGGCAGGATTCGGCCGATACGTGCTCATACTTTCGAGCCAATCCGATAAACATGCAGACCGAGTCCGTCGCTCCCCCTTCATCCGCGCCGCCTGCGCGCCAGAAAATTCGTCTGGGCGATCTGCTCGTCGAGCAGAAAGTCATTTCCAGCGCCGATCTCGACATTGCCCTGGCCGCCCAGAAAAAGAGCGGCCGCCGGCTCGGCCGCATCATCGTCGAAAGCGGGCTGGCGGGTGAAAACGACATCGCCCAGGCGCTGGCACGGCAGATGAGCCTGCCTTTCATCGACCTCCGAAAATTCAACCCGGAGTCGGCCATCCTGCAGCTGCTGCCGGAAACGCAGGCGCGGCGCTTCCGGGCCATCCCGCTGGCGCGTCGGGACGGCAGCATTTTCGTCGGCATGGCCGATCCGACCGATCTGGTCGCCTACGATGAAATCGCCCGGCTGATTCGGGAGGACATCCAGCTTGCCGTGGTCGCGGAAGGCGACCTGCTGGCCGCCATCGACCGTATCTACCGGCGCACCGACGACATCCACGGACTGACCGAGGAACTCGCGCGCGACATGGGCGAGAGCGAGGCCAGCATCATCGGGCTGGAGGCGCTGGGCGAAGGCCAGGCCGATGCGCCGGTGGTGCGCCTGCTGCAGACGCTGTTCGAGGATGCGCTGCAGGTCGGCGCGTCCGACGTGCATATCGAACCGCAGGAAAAGTTTCTGGCCATCCGCTTCCGCATCGATGGCGTGCTGCACCCGCAGACCCAGGCCGATCTCAAGATTGCGCCGGCACTGGCCTTGCGCCTGAAGATCGTGTCGGGTCTCGACATCTCGGAAAAGCGCCTGCCGCAGGACGGCCGCTTCGCGGTCAAGGTGCGCGGCCGCACCGTCGACGTGCGCCTGTCCACCATGCCCACGCAATACGGCGAGTCGGTGGTGATGCGGCTGCTGAGCCAGGGCGACAATCTCATCACCCTCGACAATCTGGGCATGCCGCCGGACATGCTCGAGCGCTTCCGCGCCATCCTGCATCGTCCCAACGGCCTGGTGCTGGTGACCGGTCCTACCGGCAGCGGCAAGACCACCACCCTGTATGCCGCGCTCGGCGAACTCAACGACCCCGGCACCAAGATCATCACGGTCGAAGACCCGGTCGAATACCGGCTGCCCGGCGTCAACCAGGTGCAGGCCAACGACAAGATCGATCTCAGTTTTGCCCGTGTGCTGCGCGCCATCCTGCGCCAGGACCCGGACGTCATCCTGGTCGGCGAGATGCGCGATGCGGACACCGCGCAAGTCGCGCTCAGGGCGGCCATGACCGGCCACCTGGTGCTGTCCACCCTGCACACCAACGACGCGGCGTCCACTCCGGTGCGCCTGCTCGACATGGGTGTTCCCGCGTTCATGGTGGCCACCTCGGTACACGGCGTGCTGGCGCAGCGGCTGCTGCGCAAGGTGTGCAGCCATTGCAAGACGCCGCATATCCTGACGCCGCAGGAACGGGTCTGGCTCGGGCGCGCCCATACGGATGCCGATACCGGGGACGGCTATGTCGCAGGGACGGGCTGCGACCGCTGCCATCACACCGGCTATTCCGGGCGTCATGCCGTGCATGAACTGCTCGAAATCAACACCGCGCTGGCGGAGAGCCTGGCCCGCAAGAACCCTGCCGAATTCGTCGTTGCCGCACGTGCGGCCATGGCCGGCCACACCCTGCGCGATCAGGCGATCGCGCTGGCACGGGCGGGCGTGACCTCGCTGGCCGAAGCGATGCGTGCCAGCACCCAGGACGAGGTCGACTGAGGATGCGCTTTGCCTATACCGGCCGCACCCGCGGCGGCGACAAGACCCAGGGTTTTATCGAGGCAGACAATGCGGCCGCCTGTGCGGGCAGCCTGCTGAAAAACGGCATTTCGCCCGTCACCATCCAGGAAACCGGCCAGGCCGAGCGCCGCGGCGCGAAGCCGAAAGGCCCGGGTCTTTTCGAGCCCCGCGTCCAGGCCATCGACGTGCAGTTGTTCTCGCGCCAGCTCTATACGCTGATGCGGTCCGGCGTTCCCATTCTGCGTTCGCTCGCCGGCCTCATTGAGTCGACGACCAATGCCGCGTTTGCCCGGGTGATCGCGTCGCTGAAGGAATCGCTCGAGGCCGGGCGCGACCTGTCGACGGCAATGCGTCAGCATCCCGAGGCCTTTTCGCCGTTCTACGTCGCGATGGTGCGGGTCGGCGAGGCGACCGGCCGCCTGGACGAAATCTTCCTGCGGATGTTCGACCATCTTGAATTCGAGCGCGAAACCCGTGCCCGCATCAAGGAGGCCCTGCGCTATCCGACTTTCGTCCTCATCGCCATGGTGGTCGCGGTCGCCGTCATCAACGTGTTCGTCATCCCGGCCTTCGCCAAGGTCTATGCCGGCTTGGGCGCCGAACTGCCGCTGATGACGCGGATTCTCATCGAAACCTCGCGCATCACCATCGCGTACGGCTGGCTCATGCTGGCCGGCGTGGTGCTGGCGGGCCTCGGTTTTCGCATGTGGCGCGCCTCCCCCGGCGGACGCCTGGTATGGGACCGTTTTAAGCTCAGGATTCCGCTCACCGGCTCGATCGTGCTGCGCAGCACGCTGGCCCGTTTCGCGCGCACGCTGGCGCTTTCGCTGAAAAGCGGTATTCCCGCGGCGCAGGCGCTCTCGGTGGTGGCCGAAGTCACCGACAATGCCTGGATCGCCTCGCGCGTCGAGCAGATGCGCAACGGCATCGAGCGCGGCGAATCGATCCTGCGCACCGCGCAAAACGCCGCCGTGTTCAACCCAGTGGTGCTTCAGATGATCGCCGTCGGCGAGGAAACCGGCAGCATCGACGAGCTCATGCAGGAAGTCGCCGGCATGTACGAGCGCGAGGTGGACTACGAAATCAAGACGCTCGCCGCGCGCGTCGAGCCGCTGATCATCGTCGCCATGGGCGGCATCGTCCTGGTGCTGGCGCTCGGCGTGTTCCTGCCGATGTGGGACCTCGCCAGCGTGGCGATCAAGTGAGTTCCTGATCGCAATTTCATGTTTTTGTTCAAGTCTCGGCGATATGCGCCGAAATAAGTCCTATGGCTGCGCCGCGGATTGCCGGCGCATGCCCTCGACTCATTCCAATAAGCAGGAGAACACAATGAAAACCAGGCAGCACGGCTTCACCATGATCGAACTCATCGTCGTCATCGTCATCCTCGGCATCCTGGCCGCGGTGGCGCTGCCGCGCTTCACCAACGTTCAGCGCGACGCGCGCATCGCCAAGCTCAATGGCGCACGCGCCGCGGTACAGGCGGCAGCGGCGATGATTCATGGTGCGGCACTGGCACGAGGCGGTAATGCGGATGCGGCCCCCTGCCCGGGCACCGCTGTTACCGCAAACAATGCAACAGGTGCTGCAGGTACGGTATGTACGGAAAATGGTGTTATTGCCATGGTTTTTTCCTATCCATCCTCAGCTGCAGGTCTGGGGGCAGCGAACCCAGGCATTGTCAGCGCGGCCGGATTGACTTCGGTATTTGCTCCGACAATTGCGCAGCTTAATGCGGACGGTTATGGGGCTCAGGTTGCTGCTGGAGTTACGACAATTTCCGTTATTGGTGGCCCGGGAACAGTGAACGGTGGGGGCGGCAGAGTGAACCCAACCTGTAGCTTCACCTACACCGACCCTGCAGTTGCCAACACTGCCCCGGTGCTCGGTGCGAACAACATTGCTGGCTGTTAATTTACACAGGCATGCTCGGCACCCGCGAAACCAAGGGCGGGGTTGAACGGGGTTTTACCCTCATAGAACTGATCCTCGTCATGGCCATCGCCGGCATCCTCGCGGCGGTGGCCGTGCCGCGTATGGTTGGGAGAAACGCCTTCGACGAGCGCGGCTTTGCTGACCAACTGGCTGCCACGGTGCGCTTGGCGCAGAAACTCGCCGTCTCCCAGCGCACCGATGTCTTCGTCCGCCTGACCGCAAGCGACGCCACGCTGTGCTATGACGCGGCCTGCGCCATCCCGGCGCCCGGGCCGGGTGGGGAAAAGCCCTACACGATCACTGCGCCGAACGGGGTGGCGATTGCCAGCCCGCTCGCGGTGCTGGCGTTCGATGCCGGCGGCCGCCCGAATACCGCAGCCCAGCTCGATATCCAGATCAACGGCAGCGGCACGCACCATGTGCTGGTCGAGCAGGAAACCGGTTACGTCCATGACTAGCGAGCGCGGCCTCAGCCTGATCGAACTGCTGGTGTTCATCGTGGTGGTGGGCGTCGCGGTGAGCGGGGTGCTGTCGGTCTACAGCCTGAACGCGCGGTCCAGCGCCGATCCGATGCTGCGCAAGCAGGCGCTCGCGATCGCCGAATCGCTGCTGGACGAGGTGCTGTCCAAACCCTATACCTATTGCGATCCCGACGACGCCAATGTGGAGACGGCACAGAATGCTTTGGTGGGTCCATTGGGGTGTGCGGCGACTCCGGAAGGTTTGGGGTGTGAGGTCGCTCAAGGTGAGACGCGCTACGCCAACCTCACGCCTTTCGACAACGTCAATGACTACGACGGTTTTAGCATGGCGGTGATCGAGGATCTGACCACTGGCGCGGCGGTGACGGGACTGGGCGGCTATTCCGCAACGGTCCAGGTGCAGCCGGCCGGCGTCTTCAACGGCATCCCCGCTGGCGAAACCCTGCTGGTGACCGTCACCGTCACCGCCCCCGGCAATCAGGGCGTCAGCCTGTCCGGCTATCGCACGCGTTATGCGCCCAATTTCTGACCACGCCGGCTTCACCCTGATCGAGATGATCATCGTCATCGCGATCACCGCCATCGTCGGGTCGATGGTGGCGGTGTTCCTGCGCGCGCCGCTGGAAAGCTACGTGGCTCAGGACCGTCGCGTGCGCCTGGCCGACACCGCCGACACTGCGCTGCGCCGCATGGGACGCGACGTCCGGTTGGCGCTGCCGAACAGCGTGCGCGTCACCTCGGTGGGCAGCGTGGTGTATCTGGAGTTTCTCGCGACCCGCAGCGGCGGCCGCTATCGCGCGCAGGGCGGCGGCGACATCCTCGATTTCACGGCGGCCGACACCAGCTTCGACGTGCTGGGGCCGGCCATCGCCATGCAGGCCGGCGACCGCATCGCGGTGTACAACCTCGGCATTCCCGGCGCCGATGCCTGGGCGGTGGCAGGCAATACGCTTGCCTCCTATCCCGGTGCGGCCGGCAGCACGAACAACATCGCCATCGCGTCCAAGCATTTTCCTCTGGCCTCGCCTGGCAACCGCTTCCAGGTCGTCGAAGGCCCGGTGAGCTATGTCTGCGATCCGGGAGCCGGCACGCTCACGCGCTACTGGGGGTATGCCATCGCCGCGGCCCAGCCCACGCCACCCGCTTCCGCATCGAGCGCGCTACTGGCGACTGACGTCACCGCATGCAGTTTTACCTATCAGCCCGGCGTCACCGAGCGCGGCGGCCTGGTCAGCATGACGCTGAGCCTGAGCCAGGCAAACGAAGCCGTGACCCTGTATGCCACCACGCAAGTGAGCAACCAGCCATGAATCGCATCCCGCGCGCCGAATCCGGTTTCGTGCTGCCGACCGCGATCTTCCTGCTGGTCGTGCTGGCTGCGCTGGCGACCTACATGGTGTCGCTGTCGCGCACCAGCCACATCAGCAGCGCGCTGGACATCCAGGGTGCCCGTGGCTATCAGGCGGCGCGCGCCGGCATCGAATGGGCGGCGTGGCAGGTGGTCGATCCGCAGAATCTGCAGCCCGATCCGGATCCGTGCCCGGCCTCCCCCACGACGCTGACGCTGACGGCAACGCTTGCCGGCTTCGCGGTGAGTGTCAGTTGCACCCGCACCCTGGAGACCGATGGCGCCGATACGGTGGCGATCTATCAGATCACCTCGACCGCGACTTCAGGCGTGGCCGGCGAGGTGGATTATGTCGAACGGCAGATTCAGGCGAGTTTTTCGAAATGACCGCGAACCGTCCCGATCGGGCTGCCCTCGTGTTCGCCGTTCTCGTGGCGGCGGTGAGCGTGCTTGCCTCAAGCGCGTGGGGCGGGATTACCGTGACCACGAGTTTCAGCCCTGCCGTGATTGCGGTGGGCGGCACCTCCACACTCACGGTCGCCATCGCCAACGACCCGCCTCCGGGCGGGACAGGCAGCATTTCCTTCACCGATGCCTACCCCGTCAATCTCATGAACGCGGCCGCGCCGGCAGCCAGTTCGAATTGCGGCGGAACGGTGACGGCTGCAGCGGGCGATACGTCCCTGAGCTTCAGTGGCGGTTCGTTGAGCGGTAAAAAGGTTTGCACGGTGTCGGTGGTCGTGACCTCGTCTGTGGCAGGCAGCTATGTCAACAGCACCGGGACGGTGGCCACGACAGGCGCGGGGAACGGCGTGGCGGCAACGGCAACGCTGACGGTGACAAGCACGAGCGTGGCGCCCAGCGGTTTCAATGCATTCGAGACCGGCACGGCCGCCGGCAGCACGACTGGCGTGATCCGCACCAAGGTCGCGGCCAGCGCGTTCGGCCTCGATGTCGTTGCGCTCAAGAGCAGCGGGACGGCGGTCGAAACTGCTTTCGCCGGCGATGTGAAACTGGAGCTGGTCGATGCGTCGGCGGGCGCCAGTTGCGGTGCGTACGGCCTGATCCGCAATCTGGGCACGCTCGGCTTCACGGCCGCCGACATGGGGCGCAAGACGCTGGCCGGCATCAGCGAACCCAATGCCTGGCCCAATGCGCGGATCCGCATGACGTATCCGGCGACGGGTGCACCGACGATCGTCGCGTGCTCGACCGACAACTTCGCGATCCGCCCGGCGAGTTTCGGCAGCGTAACGGTGAGCGACGCCACCAGCGCGACTGCGGGGACAGCGCGCATGCTCAACAACCTCGCAGTGAGTGGCGGCAATGTGCATAAAGCTGGACAGCCGTTCCAGATCGATGCGATCGCCTACAACGCAGCCGGTGTCGCCACCTCGAATTACGCCGGCAGTCCGACGGCGAGTCTGACGGCGTGCGTACTGCCGGCCACGGGTTGCACGCCAGGCACGCTTGCGACCGGCACTTGGTCGGCGGCCGCGGGCACGGTGACGACGACCGGCGCCAGTTATTCCGAGGTCGGCGCCTTCGCCATGAAGCTGACGGACGCCAGCTTTGCGGCGGTGGATGCGGCCGACGGCTCCACCGCAGCCGAAAGGACGATCGAATCGGCCGTTCTCAGCGTCGGTCGTTTCGTTCCCGATCATTTCGAGCTGACGTCGGCGAGCATCCCGGTGTTCAAGACCTTCAACGACACGGCCTGCGCCACGCGTTCGTTCACCTACTCCGGACAGCCTTTCGGTTATGTCGCGCTGCCGGAAGCGACGATTACCGCGAAAAACGCTGCGGGCGGCACGACGGTCAACTACGCCGGGACGCTGTGGAAGCTCGAAGCTATGGGAACCGTGCAAGACTACACAGCCGTCAGCGGCGGCGATCCGGAGATCGACCTGCTGCTTGCGCCGACTGTCATAGAGAGCGGTAGCGGCGTGGGCACGTTGACCGCCAATGTGGACGATCACATCCGATTCCCACGCGGCAACATCCCGCTCGCGCCCTTCATTGCGGACATCACCCTGACGATGAGCATTCAGGACATCTCGGAGAATGCCGTTACCGGTAATGGTGTTATCGACACGGCCAGCCCGGTGGTGTTTTCGAGCATCGACTTTGACGACGGCAATGAAATCCGCTTCGGCCAGCTGGTGCTGTCGAATGCCCATGGCTCGGAGCTGCTGAATTTGCCGGTGCCGATCGAGACCCGCTTCTGGAATGGCGCCGGGTTCGCCCGCAACGTGGCGGATTTCTGCACCGAACTTGATGCTGGCGATGTGTCGCTCGGCAACTGGCAGCGCGATCTCAACAATCCGGAGACGTCGGACACGCTGGCGGGCCGTTTCAACGCCGGGCGCGGCAATCTTCGCCTGTCTGCGCCGGGCGCGGGCAACACCGGCAGCGTCGACCTGACCGTGCAGTTGGGCGCGGCATCGCAAAACTGGCTGCAAGGACTCGGGAGCACGGGTGCGTACGACAAGGATCCCGTTGCGCGGGCCAGTTTCGGCCTGCATCGCGGCAGCAAACCGCTGATTTATCTGCGAGAGATGTACTGATCCAGATTAAATCCTTTGACAACAACGGCTTATTTATTTAGTTTCAGGAAACTTTTCAGGTCCGAACCATGCGGTTTTTCCGTCGAGCAAGCAAGCAGGGGTTAACGGCATATCTGCGTCTTCCGGGACGCATTGCATATGCGCGCGTCGACCGCAGGGTGCCCGTGCCCAAGCTGCTGGCAGCCGGCGTGGTGCCGGTCGAAGGCGACAAGTGGGGCGAGGCGCTGGCCCAGCTGCATGGCCGGGGTCCGGTCAGCCTGGTGCTGAATCCGGCCGACTACCGGCTGCGCCTGCTCGATTCGCCGAACGTGCCCCCGGAGGAACTCCGGTCCGCGGTGCGCTGGCAGATTCAGGACATGCTCGATTTCCATGCGGACGACGGCACGGTGGACGTGCTGGAAGTGCCGCATCCGGAGCATGTGAGCCATATGAAGCAGATATTCGCGGTGGCGGCGAAAAACAGCCTGCTTGCGGAAGAGGCGGTGCTCGCGACCAATGCCGGGCTGAATCTCACCATCATCGACATCATGGAAACCGCCCAGCGCAACGTGGCCACGCGGCTGGAAAAAGCGGGACGCGCGCTGGCGATCTTCTCCTTCATCGAATCCGGCGGCCTGCTGACGCTGACGCTGGACGGCGAGTTGTGCATGGCGCGCACGCTGGGCGTGAGTCCGACCCTGCTGGAAATCGAAGGCCTGGAGAATGCGCTCGAACGTCTGACGCTTGAAATCCAGCGCAGCCTGGATCATTTCGACCGCCAGTTCGGCGGCATTCCCGTCGACCGCCTGCTGCTGGCGCCGATGGACAAGAGCGACAGCCTGCGCGAGGGGCTGGCCGGCAATCTTGCCTTGCCGGTCGAGGTGCTGAATCTGGCAGAGGTGCTGGATGTCGCGGACTTTCCGGATCTGGGCGACTTGTCCCCGGTCTGCTTCCACGCCATCGGCGCGGCTCTGCGCATGGAAGAAACCAAGCCATGAGCCAGCAGATCAATCTCATCAGCCCGCTGCTGCTGAAGAAGCGCTATGCGTTCGGCCTGCGTGAAATGGCGCTGGGGCTGGGCGTGATTCTGGCGGGCGCGCTTGCCTGGGGGGGCGTGCTGCATTACCAGGCCAGCGGGCTCGAAACCCGGGCCGCGCAACAGGAGGCCTTGCAGGCGGCGGCGCAACAGGAGCTGGACCAGCTGGCGGCTGCCGCCAGCCGTCCGGTGAGCGCGCTGCTGACCGCGCGCGTCAAGGCAACGCAGTCTCAGGTGACGCAGCGCGAAGTGCTGCTGGCGTCGATCGGCGGCACCATCGATCAGGCCGCGACAGGGTTTTCTCCGCACCTGCGCGCACTGGCGCACGGCCGCACGGAAGGCGTCTGGCTGAACGGATTCACCCTGGCGCCGGGCCATGTCGCGCTCAAAGGCTCGGCCCTGAATGCCGGACTGCTGACGGCCTATGTGGAGCGGCTGGGCGAACAGGCTGCGTTCGCCGGCATGCGGTTTTCCGGCATGGATGCGACGCTTGCCGCGTCCGCGGGCGGAAGCGGATCGTCCTCTTCGCCCGAATACATTGACTTCGCCTTGTACTCGGGCGGCCGGGAAAAACCGGCAGACCAGGGAGAACGCGATGGTCGGTGAAAAACTGCGCGAGCTCAACGCGCGTATCGACCAGATCAGCCTGCGGGAGCGGGGACTGGTCTTCGCGGCGGCGGTGGTGGTGGGACTCGCCCTGGTGCAGACCCTGCTGATCGATGGCGGAAACTTGCGCAAGCAGACCGCGCAGAGCCGTCTGCAAAGCGCCGACGAAGCGCTGGTGCAGATCGAACAGCAGCGGCAACTGCTCGCCGGCCAGACCGCACGCGATCCGGACCGGGCGGCGCGCGATGCGCTGGCCGCTCAGGAGGCGCGCCTGGCCCAACTGAATGGCGAGCTTGAAAAACTCGAAGGCTCGCTGATCCCGCCCGAGCGCATGAACCAGGTGCTGAAAAACGTGGTGCAGGGGACGGGCGGCATCCGGGTCGTCGGCTTCAAGACGCTCAGCCCGCAACCGGTTGCGCTGCCTGAGGCGGCCGAGGGGGCGCCGCCGGGATTTTATCGCCACGGATTCGAGATCGTCGTGAGCGGCCGCTATGCCGATCTGGTCGCCTACCTCGAGCGGCTGGAAGCCTTGCCCTGGCGCCTGAGCTGGTCCGAGGCGACGCTCGATGCCGCCGGCCGCCCGCAACTGACGCTGACGCTGATCGTCCACACCCTGAGCCTGGAGGAAGCATGGCTGCGCGTATGATGCTGTGTGCCGTGGCCGTGCTGCTGGCGCCGCCGTCGGCCGCCGCGTCCCTGCCGGATCCGACTGCGCTGCCGCAAAGCCTGTCGAGCGCGCCGGCCGGCGCGCCGTCCGAAGAAGCCGGCCTGGCCTGGGTGCGGGTCGATGGACCGCGCTCGATCGCCTGGTATGGCGGCACCACCGTCAAAGTGGGCGATGCGGTCGCCGGGGGGCGGGTGGCCGCCATCCGCGAGGATCACATCGTCATCTCGGGCAAGCACGGACGGCGCGCCGTCTATCTGCTCGATCGCTCGGTCACGCCGCAGTCGCAAAGCCGACCTCCGGCTCGATGAAAACAGGAATGGAACATGCATAAACACATCGTCTTGGCTGTATTGGTTCTGTCCGGCTGTGCCAGTCCGTTCGGCAAGGACGGCAAGGATGCGATGAACGCCGCGCTGGAAACGCCCGCCAGCCAGCCGATGCCGGTTGCAGCACCGCCGGCTGCCGTGCAGCAGGCGGTCATGGATGCGGTGCGCGACGCGCCGCCGCTCGCGGCCCGATCCGCCAGCGTCGAACCCCGCTTCAGCCTGACCGTGAACGATGCCAAGGCCTCCGAAGTGTTCATGGGCATGGTGACAGGGACGCCCTACAGCATGCTGGTGCACCCGGACGTGACCGGCACGCTGACCCTCAATCTGAAGAACGTGACGGTGCCCGAGGCGATGGAAGCGGTGCGCGCACTGTACGGCTACGAATACGAAGTCCAGGGCAAGCGCATCATCGTGCCGTCGCCGGCGCTGCAAACCCGCATCTACCACCTGAATTCCCTGGCGATGCAGCGCAAGGGCACGTCCGACATGCGGGTGGTGTCCGGCTCGGTCAGCATGAGAAACGGCGGCAGTAGCAGCAGCGGAAGCGGGTCCTCGTCCGGCAGTACGGCGCAATCGCTGGAAACCAGCAGCGTGCAGACCTCGACCGACTCCCGATACTGGGATGAAGTCGGCACGTCTCTGAAAACCCTCGTCGGCGAAACCGGCAGCGTGGTGGTGAGCCCTCAATCCGGGATCATCATCGTGAAAGCGGCGCCCGCCAGCCTGCATATGGTGGAGAAGTATCTGCGCGCGTCCGAACTGGTCGGCGCACGCCAGGTGATGCTGGAGGCCAAGATCCTCGAAGTTCAGCTGAACGACGGGTATCAGTCGGGCATCAACTGGGCGACGCTGCAGCATGGCGGCAAGACGGCCATCGGGGTGAACGGACTCAATCCCGACGGCACCACGCCGGTCAGCCTCGGAGGCACGGTTGCCCAGATGCTGGGCGGTGCCATCCCGGGTCCTGCCGGGAGCGTGTTCGGGCTGGCGTTCAACGACGGGGATTTCGGCGCGGTCATCAATCTGATCAAGAGCCAGGGCGCCGTGCACGTGCTGTCGAGCCCGCGCATCGCCACCATCAACAACCAGAAGGCGGTGCTCAAGGTCGGCACCGACGACTTCTTCGTCACCGAAGTCACCGGCGGGACGGCCGCTGCGCTAGGGGTTCCGGCCACGCCGCCCACGGTCGTCGTGCAGCCCTTCTTTTCCGGCATCGCGCTGGATGTGACGCCGCAGATCGACGACAAGGACAATATCACGCTGCACGTCCGGCCGTCGGTCAGCAACGTCACCGAAAAGCAGAAGGACATCCGCCTGGGCGACCTCGGCAACTTCGTCCTGCCGCTGGCTTCCAGCAGCATTTCGGAGACCGACAGCGTGGTGCGCCTCAAGGACGGCCAGATCGTCGCCATCGGCGGCCTGATGAGCCAGTCGTTCGACGACAGCACGAACCGCATCCCGGTACTCGGCGACATTCCCTATCTGGGCCAGCTCTTCGGCAACACCAGCCAGAGCCGGCAGAAGCGCGAACTGGTGGTGCTGATCAAGACCACGCTGATTCGCGACAAGCAGGACTGGAACCGCGATCTGGACGCCACGCAGCGCCGTTTCCGGACATACGATCGCCCAGAAATCCAGCCATGACCACCTGGTGGGGACACTTCGGCCTGCGCGAACCGCCGTTTGGCCTCACCCCCGACACCAGTTTCTTCTTTCCCGCACTGCCGCATCGGGACGCCCATGAAACCCTGCTCTATGCGCTGGGCGCCGGCGAAGGATTTCTGGTGGTGGAAGGCGAGGTCGGCACCGGCAAGACCCTGCTGCTGCGGCGCCTGCTGAATGCGCTGCCCGAGCGCTGGCAGGCCGCCTTCGTCCCCAATCCCGGGCTGGATCCGCGCGGCCTGTATGCAGCGATCGCAAACGAGTTCGGCGTGCCGTCCGACGGCACCAGCGAAGATCTGCTGCACCGTCTGGAACGTCATTTCATCACGCTGGCCCGGCAGGACCGGCAACCTGTGGTGCTGGTCGACGAGGCGCAGGCGCTGCCTGCCGATACGCTCGAAGCCGTGCGTCTGCTGACCAACCTGGAAACCGAGAAGCGAAAGCTGCTGCAGGTCGTGCTGTTCGGCCAGCCCGAGCTGATGGCCCGGCTGCGCGAGAAAGGCACGCGGCAAATCCTCACCCGCATCAGTTTTCATGCCGCGTTGCGCCCGCTCGACCGCAGCGAGGTGGCGGCCTATGTGCGGCATCGGCTGACGGTGGCGGGCGGCGACGGGGCGCTGTTCAGCGGGTGGGCGGAGCGCGCGCTGTGGCGCGTGTCCCGTGGCTTGCCGCGGCTGGTGAACATCATCGCGGCCAAGGCCATGATGCTGGCCTATGGCCAGGGTGCCCGCCGGGTCACGCGCCGCCAGGTGATCGCAGCGGCGCGCGATACGCTTGCCGCACGCCAGCGCATGCCGCTGGCCTGGGGTCTGGGCTTGCTGGGATTGGCCGCCGTGGCTGCAGCGGCCAGCTGGCGTTTGCTGGGATGAGCCGGAAAGGATTGCGATGAGCGTCATCAACCAAATGCTGCGCGAGCTCGATGCGCGAGGAAACGCGGCGGCCGATGTGCCCGTGACGCCCATCCGTCCGTCTGGCGCAAGCCGCCGCCCGGCCTGGCGTGCGCTGGGGTGGGCAGGGTTGGCGGCCGCAGGGGCAGGGGCGATCTACTGGATGCTGGCGGGCATCCCGGCTGCGGAGGCGCCGCAGGAAGTCGTGTCCGCCAGAGCACAGCAGGATATCCTGCCGGCGGCGCCGGCTGTCCCCGCCAAGCAGCCCGTTCTGCAGCCGGCAGACGCCGCCATCGGACCTTCGGCGGCGCCGCCCCCGCAGGAGCGGGTGCCGACAGTTGACTCGGCGCAGGAACCCGCCATGCCGTCGTTCCCCGTTCCCTCCGCACCCGCGGTGGCAACTCCGCAGGCGGATCTGGTTCCCCGGCAATCCGCGCCGGCGGTGGTCAAGAACATGGCGGAGCTGTCGCCCGAAGCCGAGGCGCAACATCACTACGATGATGCGCAGGTGCTGCGTCGCGCCGGCAAGGCGGATGCGGCCATCGGCAAGTATCGCCAGGCGCTGGAACGCAACCCCGCGATGGCGGCCGCGCGCCTGCAACTCGCCAGGCTCCTGCAGGAACAGGGCCAGGCCGAGGCCGCGTTGGCGCTGCTGAAATCAGGGTTCGAATTGCGCCCCGATGACGGACTGGCGATCGCGACCGGGCGCCTGCTGGTCGACCTGGGGCAGCGCGAGGCGGCGCTGGACTGGCTGCGGCGGGGACAGGCCGGCCTGCGCGCTGCGGATCATGCCCTGATGGGGGCGTTGCTGGCGCAGGCGCACCGCCATGAGGAAGCGAGCCGTGCGTATCAGCGCGCGCTGGCAGCCGGCCCCGGCCAAGGCGGCTGGCTGCTGGGACTGGGCTTGTCGCTGGAGGCGCAAGGACGCGCTGATGAGGCACGGGCGGCTTTCCGGAGTGCGCTGGATCACGGGCAGTTCAAACCGGAAGTCACGCAGTTTTTGCGCGAACGCAGCGATTACGCAGGGCCATGACAGGTGCGGATGACTCTGCTTTCAATTTGGCCTGTTGCAATAAAGCAACGCAATTTTCCTGTAATGGAAGAAAATTAATAGATTGTGGTTTTCTTTTGCCGATTTGCTAGAATCCGCGCGTCGGCTGGATCTCAACGTCCCGGACCGATCTCTGGTGTGGGTTTTTATATTCGTAAGTAAAGGGAAATCAAATGAAATATTCCGTTCTCCTGGCCGCTCTGCTGGCTGTTTCCATGACCGCTTGTGGCCAAAAAGAAGAAGCCGCTGCTCCCGCTGAAGCGCCTGTTGCTGAAGCGCCTGCTGAAGCTGCTGCTCCGATGGAAGCTGCCCCCGCTGAAGCTGCTCCGATGGAAGCTGCTCCGATGGAAGCTGCTCCGGCTGACGCTGCTGCTCCGGCTGACGCTGCTCCCGCTGACGCTGCTGCTCCCGCTGCCCAGTAATTCCGGGTCAAGGAACGAAAAAACCGGCCTTCGGGCCGGTTTTTTTATGCCTGCAGGAAACGGTCCAGCCGGGACAGGGCTTCGGCCAGCCTGGGCAGGGGCTGGGTGTAGGCAAACCGGAGATGACGATTCGCCCCGTGGCTGCCGAAATCGATTCCGGGGGTTGCCGCGATGCCCGCGCGGTCCAGCAGTTCGTTGGCGAATGCCTGGCTGTCCGTGGTGAAGCGGCCGCAATCGGCATACAGGTAAAACGCGCCCTGCGGAGTCACCGGGATGGTGAAGCCGCGCTCGCGCAAGGCGGGCAGCAGAAAGTCACGGCGCGCGCGCAACTCGGACTTGCGGGCTTCGAGTTCATTCAAGGTGGCTGGGGCGAATGCGGCCAGCGCTGCATGCTGTGCCGGAGTGGGCGCGGCCAGGAACAGATTCTGCGCCAGCCGTTCCAGGCCCGGCAGGGCCCAGTCGGGCGCGGCCAGCCAGCCGAGACGCCAGCCGGTCATCAGGAAATATTTGGAGAAGCTGTTGACGACAAACACGTCGTCCCAGCGCGCGGCGCTGTGTTCGCCGCCGTCGTAGGTGAGCGCAAGATAGATTTCGTCGACGATCAGGGCCACGCCATACGTGACGCACCATTCATGGATGCGCGTCAGTTCGTCGGCTGCAATTACGGTGCCGGTGGGATTGGACGGGCTGGCGATCAATACCGCGCGGGTGGCCGATGTGGCATGACGTTCGATCAGTTCGAGCGTGAGCTGGAAGCCGCTGCCGGCGTCGACCGGGACGTTGACGGCGCGTGCGTCGCAGAAGCGGGCGAAATGCCGGTTGCAGGGATAGCCCGGATCGGCCATCAGCACCTCGTCGCCGGGGCCGGCCAGCAGGCCCAGCGCCAGCAGCAGGGCGCCGGATGCGCCTGGGGTGACGACGATGCGCGCGGGGTCGACCGTCGCCTGCCAGCGCGTTGCATAAAATTCCGAGATGGCTTCGCGTAGCCGGGGCAGGCCCAGGGCGCCGGTGTAGTGGGTGTGGCCTGCGCGCAGCGCAGCGACTCCGGCCTCGACGATGGGAGCCGGAGTGGCGAAATCGGGCTCGCCGATCTCGAGATGGATGATGTCGCGCCCGGCAGCCTGCAAGGCCTGTGCGCGCGCCAGGATGTCCATCACATGGAACGGGGCGATGCCGTCCATGCGTGCCGCCACGGCGGGTTGCTTCGGTTTCATGCCGGACCGGCCAGCCGCTGCAGCGGATGCTGGCGATAGAACTGCTTCAATTGCTCGTACACCGCCGGGTATTCGGCGTGGAGCAAGCCGGGCGTTTCAAAGAAGACTTCGGTCAGCACGGCGAAGAATTCTGCCGGAGCGGAGCTGGCGTAAGGATCGATCGCCGTGTCTTCGCCGGCGTCGACGCGTCGGCACAAGTCCTCGTAGGCGGTGCCGAAATCGTGCGCCCAAGCGGCCGCGTTCATGCCGCGGTGCAAGGGCGGGAAGGCGTTGGCGTCGCCGTTCAGCATGTCGAGTTTGTGGGCGAACTCATGCAGCACGACGTTGTATCCGTCAGCCTGTCCGCTGCTTTCCACGTCGGCAATCGACAGCACCAGCGGGCCGCCGTGCCAGGACTCGCCGGCCAGGATGTCGCGCGTGACATGCACGACGCCGGTTTCGTCCATTTCCTCGTGATCCCGCAGGAACTCGTCGGGGTAGAGAATGATCTCGCTCCATCCATCGTAGCTGCCGTCATCGAGATTGAGCGTCAGCAGACAGGCCTGCAGGGCGATGGCCCGTTGCATGGCGCCGTCGACCTCGGCACCGCCGGCTGCCGAAAAGGTCTTGTCGACAAGCAGCAGACTGGCCGCTTCACGCAGGCGAACCAGCTCGTCGCGGGTGAGTCCGTCCAGGATCGGCAGACGGTTCGCCGAAGAGGCGAACGCATCGTGCGGAATCAGGTGACGTCGGAGGATGCGATTGCGGCGCCAGCGCGAAAACCACTTCATTCGTCGCTGTCGAGCAGGCGCGCGCTGGCCGTATCCGGATGTTCGAGCTCGACCCGTTCGATCTGCTGGAAACGCCGGCTGATCTTGTCGCTGGAAATGCGCACTTCGCTGACATCCTTGTTGGCCTGCTCGATGTGGCTGGCAAGTTTTTTCATACGCTCGTCGAAGCGCGCGAAGTCCTTCGCCAGCTTGCCGAGTTCGTCCTTGATCACGTGCGCCATGCGCCGCGTTTCCGAATCGCGGATTACTGCGCGCGCGGTGTTGAGCACCGCCATCAGCGTGGTCGGCGAGGTGAGCCACACGCGCTTTTTCTGCGCATGCTCGACCAGATCCGGATGGTAGGCGTGGATCTCGGCGAACACCGCTTCGGCGGGCAGGAACATCACTGCGCCGTCCGAGGTCTCGCCCTCGACGATGTACTTGGCGGCGATGTCGTCGACGTGCTTCTTGACATCCATCTTGAACTGCCGCCGCGCCGCATCGCGCTCGGGCGGAGGCAGGCTGTCGTCGAACATGCGGCTGTAGTTTTCCAGCGGAAACTTCGAATCGACGCACACCGTGCCGGTCGGCTCCGGCAGGATCAGCACGCAGTCGGCGCGCGCGCCGCTCTTCAGCGTGTGCTGGAAGGCGTAGGCATCGGGCGGCAGGCTGTTGCGCACCAGCGCTTCCAGCTGGACTTCGCCGAAGGCGCCGCGCGAGCGCTTGTCGCCGAGGATTTCCTGCAGCGACACCACGTTGGACGCCAGCCCTTCGATCTTCTTCTGCGCCTCGTCGATCACCGCCAGCCGCGTCATCACCGAAGTGAAGGTCTCGTTGGTCTTCTTGAAGCCTTCGTCGAGCCGCTCGGCGACCTTGCCGGAGATTTCGTTCAGCCGGCCGTCGACCGTCTGCGACAGTTGCTGCACGCGCTCGTTGAAGTGCGCGGTCATGCCTTTCAGCGTGTCCTGCAGCAGGCTCTGCTCGGCGCGTCCCTGCTCGATCAGCTTTTCCAGCATCGCGGTCTGGAACTGGCCGAACTGGCCGGTGACGGTTGCGCGGGTTTCCGCCAGCCGTTCGGTCTGCGCGATCTGCAGGGCAGCGAGCTGGCTCTGCATGCGGTCGGACTGCTGCGCCAGGCCTGCGTGCAGGTCGGTCAGCACGGCGCGGTGGCGCGCTTCCATGTCCTGCATGAATCCGGCGGGGAGGGCAGCCAGGGCGCGCTGCTGAAGGCGTACCTGCCAAAGGAGTGCAAGACCGAGCAGAAGCAGCAGAACAAGGCCGGTAAGAAGGGCGACATCGATGAGGCTCATGGCTCGGATTATACGGCGGCGGACTGCCTGGAAGGGGCGCGCAGGCTGCCTGTGCCAAGGGATTCCGCTATGCTTGCGGCGACAACAAGGGAGACAACGTGAATTGGGTTTTTTCAACCGTCCTTCTTGCGGCGGCGGCATTCCTCGGGCAGCGCATCTGGCGCCGGCATGCGCTGCAGCGCCGGCTGGACGCCATCCGTGCGCATCCATTTCCGCAATCGGTGCG
>JADFDN010000032.1 GCA_018262815.1 Thiobacillus sp.
GCGGCATCGACGTGCTTGTGTTTCGGACGCACTGAATCCATCAACGCTGCAATCCAATCACTGTCAGCACACGTGCATCCGCCTGCTTGAAATCCAGGGTCGCTCACGGCTCACACCCGGAGATGAAGATGAAATACGTGCTTGCCCTCGACCAGGGCACCACCAGTTCGCGTGCGATCGTGTTCGATCACGCGGGCCAGATAAAAACCATCGCGCAAAAGGAATTCCGGCAAATTTTCCCGCAGCCGGGCTGGGTCGAACACGATCCCAACGAGATCTGGTCGTCGCAGATCGGCGTTGCCGCCGAAGCGGTCACCCGTGCCGGTCTGTCGGGGCGCGACATCGCCGCGATCGGCATCACCAACCAGCGCGAGACCACGGTGGTGTGGGACCGCCGTACCGGGCTGCCCATTTACAACGCCATCGTCTGGCAGGACCGGCGCACCGCGGCCCTGTGCGATGAACTGCGTGCGGCGGGCCACGAAGCCCTGTTCCAGCGCAAGACCGGCCTGGTGCTCGATGCCTATCTTGCGGGCACCAAGCTGCGCTGGATCCTCGACAACGTGCCCGATGCGCGGCGCCGTGCCGAGGCAGGCGAGCTCGCGTTCGGCACCATCGACTGCTGGCTGCTGTGGAAGCTGAGCGGCGGAGCCTTGCACGTCACCGACGCGACCAACGCGTCACGCACGCTGCTGTTCGACATCACGAGGCAGGCGTGGGACGACGAATTGCTCGCGGTGATGGATGTGCCGCAAGCGGTGTTGCCGGAGGTTCGCGACTCCAGCGCGGTATACGGCGACACCGACGTGCTGGGCGGCGGGCGCATTCCGATCGCCGGCGTGGCGGGCGACCAGCACGCCGCCCTGCTCGGGCAGGCCTGCACCCGTCCCGGCATGGTGAAGAACACTTATGGCACCGGCTGCTTCATGCTGATGAACACCGGCGAGACGCCGATCCCGTCGCACAACCGCCTGATCACCACCACCGCGTGGCGCATCGCCGGGCGCCCGAACTATGCGCTCGAAGGCAGCATCTTCATCGCCGGCGCAGTGGTGCAATGGCTGCGCGATGGTCTCGGCTTCATCCGCAGCGCATCCGAGGTGGAAACCCTGGCGGCGAGCGTGCCGGACAACGGCGGCGTCTATCTGGTGCCCGCCTTCGTGGGCCTGGGGGCGCCGCACTGGGACCCGTATGCGCGCGGCTCGATCCACGGCATCACGCGCGGCACCACGGCCGGCCATCTGGCGCGCGCCGCGCTGGAATCGATCGCCTACCAGGTGAGCGACCTCATCACCGCGATGCAGGGCGACGCCGGTCTTACGCTCGGCGAGCTGCGCGTCGACGGCGGCGCCACCGCCAACGACACGCTGATGCAGTTTCAGGCCGACCTGCTGGGCGTGCCGGTGCTGCGTCCCAAAGTCACCGAGACCACCGCGCTGGGCGCCGCTTATCTCGCCGGTCTGGCGGTCGGATACTGGAGCGGGCTCGACGAGATCGCCGCGCAATGGCAGGTCGAGCGCGTATTCGAGCCGGCGATGGGACGCGACCAGGTCGCTGCGCTGCGCGGCGACTGGGCGCGCGCGGTGGAACGGTCCAAGGGCTGGGCGCAGGCGGAAGCGGGGCCCGCATGAATCGCGACGAAGCCCTTGCGCGTCTGCGTGACAGGCGCACTCCGTGGGACATGATCGTGGTCGGCGGCGGCGCCACCGGACTGGGCATCGCGCTCGATGCCGCCACGCGCGGCTACGCCACCCTGCTGCTGGAGCGCGACGATTTCGCCCAGGCCACCTCCAGCCGCAGCACCAAGCTGCTGCACGGCGGCGTGCGCTACCTGCGCCAGGGCAACCTGAAACTGGTGATGGGCGCGTTGCGCGAACGCGGGCGCGTGCTGGCCAACGCGCCGCATCTGGCGAGCGAACAGCCCTTCGTCATCCCCGCCTACAGGCGCGGCGAGAGCCTGTACTACGGCTTCGGCCTCGGCGTCTACGAACGCCTCGCCGGGCGCGCCAGCCTGGGGCGCTCGCGCCGGCTCGACGCGGCCGCCACCTGCCGCGAACTGCCGGGGCTGCGCAGCGAAAAGCTGCGCGGCGGCGTGCTGTATCACGACGGCCAGTTCGACGACGCCCGCCTTGCGGTGAGCCTGGCCGCCAGCGCCTGGGACCATGGCACCACCCTGATCAACTACTGCCAGGTGACAGGATTGCTGCGCGCCGGCGGCGCGGGCACGCCGGTCGCCGGGGTGATGGCGCGCGACCGCGAAACCGGCGTCGAGTACGAGATCCCGGCGCGCGTCGTGATCAACGCCACCGGCGTGTTCTGCGATTCGATCCGCCGCATGGCCGCGCCGGACGCGGCTGCCTGGGTGGCGCCCAGCCAGGGTGCGCATATCGTGCTCGACCGGCGCTTTCTGCCCGGCCGCACGGCGCTGATGGTGCCGAAGACCGACGACGGCCGCGTGCTGTTCGCGATTCCCTGGCAGGACCGGCTGCTGATCGGCACCACCGATGTGCCGGTGGAGGATGCCGAGGCCGAACCGCGTGCACTGCCGCAAGAAATCGATTTCCTGCTCGAACACGCCGGGCGTTACCTGCGGGAGGCGCCGCGCCTGCAGGACGTGCTGAGCGTGTTCGCCGGGCTGCGTCCGCTGGTGCGGGCCGGCAGCGGGCACGGCACCTCGGCGCTGGCGCGCGACCATCTGCTGCGCGAGGAATCGGGGCTGGTCAGCATCACCGGCGGCAAGTGGACGACCTACCGCGAAATGGCCGAGCAGGCGGTCGACCTGGCGGCGCGGATGGCGCAGCTGCCCGGCCATCCCTGCCGTACGGCGGACCTGCCCCTGCATGGGGCGACGGCCGACAAGCAGCCGATCCCGCTGCGCGCCTACGGATCGGATGCCGCTGCGGTGCGGGCACTGGCGCAGACGCGGCCGGACTGGGCCGCCCCCCTGCACGCGCGGCTGCCGTACATCGGCGCCGAGGTGGTGTGGGCGGCACAGAAGGAAATGGCGCGCAGCGTGCAGGACGTGCTCGCACGACGCACCCGTGCCCTGCTGCTGGATGCGCGCGCCAGTATCGAGGCCGCGCCACGGGTGGCGGCCCTGCTGGCCGCCGCATTGGGTCGCGACGCGGCCTGGCAGGCGCAGCAGGTGGCCGCATTTGCAGCGTTCGCACTCGGCCATCTGCCGTGCGAGGCCGCAGCGGCGGATGACGCATTCAAGGCCGGCTGAATATAAAGCCGCGCGTTCCCGCATAAGCGCCTATGATCAGTGCGTGTCGTGTTCGCAGGGAATCCCCGGTCGACACATCTGCAGCCACAGCAAGGAGAGTCACCATGGCAAAAGGCCAGTTGCGCGGTAACAAGGAAGCCAAGAAACCCAAGAAGCCGAAGGAAGCTGTCGTTCCGGCGGGATCGTTCATTACCCCGCCCAAGCCGGCCACTCCGGTCAAAGCCCGGCATTGACTGCCGTCCGTCTCGTGCAAACGCCACCGTCGAGGTGGCGTTTTTGCGTCCGGGGCGCAAGCGCGGGTCAACCAGGGCCGGCCGGGTTTTCCGAGGCCCTTCGAATGGCGACAATAGCCGGCATATGGTCACCGCCACGTTTCGCTTTCACGAAGAACTGAACGACTTCCTGGCGCCGGATCGGCGCAAGCGGGAATTCGGCGTGCCGTGCGCGCAGGCGGCGACGACCAAGCACATGATCGAGGCGCTGGGGGTGCCGCACACCGAAGTGGAACTGATCCTGGTGAACGGCGAACCGGCGGGCTTCGATCGTCTGCTGCAGGACGGCGACCGGGTCGCAGTGTATCCTCGCTGCGGGTCGCCGGGTGCGGAGCCGCGGCTGCGGCTGCGCGACGCGCCATCAGGAGAAACGCGCTTCGTCGCCGATGCGCACCTCGGCGGGCTGGCGCACATGCTGCGCATGCTGGGTTTCGACACGCTGTATGACAACCACTTCCAAGACGACGAGATCGTGGTGATCGGCGAACAGGACGGCCGCATCGTGCTGACGCGCGATCGTGAATTATTGAAGCGGCGCGCTGTGACGCACGGCTGTTATGTGCATGCGCAGAAATCGGAAGACCAGTTGCGCGAAATCATCGAACGGCTCGACCTGGCACGCAGCGCGCGGCCGTTCACCCTGTGCCTGCACTGCAATGCGCCGCTGCGTCCGGTCGACAAGGCCAGCGTGCTGGACAGCCTGCCGCCGCGGGTGCGCGAACATTACGATCGTTTTTCCACTTGCGATGCGTGCGGGCGGGTGTACTGGGAAGGATCGCACTGGCGCAACATGCGACGCGTGCTGGATGACGTGCTGCCTGACGCGCAGGACAATGGAACTTAAGGCGGGACATGCGCTCTTTCCTGTCTCTTGTGAAAGAAATCCCATGACACCCATGAAATGGAAAATCTTCGCGACGCTGATCATGGGGCTGGGCCTGGCAGGTTGCGACATGCCAGCCGAAGAAACGGCCCGGTCCAGCGGCAGCGAAGCCGTCCTCGAACGCAATCTGGACCCCGTGCAGGTGGCGCGCGGCAAAGCGGTGTATGACAAGGCCTGCCTGGAATGCCACGGCGCCGGCGGCAGGGGCCAGCCGGGCGACTGGCGCATTCGCGATGCCGACGGCCACTTTCCGCCGCCGCCGCTGGACGACAGTGCCCACGCCTGGCATCACCCGACGGCGGTGCTGCTGCAGGTGATCCGCGAGGGGAGTCCGCAGGGCCAGGGCAAGATGCCCGCGTGGGAGGGCAGGTTGACCGAGCAGGAGATGCAGGACGTCGTCGTTTACATCAAGTCGTTGTGGTCCGACGAGGTATACAGCCTGTGGTCGAAGATGGAGCGGCAATCGCTGGAACCCTGATCGGAGCAGGTAAAATGCCTGCCATCGAAATCATCTCAAACAGGAGCAACAACATGAGCGAATACGGATTCGACACCCAGATCAGCGGCCCCTTCGACGCAGCCATCGAGAAAGTCACCGCTGCCCTCAAGGCCGAAGGCTTCGGCGTGCTGACCGACATCGATGTGAAAGCCACGATGAAGGCCAAGATCGACGTCGACATGCGCCCCTACCGCATTCTCGGCGCCTGCAACCCGCCGCTGGCGAACCAGGCGATCAGCGCCGAGCCCGACGTCGGCATGCTGCTGCCGTGCAACGTCGTGGTGCGCGAGGAAGCCGACGGCAAGGTGACCGTGTCCTTCCTCGATCCCGGCATCATGGTCAAGCTGGTTTCCAACACCGCCGTGCACGGCGTCGCCAGCGAGGCGCGTGCGCGACTGATGCGGGTGAAGGACAGCCTGGCCGGCTGATCGACCCGGCAGACGTAAAAAAGCCCGCTTCGGCGGGCTTTTTTTGCGGGCTGCTGTTGTTACTTCCACATGACGTTGGATTCCGCCCTGGCTGCGGCAGCAAGCAGATTGATCAGCGGCAGCGCGCGATGCGCCATGCTGACCACCGGTTCATCGTCGTCCCTGTCGTCAGCCGGGGGCGGGGCATTTTCCTTCTCGATCGCGGCTTTCAGGCGGTCGAGTGCGAGCGGAACGTCTTCGGCCAGGATCGCGCCGGGCACGGTGCCGCTGTGCCCCATCATTTTCAACAGCGCAAGCGCGACATCGCCAAACATGGTGATGTCAGCGTGCGCATCGGTCGTAAAAGTCACCAGCATTTAGCTTTCCTCAAATGAACAATTTACACCCTTGGCCGGCTCGAACAGCAAATTCCGGTGATCAGATCCGCTCGCAGGCGATCGCCCGCACGACCACTTCATCCTGGCGGAAAATGCGCTCCAGCTCCGTGCGGTAGGCAGACCACCACTCCAGCTCCAGGGTTTCAACCATCACTTCGATCAGGATCATGTCGTCGCGCGCGGTCGTTCCATTCTCCGTGTCCTTCCACAGGCCCAGCGCAGGAGACTGCACAAACGCCGTCAAGCCGCCGAAGCGTTCGATGAGTTGCGCTCTGACGCCGTCGAATTTGTCCCGCTGAAACGCGCGGCCTTCATTGTCGTAGATGGGAATGAGGAGCTGGATCAAGTGCATGTCTGAAGCGGATCCGGGCTTGTTCAATCCGATTCCAGTTGCTTCGCCACTTCCTGCACCAGCACCCAAGGCGCCACCACCACCGCCCAGAACATCGGCTGGCGCGCATGCCAGTCCTCGGCGTCGGTCAGTTCGGCGCGGGCGATGCGGCCATCGGTCAGCCATTGCTGCACGGTGGCGGCATTGTTTTCGGCGAGGTTGAGCGCGGCGTCGACCAGGTCCATGCCGGGCGCGACCTTGATGACGTCGCCGCGCGCGAAGTGACGTTCGAGTTCGGGCCAGGCGAGCTGGGCGGTTTCGAGGTTGAGCTTGGCGCGGAGGATGTCGCTGGGAGTCATTTCGAGAAGCAGGCTACAAGATACAAGTCACAAGAAGAAGGCAAAAGTCAGCGGGCCTTGCCGCCGCCGCGACGCTGGCTGAGTGGGTGCTTGGGCACTTGCGGCGGGCGGCCGCGGTTGGCGGGGGCAGGCTTGGCCGGGCTCGGTTTCCCGGATGCCGGTTTGGCCGCATCAGGCTTGCCTGACGCGGGCTTCGCCCGCTTGCCTTCGGCGCGCGGGGTTCGCGTGCCTTCAGGTTGCCTGCCGGTACCGGCAGGCTGATACAGCGGGATCAGATGCTTCTTGCTGTTGCCGATCAGGTCTTCGCGCCCCATCTCCTTCAGGGCTTCGCGCAGGAGCGGCCAGTTGTCCGCGTCGTGGTAGCGCAGGAAGGCCTTGTGCAGACGGCGGGTGCGGCCCTGCTTGACGACGGATACCGCCTCGGCCTTGCCGCCCAGGACCTTCTTCAGCGGGTTCTTCTCCGTGTGGTACATCGCGGTGGCCAGCGCCATCGGCGTCGGCAGGAAGGTCTGCACCTGGTCGAGGCGGAAATCGTGCTTCTTCAGCCAGAGCGCCAGGTTCAGCATGTCCTCGTCGGTGGTGCCGGGGTGGGCCGCGATGAAGTAGGGGATCAGGTACTGCTTCTTGCCGACCGCACGCGAGGCCGCTTCGAACATGTCCTTGAAGCGGTCGTAAGCACCCATGCCGGGCTTCATCATCTTCGATAGCGGGCCGGCCTCGGTGTGCTCGGGCGCGATCTTCAGATAGCCGCCGACGTGGTGCTGCACCAGCTCCTTCACATATTCGGGCGAGCGCACCGCGAGGTCGTAGCGCAGACCCGAACTGATCAGGATCTTCTTGATGCCGGGCAGCGCGCGGGCGCGGCGATACATGTGGATCAGCGGCGTGTGGTCGGTGTTGAGGTTGTCGCAGATGTCGGGGAACACGCAGCTCAGACGCCGGCAGGCCTTCTCGATCTTTTCCGACTTGCACGCCATGCGGTACATGTTGGCGGTCGGTCCGCCGAGATCGGAAATGACGCCGGTGAAGCCGGGCGTCTTGTCGCGGATCGCCTCGATTTCCTTGATCACCGAATCCTCGCTGCGGCTCTGGATGATGCGGCCCTCGTGCTCGGTGATCGAGCAGAAGGTGCAGCCGCCGAAGCAGCCGCGCATGATGTTGACCGAGAAGCGGATCATTTCCCACGCCGGGATTTTGGCGTCGCCATAGCTCGGGTGCGGCGCGCGCGCGTAGGGCAGGTCATACACCGCGTCCATCTCCGGCGTGGTAAGCGGGATCGGCGGCGGGTTGAGCCAGACGTCGCGTTCGCCGTGCGCCTGCCGCAGCGCGCGGGCGTTGCCGGGGTTGGATTCGAGGTGGAACACGCGCGAGGCGTGCGCATACAGCGTCGGATTGTTCTTCACCTGGTCGTAGTCGGGCAGGCGGATCACGGTGCGCGCGCGCACTGCCTGCTTCGTCGCGAGGCGCTCGGCTTTCGGCACGATGCGCACCGGTGCCGTGCCTTCCGGCGTCTGCGCGGTGGGGCCGCTGGGCGTCATCGCGTAGGGGTCGACGTGGGCGTCGATGGCGCCGGGGGTGTCGAGTTCGGTCGAGAGCACCTCGATCCAGCTGTTAATCGGTTTGGGCTCAGCGTTTGCCCCCTCTCCCTTGAGGGGAGAGGGTTGGGGAGAGGGTGGAAGCCAGTCGTGCGGCACCATGAAGCCGGTGCCGCGCACGTCGCGGATGTCGCCGATCTTTTCGCCCTTGGCAAGCCGATAGGTGATCTCCAGCAGCGCGCGCTCGGCGTTGCCGAAAATCAGCAGGTCGGCCTTGGAATCCGGCAGCACCGAGCGGCGTACGGTATCGGACCAGTAGTCGTAGTGCGCGATCCGGCGCAGGGACGCTTCGATCGAGCCGATGATGACCGGGGTGCCGGGAAAGGCCTCGCGGCAGCGCTGTGCGTACACCGTGACCGCGCGGTCGGGGCGCTTGTTGGGCTCGGCGTTCGGCGTGTAGGCGTCGTCCGAACGGATCTTGCGGTCCGACGTGTAGCGGTTGACCATCGAATCCATGTTGCCGGCGGTGACGCCGAAATACAGCGTCGGCTGTCCGAGCGCGCGGAAGGGCTCGGCCGAATGCCAGTCGGGCTGGCTGATGATGCCTACGCGGTAGCCTTGCGCTTCCAGTAGCCGCCCGACCAGCGCCATGCCGAAGCTGGGATGGTCGATGTAGGCGTCGCCGGTGACGAGAATCACGTCGCACGCATCCCAGCCAAGCGCGGCCATTTCGGCGCGCGACATCGGCAGGAACGGGGCGGTGCCGAAGCGGGCCGCCCAGTGCTTGCGGTGGGAGAACAGGGCTGGGGTCATGGGGCTATCCGCGGCATGCGCGGAAAAGGATTAATTGACGCCCAGCAGTTCGACTTCGAACACCAGCGTGGCGTTCGGCGGGATCACGCCGCCTGCGCCGCGGGCGCCGTAGCCCAGTTCCGGCGGAATGGTGAGCTTGCGCTTGCCGCCGATCTGCATGCCGGCCACGCCCTGGTCCCAGCCGGGAATGACCTGGCCTGCGCCGAGGCGGAATTCGAACGGGTCGTTGCGGTCGAGGCTGGAGTCGAATTTCTTGCCGTCGGTGAGCCAGCCGGTGTAGTGCACGGTCACGTACTGGCCTGCGCTGGCGGTGTCGCCGCTGCCGACGACGATATCTTCGATGGTGAGTTCGCTCATGGTTTCAATTCCTGGAATAGGGGTTGGGATGACGCGCATGAGACAGGCAATGCGCGAAGCCGTTCATTTTCTCACGTTTCCGGCCCCGGGCCGAGCCCGCGGCTGGGGCCGGTCTCAACGCCACTCGGCCGGCAGGTAGTAGGCGTCGGGGTCGACCTCGACGGGGATTTCGGTGACGCTGCTGGCGTCGGCCGGGGCGTCGCGCAGCACGACCTGCGGGAAGGCCAGCACCACGGCGACCATGAAGAGCTGGATGACGAGAAAGGGAATCGCGCCCCAGTAGATGTCGGCGGTGCGGATGCTCTTCGGCGCGACGCTTTTCAGGTAGAACAGCGCGAAGCCGAAGGGCGGGTGCATGAAGGCGGTCTGCATGTTGACCGCCAGCATCACGCCGAACCAGATCGGATCGATGCCGAGCTTGGCGGCGATGGGGGCCACCAGCGGCACGACGATGAAGGCGATCTCGAAGAAGTCGAGGAAGAACGCCAGGACGAACACCATCAGGTTGATCGCGATGAGGAAGCCAAGCACGCCGCCGGGGAGCTGGTCGAACAGGTGCTCGACCCAGACGTCGCCGTCCAGCCCGCGGAACACCAGGGTGAAGATGGTCGAGCCGATCAGGATGAAGATGACGAAGGTGGTGAGCCGGGTGGTGCTGTCCATCGCCTGCGTCAGCTGCAGCCGGCTCAAGCGCCCGCGTACCAGCGCCAGCAGCAGGGCGCCGGCCGCGCCCATCGCGCCGCCTTCGGTCGGGGTGGCGACGCCGAGGAAAATGGTGCCGAGCACCAGGAAAATCAGTACCAGCGGCGGCAGCAGGGTGGTGAAGACGCGCAGCAGCAGCGCCGAGCCGTGCAGCGTGCGCGCGGATGCCGGCATGGCGGGGACGGCATGGGGCTTCATCAGCGTCACGCCGAACACATAGAGCAGGTAAAGCCCGACCAGCGCCAGACCCGGAATCAGCGCGCCCTTGTACATGTCGCCGACCGAGGCGCCGAGCTGGTCGGCCAGCACGATCAGCACCAGCGACGGCGGCACGATCTGCGCCAACGTGCCCGAGGCGGCGATGACGCCGGAGGCCAGCCGCTTGTCGTAGCCGTAGCGCAGCATCACCGGCAAGGAGATCAGGCCCATTGCGATCACGGTGGCGGCGACCACGCCGGTGGTGGCGGCGAGCAGGCCGCCAACCAGGATCACTGCATAGGCGAGGCCCCCGCGCAAGGAACCGAACAGCTGGCCGATGGTGTCGAGCAGGTCCTCGGCCATGCCGGAGCGTTCGAGGATCAGGCCCATGAAGGCGAAGAAGGGGATCGCCAAGAGCGTGGGATGGGCGACGATGCCGTAGACCCGCTCGGGCAGCGCGTGCAGCAGCGACACGTCGAACAGCCCCGACGCGATGCCGATGCCGGCGAACAGCAGGCCGTTGGCGGCGAGCGCGAACGCCACCGGATAGCCCAGCAGCAGGAAGGCCACCAGGCCTGCGAACATCAGCGGCGCCAGTACCCCGACGTCCATCAGACCTCTTCCTCGGGCGCTTCGTGCGGCAGCAGCAGATGGCCGCTCAGCACGCCGATCTGCTTGATCACTTCAGCCACGCCCTGCAGGGCCAGGAGAGCAAAGCCCAGCGGCAGCAGCAGCTTGACCGGCCAGCGCACGAGGCCGCCGGCGTCGGGCGACATTTCGTGCATGCGCCAGGCCTCATGAAACATCGGCCATGCCAGCCAGGCCAGCAATAACGCCATCGGCAACAGAAACAGCAGCCCGCCGGCGAGGTCGATCCACGCCTGTCCGCGCGGCCCCAGCCGGTTATAGAAAATGTCGATGCGCACATGGCCGTTGTGCTTGAGCGTGTAGCCCGCGCCCAGCAGGAACATCGCGCCGAACAGATACCACTGGATTTCCAGCCAGGCGTTTGAGCTTTCGCCGAGCGCGTAGCGCACCAGGGCGTTCCCCGCCGAGATCAGGGTGGCGATCAGAACCAGCCAGATGACGATGCGGCCGATGCGTTCGGTCATGGCGTCAATCAGGCGGGCCAATGCTAGCAGGAATTTCAAAGCGCGCCCGCCTCGCGCAGGAATTCGGCCAGCCGCTCGGCGACCACGCGATAGCCGGCGGCGTTGGCGTGGATGGGGTCGGCCTTGAGGCGGTTGTCCTTCAGTACTTCGTTGAACACGTCGTCTTCCAGCGGCAGCCGCATGTCTTCGGCGACACGCTCATAGAAATCCGGCGCGCTGCCGAACAGCCTGGGCTCGGGCACGGCGATCAGCATGACCTCCGCCCCGCTCTTGCGTATCGTCTGCACCAGCAGTCGAAGATTGTTTTCAGTGGCGGCTTCGGGCTGCTTCCTCAGCATGTCGTTGCCACCCAGACATAGCAGCACCAGGCGCGGCTTGTGCTCGTCGAGCACCTCGGGAAGTCGCTGCAGTGCGGAAGCCGTGGTGTCTCCGGGCACGCCGGCATTGATCACGGTGCGGCCGGTCAGTGTGGCCAGCACGGCGGGATAGGCGGTATCGCGACTCGCGCCGGTGCCGTGGGTCAGGCTGTCGCCGAAGGCGACGATGACGTCGTGCGAATTGAGCTTCGGCAGCGTCGGCGCGCGGTCGCAGGCAACGAGCAGGAGAACGGCAGCGAGCGCAACGAAATGACGATGCGCTGCCAGCATTCAGTTGCCCGCCACGGTCATCTTGTCGATCAGGATCGAGCCGACCTGCTTGGAGCCGCGCCGCTCGATATCGCGGCCGATGCCGACGATGCCCTTGAACATCTCGGCGAGGTTGCCGGCGATGGTGATTTCCTCGACCGGGTACTGGATTTCGCCGTTTTCCACCCAGAAGCCTGCGGCGCCGCGCGAGTAGTCGCCGGTGACCATGTTGGCGCCGTGGCCGAGCAGTTCGGTGACCAACAGGCCCGTGCCCATCTGCTTGAGGAGGCCATCGAGGTCGTGTTCGCCGGGCGTGACGATGAGGTTGTGGCTGCCGCCGGCATTGCCGGTCGTTGTCATGCCGAGCTTCTTCGCCGAGTAGGTCGACAGGAAGTAACCCTGCAGCACGCCGTCCTTGACGATGTCGCGATCGAGGCAGGCGACGCCTTCGCTGTCGAACGGCGCGCTGCCGAGACCGCCGGGAATGAAGGGCTGCTCGCGGATGGTCACCAGCGGCGCGAATACCTGCTTGCCCAGGCTGTCGAGCAGGAAGGACGATTTGCGGTACAGGCTGCCGCCGGAGACCGCGGCGACGAAGTTGCCGATCAGGCCGGTGGCGATCTGCGCCTCGAACAGCACCGGGCAGGTGCGGGTGTCGAGCTTGCGGCCGTTCAGGCGGCGCACGGTGCGGGTGCCGGCGATGCGGCCCACGGTTTCGGCGGAGTCCAGGTCGTTGGCATTGCGTGCGCTGGTGTACCAGTAGTCGCGCTGCATGCCGCCCTTGTCCTCGCCGATCACGGCGACCGACATGCCGTGGCGCGAGCCGGCGTAGCCGTTGCAGAAGCCGAGGCTGTTGGCGTAGACGAACTGCGAGGTGTGCAGGCTGACGCCGGCGCCTTCGGAGTTGGTCAGCCGCTTGTCGACTGCCAGCGCCGCCGCTTCGCAGGCCTTGGCACGTTCGGCGGCCTCTTCGACGCTCAGGTTCCAGGGATGGTAGAGGTCGAGGTCGGGCACGTCCTTCGCCAGACGGTCGGCGTCCGGCAGGCCGGCCGCCTCGTCTTCGGCGGTGTAGCGCGCGATGGTCATTGCCTTTTCGACCGCGCTTTTCAGCGCTCCTTCCGACAGGTCCGAGGTCGAGGCGTGGCCGCGCCGCTGGCCGATGTAGACGGTGACGCCGGCGCCCTTGTCCTTGTTGTATTCGATGGTCTCGATTTCGCCCTGGCGCACGCTGACGCTCTGTCCGACGCCTTCGGAGATTTCGGTGTCGGCGGCGGTGGCGCCCTGTTTGGCGGCATGTTCGATGACGATCCGGGACAGGGCCATGAGCTGGTCGCGGGTGTAGCTGAATTGGGAGCGGGGCATATCGGCTGACGAAAGGAAAGTGGGGTACGGTCCGTTTGTGGGCAGCCCGTTTTATCCGGGCAGAAACTACAATGACGATAATAACAGCAACCGAAAGCCCTACCGTGCGCCTGATCGACCCTGATGCCGAGCTGGAATTCGACCCCGACGAGGTCTACGACGGCCCCAGCAAGAGCCACAAGAAACGCGAAGTCGAAGCCCTGCAGGCGCTGGGCGAGGAGTTGGTCAAGCTGCCCGACGCGCAGTTCAAGCGCATCGAGCTGCCGGACGAACTGCGTGCGGCGGTGGCGGCCTGCCGCAAGATCACCCAGAACAGCGCGTTGCGCCGGCAGCGGCAATACATCGGCAAGCTGATGCGTTCGGTCGATCCGGCGCCGATCCAGGCACAGCTGGATATCTTCAACGGCGTGTCCGCGGCGGAAAATGCCAAATTGCACCAGGCCGAGAAATGGCGCGAAAAGCTCATCGCCGACAACGAGGCGCTGACGCTGTTCCTCAATCAGTATCCCGATACCGACGCCACGCACCTGCGGCAGCTGATCCGCAATGCGCGCGACGAGGCGGCGCGCAACAAGCCGCCCAAGGCCTTCCGTGAAATATTCCGGATGATCCGCGAGGCGATGCAAAAAACGGGTTGATCCACGAAGGGACGCAAGAAAAATCTGGAAGGGTGTTCTTCGCACCCCTTCGCGCACTTCGCGGATAAAAAGGGATTTGAACCGGGAGAAGCCGCATGTGGGGACGTGTCGTCAAATTTGTCTTGAGCCTGCCGTTCCTGATCGTCGCCGGACTGGTCGGCCTCTATCTGGTGTTCGGTTTCTTTCTGGTCAATCCGCTGGCGCAGAAGTTGCTGCCCTGGGTCGGCGAGGACACGCTCGCCAGCCGCCTGAGCGCCGAGCAGGTCAGGTTCAATCCGCTCACGCTGGAAGCGACGGTCGACGGCCTCAAGCTGACCGAGATGAACGGTGCCCCGCTGGCCAGCTTCGAGCGGCTCTACATCAACGTCGACACCACTGGGCTGTTCCGCTGGGCCTGGCGCATCCGCGACATCCGGCTCGACCGGCCGCACGCCACGATCGAGGTGAGACGCGGCGGCACGTTGAACTGGGCTGCGCTGATCGCCAAGCTCAATGAGGACAAGAAACCGCCGTCCGACACCATCGCGCGGTTGCTGATCGACCACATCCAGATCGACAAGGGCCACGTCACCTACGTCGACGCCAACCGCGTGGGCGAGCCTTTCACGGCGGTGCTGGAACCGCTAGGCATCGAACTCGACGGCCTGTCGACGCTGCCCGAGGATCGCGGCGATTACCTGATCGCCGCCAGGCTGCCGGAACAGGGCGGCACCCTCAAATGGAAGGGCGACGTCGGTCTGAATCCCGTCGCATCGAGCGGCGAGCTCGGCCTCGAAGGCGTGCGGCTGGCCAACCTGTTGCGCGTGATCAAGAGTCCGCGCAATTTCGAGCTGCCGTCCGGCACGCTGGCAGCTGGATTGCGCTACCGCTTCGCCATGGTGGTCGACAAGGCGGGCGAGGCTTTGCCCTGGCTGCAGATCAACGGTGCCAACCTGATCGTGCAGGACCTGAAGCTGGCGCCGCGCGGCGGAGCACCGGTGCTCGAGCTTGCCGAGGCGCGCGTCAGCGATGCCAATCTGGATCTGGCCAGCCACGTGGTCCACGTGGCTGGAGTAAATCTGACGGGCGCGAAGCTCGCGGCCACTCGCAACGTTCAGGGAGTGCTCGACTGGCAGCGCCTGTTTGCTCCAGCCGAAACCGGTGCGGCGGTGCAACAGACGGAATCCAAGACTGCCGCTCCCATCACGCCGTGGAAAATCGGGGTACGCGAAATCAGGCTGGCAGACTGGTCGACGCGTTTCACCGACCAGGGCTACGCGCGGCCCTTGAGCGTGAGCGCCCAAGGTTTCGGCCTGAGCGCGGCTTTGACGGGCGAGGTGGGCGCTACGCCGGCGATCGAGATCGGTTCGGTCAACGCGGCGATGGGGCCGGTGCAGGTGATGTCAGGGACGGACAATGTGGCGAGCCTGGCGCGTGCGACGCTGGTCAATGCGGGACTGACGCTGGCCGAAAACCGGGTCGTCATCGAGGCCGTTGAACTGAGCGGAGCGAAAACCCGCGTGGAGCTGGACCGGAAAAAACAGCTCAACTGGGCCGATATCCTGCAAAAGGCACCCGGCGCTCCCGCTGCTGCGCCTGCCGCAGCCGAATCCGCGTCCGCTCCGCCGATGGATGTGCAACTGGCGCGCCTCAGCCTCGACGGCATCGAAGTCGGAATCGTCGACCAGTCGCCCGCCAGGCCGCTCAGGCTCGATGTCGTCCAGGGCTTCGTGACGCTGAAGGATCTCAGTCTCGACATGAACAAGGCCGTTCCGCTGGAGGCCGGGTTCGCGCTCAGGCAGGGTGGGCGCTTCAATGCCGACGGAACGGTGATACCGGGCAAGTCTTCAGGCCGGCTGAACCTCAGGCTGGCGGGGCTGTCGCTGAAACCCTTCGCTCCTTACGTCAACCAGTTTGCCCGGCTCAACCTGCATTCGGGCGCCGCATCGACGCGCGGCAAGCTGGCGTTCGAGCAGACGAAGTCCGGGCTGAAGCTCAATTTCGGCGGCGGCTTCGCAGTCGAGGATCTGGCCATCACCGAGGAGGAAACCGAGGAGGCCTTCCTCGGCTGGCGGAAGCTGTCGTCCAGCAGCCTGACGTTCCGGCTCGGCCCGGACCACCTGCGCATCAACGAACTGGTGGCGCTGAACCCCTTCGGCAAGGTCATCATTTTCGAGGACAAGACGATCAACCTGCAGCGCGTGCTGCGTACCCAGCCGGCCGAACCGGCGGCCGCGAAATCCGCGCCGAAGTCGAAACCCAGGGCCGCCGACCCGTCCCCCGCTTTCCCGGTCGCGGTCGAGCGCGTGCGCATCGTCGGCGCCAATGCGGAATTCGCCGACCTCTCGCTGACGCCGCAGTTCGGCACCCGCATGCACGATCTCGGCGGCGTCATCACCGGCCTGTCGACCGACCCGGCGACGACGGCGCAGGTCGAGCTCGACGGCAAGGTCGACGACTACGGGTCGGCCCGTGTGCGCGGGGCTATCCAGCCGTTCCGCGCGACCGAGTTCACCGATCTGACGCTGACCTTCCGCAACCTGGAAATGACCAACCTGACGCCGTATTCGGGCAAGTTCGCCGGGCGCAGGATCGATTCCGGCAAGCTCTCGGTCGATCTCGAATACAAGATCAAGGATCGCCAGCTGGCGGGCGAAAACAAGTTCATCGTCGACAAGCTGAAGCTCGGCGAGCGCGTCGACAGCCCCGATGCGATGAATCTGCCGCTCGACCTCGCGATCGCGCTGCTGCAGGACAGCAACGGCGTCATCGACCTCGACCTGCCGATTTCCGGCAGCCTCGACGACCCGCAGTTCAGCTATGGGCGCATCATCTGGAAGGCCATCGTCAACGTGCTGACCAAGCTGGTCACCGCGCCCTTCCGCGCGCTGGGCAAGCTGCTCGGCGTGAGCTCGGAAAAACTCGAATCCGTTGACTTCGACCCCGGCAGCGCCGCGCTGTTGCCGCCCGAGCAGGAAAAGCTCAAGACCCTCGCCGAGGCGCTGGCCAAACGCCCCGCGCTGGACCTGACCCTGGAACCGGGCTACGCCCCCGAGGCCGACCGACGCGCCCTGCAGGAACGCGCGATGCGTCGCGAAGCGGTTGCCGTCGCCGGCATCAAGCTCGCTGCCGGTGAGGCGCCGGGCCCGGTGGACGTCAACAATTACAAGATCCAGACCTGGCTCGAAGACCGCTATGCCGAGCGCGCCGGCAAGGAGGAATACAAGAAGCTGCGCGAAAGCTTCCAGGACAAGGATGCAGGTGCTGCCGCGCGCGTGCTGGATAGCCAGTTGATCGAGCGCCTCGGCCGCCGCTTCAAGGCCCGCGACGAAGGGCCTGCCTCGGCTTTTCACGCCGAGTTGCTGGAGCGGCTCACCCAGCTGACGAAAATCGACGACGATGCCCTGGTCAGGCTCGCGGGCGCGCGCGGCCAGGCCATGCGCGAAGAACTGATCAGGCAGGGGCTCGACAGCGCACGCGTCAGCCTCGCCGCACCCACCGAGCAGACTGTCCGGGACAAGTTTGCCCCCAGCAAGATGAGCCTGGGGGCGGGCAAAAGGCCTGCAGCCGACCCCGTGCCAACGGGCGCTCCCGCGGCGGCCACGCCTTGAAACGGCTTCAAGCAGGATGGCGGGATGTCGTTAAGAGGGGAACCCTGACTCCTCGCACGCCATCATGACGTTTCGCCGATTTCGCATACTGATCCTGCTCGGCGTGCTGGTTGCCGCAGTCGGCCTGACCTGGATGGAGCAGTCGCTGGTGCGCAGCTGGCGCGGTCCGCTGGACGTGGCGCTGGTGCCGATCAACGGCGACGGCTCGCCCGAAGCGGCGGAAATGGTCCGCTCGCTGAAGACAAGCGATTTCGACGATATCAATGCCTTCCTCGAACGCGAGTCGGCGCGTTATGGCGCGCGCCTGTCGCCTGCCATGCAGCTTGCCCTCCTGCCGGCGCTGGAGGCGTTGCCGCCCGCCCCGCCGCGCGACGGCAGCGTGCTGAAAACCATGCTCTGGAGTCTGCAGCTGCGCTGGTGGGTCTATCAGCAATCGGGGGAACTCCTGCCGCAGCTGGGTACGATCAAGCTGTTCGTGCTGTATCACGCACAGCAGGATGGCGTGGCGCTGGAGCATTCGCTGGGTCTGCAGAAAGGCCTGATCGGAGTGGTGCATGCCTATGCCGACCCCCGGCAGATGCGCCAGAACAATATCGTCATCGCGCACGAACTGCTGCATACGCTGGGCGCGACGGACAAATACGAAGGCGGGGGTCGTCCGGTCTATCCGCAGGGTTACGCCGAACCCGAACTGCCGGAGCACCTGCCGCGCCGCGAGGCCGAAATCATGGCCGGCCGGCTGGTGAATTCCGCCGGCCGGGTGGTGATGCCGCCCGGCCTGGAGCAGTGCGTGATCGGCGCGACGACCGCCCACGAGATCAATTTCGACGAAGGATTCAGGCTGCGGTTCGCTGCATCACGCTGAACCCGAGCGCCGCTGGTTCAGACGCGCAAGGCCGAAGTGGATGAAGGCGAGCGCGGCGATCACCGGACCAAGCAGATTGAGCAGCGGGACGAACTGCAGCAGCCCGGTCAGGATGCCCAGCCCCCACCAGCCGCCGCGTTCCTGCCTGAACAGGGCGGTCATCTCGTCGGCGCTGGCGTGTTCGGCGATGGCGTCGTAGCGGAACAGGCGCTGGTTGAGGTACGCGGCGGCGGCGAAGGGCACGATCACGCCGATGCCGATCAGCCACAACGGCAGGGTGATCAGCCACAGGGCAATGAACAGGCCGATTGCGACCAGCGCGTTCCACACGCTGCCGACCAGACTGCCGCCGTTTTCACGAACAAGCGCGGGGTAGTCGCGCTCGGCCACCAGGCGGATCAGCGCAGACATGCCGAACAGCGCAGTGATCACGAGCGCGGTCAGCATCACCAGCGGCACGAACAGCATCAGGTGCAGCAGCGCCTGGATGCCGTTGGCGATCCATCTCGGCTCGAGGTCGGCCAGCCAGACCTGGATGCCGATGGCGTCGAGTCCCTGTTCGATCCAGCCGGAAAAGGTGCCCCAGAACGTCACGCCGAGCACCAGCCACAGCAGCAGTGCGGCCAGCATCGGCCACACCACCACCCATAGCACCCGCAGGCTGAACAGATCGCGCAGCGCGCGGGCGAGTGCGTCGAGGACTGCTGTCATGGGCGGATTCTCTGCGCGGACTTGGGACGGAATATGGCAATCGTGTCGGGGTGCGTCTCGAAATAGGGCCCGCCGATCAGGTCGATGCAGTACGGCACGGCGGAGAAGATGCCGTCGAGCGTTTCCTTGATCGCCTTGGGCTGGCCCGGCAGGTTGAGGATCAGGCTGGCGCCGCGGGTGACGCCGACCTGGCGCGACAGGATCGCGGTCGGCACATACTTCAGCGATACCGCGCGCATCGCCTCGCCGAAACCGGGCAGCACCTTGTGCGCCACCGCCAGCGTGGCTTCGGGCGTGACATCGCGCGGCGCCGGTCCGGTGCCGCCGGTCGTGAGGATGAGCGAGCACTGCACGGCGTCGGCCAGATCGATCAGCGTCGCCTCGATCTGCGCCTGCTCGTCGGGAATCAGGCGGGTGACGAATTCGGCGGGATTGGCCAGCACCTCGCCGAACCAGGCTTCCAGCGCGGGCAGGCCCTGGTCTTCGTAGATGCCGCTGCTGGCACGGTCGCTGATGGAAACCAGGCCGATGCGGACGGGGTCGTAGGTCATGGGCATAAAAGAGGATTGCACGAATGCCCCAATTTATCAGAATGAGGTCATCTCATTGAAGGAGAACAGGATGAAGCTGATCAAGATGCTGCTGGCGGCAGGCTGTATCTGGGCGGGGGCGGCGCTGGCCGATCCGCCGAAAGGCTACCCCTTCGTCAACTACGACGCCGGCCTCAAGGCAGCCCGTGCGAGCGGCAAGCCGATCTTTCTGTACTTCGGGCGCTATGGTTGCGCATGGTGCGACCACACCAACAAGACGACCTTTTCCGATGCGGCGCTGAAAAAGCTGTACACGGACAACTACGAGCTGGTGTATGTCGATGCCGAGTCGGGGAAACGACTGACCCTGCCTTCCGGCGAGCGCATCACCGAGGCCGAGCTGGGGGTGCGGCTGCAGGCCTTCGCCACGCCGCTGTTCGTGTATCTGACGCCGCAGGGCGACAAGATCGTGCAGATCCCGGGTTTCAAGACGGTGAAGGACTTCCGCGATTACGACCGTTATGTCCGTGGCGGGCATTACAGGCAGAAGACCCTGCTCGAGTTCCTGGGCAGCAAATCGTGAGGGCGGCTGCGCTGCTGCTGGTCGTGCTGGCGGGGCCGGCGCAGGCCGCGTGGGAATGGAACGCGCCGCTCACCGTCAATTCGGTTCAGGGCGCTGCGGTCTTCCCGCACATCGAGTCGGCCAATCGACAGGGCGTGGCGGTGTCGGGAGATACCGTGGGCGTGGTGTGGGAGGACAACCGCGACGGCAGCCCGCAGTGCTATCTGGCGATGAAGCCTGCGGCTGCGGATGCGTTTCAGCCGGAAGTCAGGCTGAGCCGGTCCGACTGCTTCGAGCCGGTGGTACTGGCGCTGGGCGAGGGCCGCTTTGTAGCGGCGTGGGAAGAAGCGGGGACCGTGCATGCGCGCGTGCTGCCCGGCGGCACGGCGCTGCAGCTGACCCAGGCCGGGGCGGCGCAGGCGACGCTGGCCATGCGCGGAGACGCGCTCTACGCGGCGTGGGCCGAACAGGCAGGGCGATTCCGCCGCATCGTCGTTGCCCGGCTGGCGCTGCAGGCGGATACGCTTGTCGTCAAGACTGCCCGTCCGGTGGAGGCACGTGCGCCGTCCGACGAGCAGGGTTGGCCTGCGCTGGCAGTGGCAGGCGACGGTAGCGTGAGCGTGGCGTGGGAGGATCGCCGCAGTCGCCACACCGTGCCGATGGTGAGCCACAGCCGCGATGGGAAAAAATTTGCGCTGCCCGCGCGGCTGACCGATATCGAGAGCGGCAGCGCGCCGGGAGGGCTGGGCGCGGGTACCGGGGCGATGCGGCCGACGCTGGCTGCCTGGGGGACGCAGGGCGTGGCGGCCGTGTGGCTCGACAAGCGCGACTTCCTGTCCGGCTACGATGTCTTTGCCGCGTTCGATAGCGGCACGCGACGTTTCGGAAAAAACATGCGCGTGCAGGACAGCTTCGGCGACAACATGGCGCAATGGCATGCGCTGGTCGTGGGCGATGCCGGCGGGGGGCTGGTGGCATTATGGGACGACGCCCGCGACGGCACCCCCGACGTGTGGCTGTCCGAGTGGGACGGCGAGGGGTTCGGCGACGATGTGGCCGTGCCTGCGGCGCATGGCCCGGGCGCGCAGTCGGACCCGGTGGCGACGCTGGATGCAGCGGGATTTCTGCATGTGGTATGGCTCGACCGCGATGAAACGACAGGCACGCGGGTCCGCTATGCACGCGCCGAGCGGCGCTGAAGGCCGTTATCGGAGCGGCTTCGTGGATGGGGTGTCGGGCTAGATCCAGCCGCGCCGCCTCAACCGCCGGTACAGGATCAGCGCCGCGACGCCGGTTGCCAGCAGCAAGGCCGGGTAGGCCCACGTCCATTCCAGTTCCGGCATGAATTCGAAGTTCATCCCGTAAAGGCTGAACACCACCGTGGGCAGCGCCAGCAGCGCGCCCCAGCCGGCCAGCTTCTGCACCGATTCGTTCTGCTTCAGCGACAGCGAGGCGAGATGGAACTGCATCGCATCCGAGGCCGACATCCGCAGGCGATCGATGGCGGCCGACACGCGCATCGCATGGTCGTGGATGTCGCGGTAATACGCTTTGAGTTCCTTGGGGACCAGCGCGGGATGCAGGCGGATCAGATCCTGGGTGATGTCCTGCATCGGTTCGGCGACGTCGCGCAACAGCGTCAGGTCGCGTTTCATTTCGTAGAGCCGCTCCAGGATGTCGCGACCTGACCGCTCCTCGCCCATCAGCTCGCTTTCGAGAGACTGGAAACGGTCCTGCATGCTTTCGATCACCGGCCTGAACTGGTCGACGATGAGGTCGAGCACCAGATACAGCGCGTACGGCGTGGCCGCCTGGATGCCGTTGGGGCGGCGCTGCAGACGGTCGACCACCCGCTGGTAGCCCGCGCCGTTGTCGTGGCGGATGGCGATGACATAGTTGCTGCCGACAAACAGGTGCGTCTCGCCGAGTTCCATCCGCGATTCCCGCATCTGCACGGTGCGCGTGGCGATGAAAACGTGTTTGTCGTATTCCTCGAGTTTGGAACGCTGATGGGTTGAAATGGCGTCTTCCAGCGCTAGCGCATGCAGGCCGAGTTCATCGCCCAGACGCGTGATGGTGTGGGAATCGGGGGACTTGAGCTCGACCCAGACGAAGCGATCGGGCTGGCCGATATGCTCGCTGATGTCTTCGAATGCAATCGCCCGGAAGGCGGCGTCGTGGAAGAGCAGGCAGTCGATGATGGCACCTGGCGGCAATGTGGATGTGAGACTGAATTCTAGCCCGTAATGCGAAGCGCCTGCCGGCATGCCGATCCGTGCATGCGCAGGCATCCGTGAACGGGACGAAACGGGCGCGGATGCTTGGGAAATTGTGGGGCGTCACGGTACACTCCCGGCACAAAAACAATCACTCCCCCATAACAAACACGCTACGTGGAGACAACATGAGGAGAATATGGATGTGCCTGGCCTTGATGCTGGGCACAGCGGTTCAGGCTGCGCCGACCGCCCCCTACGCCTTTGGCGTGCTCAACCACCGCAGCCTGCAGGCGACCGCCGCTTACTGGAATCCCATTCTAAATTATGTGTCGGCGCGTTCCGGGGTGCCGCTGGAGCTGCATATCGGGCGCACGGCCAACGAAACCACCGATCGCGTGGTGGCCGGCCAGCTGGATTTCGCCTACACCAACCATCTGTTTACGCCGAAGCGCAGTCGTCTGGGCTGGCGCGTTCTGGCCCGGCAGGATTCTGAGGGAATACGAGGGCAGATTGTGGTGCTCGACAGTTCGCCGGTCAAAAACCTGTCGGAGCTGGCCGGCCAGCCGGTGAGCTTTGCCAATCCCTATGCCTTCGTCGGCTATTACGTGCCGATGAACATGCTGATGCATGCCGGCGTCCAGGTGACGCCGCTGTTTTCCGGCAATCAGGAAGCGGCGATGGGACAGCTCATGTCGGGCCAGGTGGTCGCGGCCGGGGTGAACCACCAGGTGATGGACGATTTCGCCCAGCGGCGTCAGTTGAAATACCGGGTGCTGGCGGAGTCGGAACCCTACTTCGATCTCGCGGTGATGGCGTCGCCGCGGATCGGTTCGGCCCAGCGCAACAAGGTCCGGCAGGCCTTCGTCGGCATGGCGAGCGACCCCGAAGGGCGGCGCGTGCTGCAGCTCGCCGCCCGGTCACTGGGTTTGCCCACGGCGCGCGGCTTTGTTGCGGCAGATGACCGTGACTATGCCAATTATCGGGCGTTCTTCAGGCAGACCCAGGTGCCGCTGAATGAGTGAGGTTCAGGTTGTACGCGGGTCGCGCTTCAGCCTGCAGGCCCGCATTCTGGGGGCGATATTCGTGCTGGTGCTGGCCATGTATCTGGCGACGCTGGCGGTGCTGGGCCTGCCGCTCAAGGAGCGTGCGCAGCAGCATCTGCATATTGGCGCCGAGCGCGAGCTGAGCGCGATGATGGCGGCGATCCAGGACCACGTGCTGTTGCGGGATTACCCTGCCATCGAACAGGCGATCGAAGCGCATGCCCGGGCCCCGCATATCCTCAGCGCTTACTTCGTATCGCCGAAGCTTGCGTTCGAGGCGCGTACGCCGCCTGAACCGCAGTCCTATCCGGCATGGTTTTCCGCCATCCTCGGAGTACATGCCTCGCAGGCGAGCGCGGACATGGTGGTGGGCGGCGCCCCCTATGGCAGGCTGTCGATCGCGCTCGACGCCGGGCCATCGATTCAGGGGCTATGGGTGCTGGCGCAGCGCTTTACCCTGTTGGCGATCGGCAGCCTGGTGGGAGTGATGCTGCTGCTGCGCTGGAATCTCCAGGCCAACCTGCGCGGCCTGTATGCCTTGCGTTCGACCGCACGCGCCATCGAAAGCGGGGATTTCGGCGCCCGTGTCAGCCTGTCCTATGCGTCTCCGCCCGAGGTTCGCGAGACCGAGCTGGCGTTCAATCACATGGCCGACCATGTCGGCCGGCTGGTGGCGGCGCTGGAACGCAAGCATGCCGACTTGCTGGTTGAAAAGGAGCGCCTGCGGGTGACCATCGAGTCCATCGGCGACGCGGTGGTGGTCACCGATGCGGACGGCCTGATCGAATTCCTCAATCCCAAGGCGGAGGAGATGGCCGGCATCCGCAGCGCTGAGGCACAGGGCCGACGGGTGTCCGAGGTGCTGCCGCTGGTCAACGATCAAAGCGGCGCATCCGTCGCCAACCCGCTCGAACTCGCGCTGCAGCGCAATGCGGTGGTCGGTCTGGACAGCCATACGGTGATCCGTCGCAAGGACGGTGCGACCATCGCGATCAGCGATACCGCTGCGCCGATCCGCTCCAGCGACGGCAAGGTGCAGGGCGGGGTGCTGGTGTTTCAGGACGAGAGCGAACGGCGCAGCCTGATGCAGCGACTGGCCTGGCAGGCCGAACGCGATCACCTCACCGGCTTGTGGAATCGCCGCGCCATGGAGGAGCGGCTGACCGCCGCGCTGCATGATGTGAAGGACCAGGCGCGGCATTTCATTTTCTGCTATATCGACCTCGATCGATTCAAGCTGGTCAACGACACCTGCGGGCATCGCGCGGGCGATGCGTTGCTGCAGCGTCTGGCGGCGCTGATGACGCGCCGTGCCGAGGCCGATAACCATTGCCTGGCCCGGCTGGGCGGCGACGAGTTCGGTCTGCTTTTCGTCGATACCGCCTTGCCGGAAGCGCTCGATCACATTCAGGCCTTGCGAGACGAGATCGGCCGCTTCCGCTTCGAGTGGGACGCGAAGGTATTCCGGCTGGGCGTGAGCTTCGGCGTGACCGAGCTGCACAGTGGCATCAGCGACATCGGCGAGATTCTGGCGCAGGCCGATACGGCCTGCTATCACGCCAAATCGCTCGGCGGCAGCGCCATTCAGGTGTACGAGAAAAGCCATCCCGCACTGCGGAAAATCAATGACGAAATGCAGTGGGTGGGCGACATCACCAAGGCATTCGAGGCGCACCGGTTTGTTTTGTATCGCCAGCAGAAGGTGCCGTTGCGGCAGGAAAACGCGGTGCCGCAGTATGAAATCCTGCTGCGCCTGCGCGGCGAGGATGGCGCGATCATTTCGCCGGGCGAGTTTCTGCCGGCGGCCGAGCGGTATGGTCTGGCGCCGAGTTTCGATCGCTGGGTGATCCGCAATTTTTTCGCCTACCTCGACACCCACCCGGACGACATGGCCTGTTACGCGCTGAACCTGTCGGGTCGCAGCCTCAGCGATCCAGGTACGGCGGACTTCATCCTCGA
>JADFDN010000033.1 GCA_018262815.1 Thiobacillus sp.
CCGGCAGTGATCATCGCGATGCTGGTGCCCTTGAAGGGCGACGGCACGTCGCAGGTGTCGAGGCGTTCACGGATGCCGGCAAACAGGATCAGCACCAGGGAGAAGCCGATCGCGCCGCCGGCGCCGAAGAACAGCGATTCGACGAAGCCGTGCTGCGCCTGCACGTTCAGCAGTGGAATCCCCAGCACTGCACAGTTGGTGGTGATGAGCGGCAGATAGATGCCCAGCACCTGGTACAGCACCGGGCTGGTCTTGTGGATGAACATTTCGGTGAACTGAACGATGCCCGCGATCACCACGATGAACGACAGCGTGCGCAGGTAGAACAGCTCGGTGCCGAGCAGGTATTCGTTGATGAGGTAGCTGGCGCCGGAAGCCAGCGTCAGCACGAAGGTCGTCGCCAGCCCCATGCTGATCGACGTCTCGAGTCTTTTCGACACCCCCATGAAGGGGCACAGGCCGAGAATCTTGGCCATCACGATGTTGTTCACGAACACCGTGGAAATGAGGATGAGGATGTAGGTTTCCAAAATGGGCTGATCCGGCGCAATACCGCATTATCCGCCGCGGAGGGCAGGGGATTCAAGCGGTTGGGGGCAGGGGTATTGGCCCCGGCATGCGCTCAGACCGGGCAGCTCTGCCCGCCCAGGTTGCCTGGCGCCCAGAAATCGTAGCCCTTGGAGAGGAATTCGTCCCACGGCAGGTAGTGAGAACCGTCGCACGAGAAGGTGAGGCCGACCATGCCGTTGAAGATGTTGAGCGAGCCTGCGCGCAGGTAGAAGGTCTCGTCCATGAAGCGCAGCGCGCGCAGCGCGTCGAGCACCGGGCGGATCTTGTCCTTCGGCACCAGGGCGTTGGCCGGGTAGTCGACGTGCGGGTAGATCAGGCAGGTGTCGGGGTCGGTCAGCGCCTGGATATCGAGCAGGCGGTAGCGATAGGGGTCGTCGACCAGCCAGATGGTGGCGCGACTGCTCGAAAAATGCAGTTTGCCGTGAAAGACGCCGTGGTCGGTCATCAGTTCTTCCATCACGCCCAGCACGGTGTCGAGATGCAGGTCCATCTGACTGTCGCTGCGGGTCTGGTGAAACACCGCACTGCGGATCGCCGGGTCGCCCTTGATCTGGCGCCAGTAGGTCGGCTCGTCGTACAGCTTGGCGGTGATCGGCAGGTCGCGCAGGTCGAAGTCGGCGCCGACGAAGCCGAGTACCTGTCCGTCGTCGTCGCGCACGATCTGGATCGCAGTGAGCGACGGCCGCTTGGCGCGCAGGCTGATGTAGGCCTGGGTCAGCAGGAAGCCCTGGTTCGGCACCGCTTCTCGCATGTAGGGGCGGTCGGAACGGTCGCGTCCGTAATCCGTCTCGATCAGGCCCTCGCGGCTGATATTGTCGGAAAGCTGGATCGCGCGGGTATCCAGCGCGTACAGGTATTTGCACGCGGGCATCGTCGTCAGCGCGTGCGTCAGCGCGGCATTGAGTCCGCCGCGGCTCGGCCACGCGCGGCTGCAGGCATCGGCCGCCAGCGCCAGCGGTTCGCGCAGCAGGTTGGCCAGCGCCTCGCGCTGCTTGGCGACGCTTTCGGCAAGCGTGGTGGGGGTATTCATGGTCGATGGGTCCGCTACGGCAGCCTGCATTATCTGCACAATCAATGACGCAGGGAAATCACCGGCCAGCCGCGTGCCCTGGCGTGGGCGCCCAGCGTGGGATCGGGGTCGACGGCAACCGGATGCTTCACTTTTTCCAGCAGCGGCAGGTCGTTGTGCGAATCGCTGTAGAACCAGCTGGTGTCGAGGCTGTCCAGCTGCGTGCCGTGGGCTTCGAGGAAATGCTCGAGGCGCACGACCTTGCCTTCGCGGAAGCAGGGGGTGCCGGCGACTTCGCCGGTGAAGCGGCCGTCGACTTCCTCGGGATCGGTGGCGATCAGGTGGGGGATGCCGAATTCACGGGCGATCGGGCCGGTGACGAAGCTGTTGGTGGCGGTGATGACGGCGACCAGATCGGCTTCGTTCATGTGCTGCTTGACCAGGTCGCGTGCGGCCTGGGTGATCATCGGCTTGATGCGCGTTTCCACGTATTCGGCGCGCCAGGCGTCGAGCTGTTCGCGCGCGTGGGTGGCCAGCGGACGCAGCGCGAACGCGAGGAAGGCGTAGATGTCGAGGTTTCCGGCCTTGTAATCCTCGTAGAACGCGCGGTTCTTGGCTTCGTAATGGGGACCGTCGACCGCGCCCTTGGCGATGAGGAATTGCCCCCATTCGTAGTCGGAGTCGCCGGCGAGCAGGGTGTTGTCGAGATCGAAGAGAACGAGTTTCATGTCGAGATGCACGTTACAAGATGCAAGTTACAGGTGATAAGGGCGTGGAACTGGTGTGACACGCCCTATGCGCGCAAGCCCTGGCCGCGGTCGAGCCAGAATTCGCGCAGTTCGTAGGCGCCCCAGAGCGCCAGCGCGAGGTGGTCCTCGCGGCGGACGGCGCGCTCTTCCGGGGTGAGTTCGTCGAGCGGCGCCGCCAGCACGTAGAACGGATCGAGCACCTCGTCGACGAAGGCTTCGTCCTTGCTTTCCGGCGGCAGCGTCCAGTCGTCTTCCCAATGCTCCACCGCCAGCAGAAAACCCGCGGCCCACAGCTGGGCATAGGGCGGGATGCCGGCTTCCTTCAGCCGCCTGGCGTCGGCCGGCGGCAGTTCGGCCAGCAGGCCGTTCCAGTCCATGACCAGCGGGGACAGCGCCTTGGGATCGGCCAGGTTCTCGATCGGCGCGGACAGCGCGCGGGCGATCTCGTTGCGGCGACGTTCGAACAGCGCCAGAAAGCGCGTCTCGTCGACCGCGTCCTCGAACACCGTGGCCAGCCCGTCGGCACGGTCGAGCAGCACCGGAAAATATTCCTCCGGCGGGATGGCGCGCGGGCTGCACACCAGCGCGGTGAGGAAGCCGTCCATGCCTTCCAGCGAGACCGGCACGTCGGTGCGCTCGTCGATCAGGTCGACCAGATCGGCCAGGGCATCGATCTCGTCGTCCCGGAGCGGAGCGTGGGGGGATTTGGCTGCGGACATGGTGTGGGCTCGAAATGGGGAAGCAGATCGACGCATCGCGTAAAATCCGCCCATGAATTTTACCGCGCCGGGCCTGTCCGCATCACTGTTGCCCGAATCCTTTTATCTGATCGGCTGGCTGGGGCTGGCCTTCCTGGCGTGGCGCTGGCTGATGTCGGGCGACTGGCGTCGCCTGGCCGAACCCGCGAAGCTGAACCTGTTCCTCGGCGCCACCGTGGCGGTGCTGGCGCTATGGCAGATCCGCACCGGCATCAAGCCGGGGCTGACGTTCCACTTTTACGGCGTGGCGGCGCTGACGCTGATGTTCGGCTTCTGGCGCGCCACTTTTGCCGGCGCCCTGATCCTGCTGGCGAACGCCGCGTTCGGGCGCGGCAACTGGAACGCGCTGGGCATCGATACGCTGCTGGTGGCGGCGCTGCCCGCGGCGGTGAGCTGGAGCGTGTTCCGTCTGCTGGAACGCCGCCTGCCGAACCATTTCTTCGTCTACGTGCTGGGCAACGGCTTTTTCGGTGCGGCGCTGTCGGTGGCGGCGGTCGGACTCGCCACCACGGCGCTGATGACCGTCTCCGGCACGTATACGCTCGATTACCTGCTTACCCACTACACGCCATACGCCACCCTGCTGATCAGCTGGGCGGAAGCCTTTTCCACCGGCATGGCGATCACCGTGATGGCGGTGTACCGGCCGGACTGGCTGGAAACCTTCGATGACGCGCGATATATCCAGAACAAGTAAAGATTTTTTTGTCCGCGAAGGACGCGAAGAGACACGAAGAACGGCGATAGAAGTCGAGCCGGTCCACACTCACAACATGATTGGGGTTTCTTCGCGGTTCTTCGCGTCCTTCGCGGACAATCCGGTTTTTGAATGTTGAGCCCCACCTTGCACATCACCTATCCCGACCTGCCGGTTTCCGCCCGCCGCGACGACATCCTCGCCGCGCTCAAGGCCAACCGCGTGCTGATCCTGTGCGGCGAGACCGGCTCAGGCAAGACCACGCAGATTCCCAAGATGTGCCTGGAAGCACGGTTTGGATCGGAGTCGGCGCAGTCGGGAAAACTGATCGGCTGCACCCAGCCGCGCCGCATCGCCGCGCGCTCGGTAGCGGCGCGCATTGCGCAGGAACTGGGCGGCGAACTCGGCGGCCTGGTCGGCTACAAGGTGCGCTTCACCGACAAGGTGCGGCACGACACCGCGATCAAGGTGATGACCGACGGCATCCTGCTGGCCGAAAGCCAGGGCGATCCGCTATTGAGCCGCTACGACACGATCATCATCGACGAGGCGCACGAGCGCAGCCTCAACATCGATTTCCTGCTCGGCTATTTGAAGACGCTGGTGGAAAGGCGCTCCGACCTGCGCGTGGTCATCACCTCGGCCACCATCGACGCCGAGCGCTTCTCCAGGCACTTCGACGACGCGCCGGTGATCGAGGTGTCGGGGCGCACCTATCCGGTGGAAATCCGCTGGCGGCCGATCGAACGCGAGGAGCCCGCCACCCCGGCCAAGGGCGAGCGCGAGAAAAAGGACCGCGACGCGCCCGACCAGATCGCGGCGATTCTCGATGCCACCGACGAACTGGCGCGCGTGGGCCCGGGCGACATTCTGGTGTTCCTGCCGGGCGAGCGCGAAATCCGCGACACCGCCGAGGCGCTACGCAAGCACCACCCGCCGGGTACCGAAATCCTGCCGCTGTTCTCCCGTCTGTCGGTGGCCGAGCAGGACGCAATCTTCAAGCCGACCAGTGCGCTCAGGCGCATCGTGCTCGCCACCAACGTCGCCGAGACCTCGCTCACCGTGCCCGGCATCCGCTACGTGATCGACCCCGGCACCGCACGGGTGAAGCGCTACTCGGCGCGCAACAAGGTCGAGCAGCTGCTGATCGAGAAGGTGTCGCAGGCCTCGGCCAACCAGCGCGCCGGGCGCTGCGGCCGGGTCGCCGACGGCGTCTGCATCCGCCTCTACGACGAGGCCGACTTCGGCAACCGGCAGCGCTTCACCGATCCCGAACTGCTGCGCTCCTCGCTCGCCGGCGTCATCCTGCGCATGAAGTCGCTCGGGCTGGGCGACGTCGTGGGTTTCCCTTTCATCGATCCGCCGAGTTCGCGGCTGGTCACCGACGGCTACCAGCTGCTGGCCGAGCTGCACGCGCTCGACGAGCAGGGGCGGCTGACGAAGACCGGCACCCGGCTCGCCAGACTGCCGCTCGATCCGCGCATTGCCAGAATGTTATTGGCGGCCGAGCAGCAGCGCTGCGTGCGCGAAGTGCTGATCATCGCCAGCGCGCTGTCGGTGCAGGACCCGCGCGACCGTCCGATGGAGCGCGCACAGGCGGCGGACGAGAAGCACAGGCTGTTTGCCGACGAGCGCTCCGACTTCATGGGCTGGCTGAAACTGTGGCGCTGGTACGAGGAGCAGGTGCAGCACAAGAAGACCAACCGCCAGCTGCAGACCCTCTTGCAGGATCATTTCCTGTCGCCGCGGCGGATGCGCGAATGGCGCGACATCCACGGCCAGCTGCATGCCCAGGTTGCCGAACTCGGCCTGAAGGAGAACGACAAGGACGCCGGTTACGACACGATCCATCAGGCGCTCCTGACCGGTCTGCTCGGCAATATCGGCTTCAAGTCCGACGATGCGAAGGCACGCGTCAGACTCAATGAAGGCGCGGGCCGCGCCAGGCCCGGCGAGGGCAATTACCAGGGCGCGCGTGGCATCAAGCTGTCGATCCACCCCGGCTCGGCGCTGGCGAAGAAGGCACCGAAGTGGATCATGGCGGCCGAACTGACCGACACCGGGCGGCTGCTCGCGCGCACCGTCGCCGAGGTGCGGCCGGAATGGATCGAGGCGGCGGGGCGTCACCTGCTCACCCGCATGTTCATCGAGCCGCACTGGGAGAAGGACGGCGCGCGCGTGGTGGCGTTCGAGCGCGTCAGTCTGTACGGCATCACCCTGGTGCCGCGGCGCAAGATCCACTACGGCCCGATCGATCCGGTGCTGTCGCGCGAACTGTTCATCCGCGGCGCGCTGGTGGCCGGGGAATACGACACGAAGGCGCCGTGGTTCGCGCACAACCGCGCGCTGATCCGGGAAATCGAGGAGCTCGAACACAAGGCGCGCAAATCCGGCGTGTGGCTGGACGAGGAGCGCATCTTCCGCGTGTTCGACGCGCGCATCCCGGCCGAACTCCACAACGGCGCGGCCTTCGAGCAATGGCGTGCCGAGGCCGAAGCCGCCAACCCGAACATCCTGTTCCTGCAGCGCGAGGACATCCTCGGCGAGGGACTCGGTGCCGATCACACGCTGTTCCCCGAGACGATGGCGGTCGACGGCGTCGCGTGCAAGTTGAAGTACCGCTTCGAGCCCGGCCACCCGCTCGACGGCGTGACGCTGCGCCTGCCGCTCTACCTGCTCAACCGCATCGAGCCGGCGCAGGTCGACTGGCTGGTGCCCGGCCTGATCCGCGAAAAGCTCACCCTGCTGCTGAAGGCCCTGCCCAAGGACAAGCGGCGTCCGCTGATTCCGCTGCCCGATACGGTGACGGCCTTCCTTTCGGTGGCGAAGCCGGGCGAGCAGGTGCTGACCGCAGCGCTGGCGGCGTTCATCCGCAAGAAAACCGGTGCCGACATCCACCCCGACGAGTGGAAGGGCGAGCTGCCGGCGCACTTGCACATGAACGTGAGCGTGATCGACGACAGCGGCCAGGAACTCGCCAGCGGCCGCGATCTTGCCGCGCTGCGCCAGCAGCTCGGCGGCGCGGCGCGCATCACCTACGGCGGCGGCGCCGAGGACAGCGAGTTCGAACGCACCGGTCTCGTCGAATGGAATTTCGGCGACCTGCCCGCGCAGGTGAAATTCAGGCGCGGCGGGCGCGAACTGATCGGCTATCCGGCGCTGGTCGACAATGGCGAAACCGTCGACCTGCGCCTGCTCGACGCCGCCGACGTGGCGGAAGCCGAGACTCGCCGCGGCGTGGTGCGCCTGCTGCGCATCGCGCTCGCCGCGCAGTTCAAGCAGCTCGACAAGGACCTGTCGCGCGAGACCGCGCTGGCACTGAAGTTCCGCAGCTTCGGCAGCGCCGAGCAGCTGCGCGCGGCGCTGATCGATGCGATTGCGGTGCGCGCACTGCTGGGCGACGACGACACCCCGCGCGACGCGAAAAGCTTCGGCAAGCAGAAGGAACGCGCCAAGCCGAGGATCGCCGTGGTCAAGCAGGCGCTCTTGCGCGACGTCGCCGAGATCCTCGACCTGCACGCCCAGGTGGCGGCCCGCCTTGCCGCCAAGCCGCAGTTCACCGCGGCGATGCGCGACGAAACCGCCCATCTCGCGGCGCTGGTGCCGGCCGACTTCATCACCGCCACGCCGTGGACGCACCTGAAGGAGCTGCCGCGCTATCTGCGGGGCATCCTCAAGCGGCTGGAGAAGCTGCCCGCGTCCGAGCAGCGCGATTCGCGCGGCATGGCCGGCGTGCTGACGCTGCAGAACAAGTATGCGGCGCGGCGCGCGCAGGTGAAGGGCGAGGTGTCCGCGGCGCTTGCCGATTTCCGCTGGCAACTGGAGGAACTGCGGATATCGCTGTTCGCCCAGGAACTCAAAACGCCGTATCCGGTGTCGGTCAAGCGGCTCGACAAGCTGTGGGACGAGCTTGCCAGACAGCCCCTGAATTAAGTAGGGTTCAGGTATGAGCGAACGCGTATTCAACCTGCCGAACGTCATCACGATGCTGCGCCTGGCCGCGGTGCCGCTGGTGGGCTGGCTGATCCTGAATGCGCGCTGGGAAGCGGCCTGCTGGCTGTTTCTCGCCGCCGCGCTGTCGGACGGCGTCGACGGACTGCTGGCGCGCGGGCTGAACCAGATGACCCAGTTGGGCGCGGCGCTCGACACGGTGGCGGACAAGGCGCTGGGCCTGGTGACGCTGGTGATGCTGACGCTCGAAGAGGCGATTCCGCTGTGGGTGACGCTGGCGATCCTGCTGCGCGACACCGTCATCGTGCTGGGCGCGCTGAGCTACCGCGGGCTGGCCGGACACCTGGAGATCCATCCGACCTGGCTCGGCAAGACCCACATGTTTGCCGAATTCACCCTGCTGGCGCTGGTGCTGGGCGGGCTGGCCGGACTGCTGGCGCTGGACGCCTGGCTGCCGCTGCTGTTCGCGGTCGTGTTCGGCATTGCCGTGATTTCCGGCGTGCAGTACGTGTGGATCTGGAGCGCAAAAGCGCGGCGCGAGCGCGCGGCCGGCCGGCTCGCGCGGCCCTGATCCGGATCACTGGAACGGCAGCAGGCGCTGGCGTTCCGACCCGCGGCCAGTCTTGACCCGATACATGGCGGCGTCGGCGGTACGCATCAACACATCCTCGTCGATGCCGTCGTCCGGGTAGATCGCATGGCCGATGCTGGCGGCGATGTCCACATCGAGCCCATAGAAGGACGTCCCCGCATTCAGCGTCTGCCCGATCTTGCTGGCGACGGCGAAATGATCTTCGCGTCCCTGCACGCCTTCGAGCAGGACCACGAACTCGTCGCCGCCCAGACGCGCAACGGTATCGGAGTCGCGGACGCAGGCGGTGAGGCGTTTCGCCACTTCCGTCAGCACGGCGTCGCCGACATGGTGGCCGTGGCGGTCGTTGATCTCCTTGAAATGATCGAGGTCCACGTACAGGATGCCCAGTTTGCTGCCATAGCGATGGGCATGGCGGATCGCCTGCTGCAGCCGGTCGTAGAACAGTCGCCGGTTGGCCAGCCCGGTCAGCGGGTCGTGCGTGGCCTCTTCGCGCAGCGCCGTGCGCGATTGCTCCAGTTCCGCCATCTGCTCGCGTAGCTGCCGAGATTTCAGCCTGATGTTGCGCTGCGTATGCCAGGCGATCAGCGAGGCCAGCGTGATCGCCGCGATGCCGAATGCCAGGGTGAGGACAAGCGCGTGCCGGTAGGTCTCGCTCGCCTCGCGCTGGGCGGCCAGGTTGGCACGCTGGTAGGCATTGCGCAGATCCGCCAGCTGCCGGTTGAAGTCCTCCTGCATGGGAATGGCCTCCATCACCAGCAGCTGGCGTGCTTCCGTGCGGCGCTCGGCGTTGTACAGATCGATCACCCGTTCCTGCACCGCCTGGATGCCGTTGACCAGACGGGTCTGGTCGTCGAAGCTGCGCCGCTCGGCGGCCGACAGCCCAAGCTCGCGCAATGCGGTTCGTCCGCTGCCGACGAGAAAGCCGGCGCGGTTGAATTCCATGAAATAGGCATCGCGTTCGAACGCATCGTCGGTCAGCGCCATGCGGAACAGACTGTCGGTGCGGATATGCGCCGCCACCTGGATCTGCGTGATGAGGTCGATCTTGCGGTTGTGGTGCTCGACGACGATGCCCAGCTGGGCGCCCAGGGCCTGCAACTGAAACAGGCTGACGAGCAGCAGACCGCAAATCAGGGCGATCAGGGCGAAGAAGGCTGCCCGGGTGGAAAGTGACGGAGCGCGCGGTATCGACATGGGCGCTCAGACCATTTCGGCTGGAGGCCCGCTGTCCGGACGGACGACACGCTGCGCGCGAGAGCCGGCTTCCTGCAGGGACCGCAGGGTACGGGCCACCTCGGTCGCATGGTCTGCCGGATCGACTTTGTCGAAGCGTGCCGCGATGCGGCCGTCCGGCGCAATGATGAAAGTGCGGCGGCGGGCAAAACGCACGAACCCGAGATTCAGCAAGCTGCCATAGGCGGCGGCCGTCTTGCCGCCCGTGTCGGACAGCAGCGGAAACGGCAACCGGTGTTTGCGGGAGAACGCGGCGTGCGAGCGGGCGTCATCGAGGCTCACCCCCACCACCGATGCATCGAGGCCGTCCAGCAGGCCGATGTCGTCGCGGAAGCGACAGGCTTCTCGGGTGCAGATGGGGGTGTCGTCCCGGGGGTAGAAATACAGCACCAGCCAGCGCCCGGCATAATCACCCAGGCGATGGGTACGGCCGTTCTGGTCCGCCAGCGCGAAGTCCGGTGCGGCGCTGCCCTCGGCCGCCCGCTGCGCACCCGGCCGCAGCATCCACAAGAGCGTGCTCGCCGCCAGCAACAGCAGGGCCACGCCGCCCATTATTGGTTTCAACATGTCGTTCTCCTGACATGCATCATAGCCGGCCTGCGAGCCATGCATAATCCGCGGCGCCAGTTCGGTAATCCCCGCAGGATTCGGTAGAATGCGCGCCACGCCCCGGTAGCTCAGTGGATAGAGCAACCCCCTCCTAAGGGGTAGGTCGGACGTTCGATTCGTCTTCGGGGCGCCAAAACAATACCCGGCCCGGTTCTTCGTCCTGCGAACGCCATTGCGGCGTAAATCGGCCCCGTGAAAATCGGCCGCAGGCGCCTCATTGCGGCCAATCTTCCCCGGTATAGCGACTGCCCATGTTCGAACAAGCCTTCAAAAACATCGACGACGTTCTCTGGAAAGAGGCCGGTTGCACCACCGAGCTCGACTATACCGAGCAGGCATCCTGGCTGCTGTTTCTGAAATACCTGGACAGCCTGGAGCAGGACAAGGCGATGGAGGCCGGGCTGGAAGGCAAGCAGTACAGCTACATCCTCGATACGCCCTACCGCTGGGAAAGCTGGGCCGCGCCCAAGGATGCGGCCGGCAAGCTCGACCACAACCGGGCGCTGACCGGCGACGACCTGCGCGAGTTTGTGGACAAGCAGTTGTTTCCCTACCTGCACGGCTTCAAACAAAAAGCGGATAGCCCGAACACCATCGAATACAAGATCGGCGAGATTTTCGGCGAGATCAAGAACCGCATCCACAGCGGCTACAACCTGCGCGAGATCATCGACCACATCGACGAACTGCGCTTCCGCTCGCAGACCGAAAAACACGAACTCAGCCATCTGTACGAAGCCAAGATCCGGAACATGGGCAACGCCGGGCGAAACGGCGGCGAGTACTACACTCCGCGCCCGCTGATCCGTGCCATCGTTCAGGTGGTCAATCCCAAGATCGGCGAGCGCATCTACGACGGCGCGGTCGGCAGCGCCGGCTTTTTGTGCGAGGCCTTCGATTACCTCAAGTCCCGGCCGAATCTGACCACTGCCGACCTCAAGACGCTGCAGGAGCGCACCTTCTACGGCAAGGAAAAGAAGTCGCTCGCCTACGTCATCGCGATCATGAACATGATCCTGCACGGCATCGAGGCGCCCAACATCGTCCACACCAACACCCTGGCCGAGAACCTCGCCGACATCCAGGACAAGGACCGCATGGATGTGATCCTCGCCAACCCGCCCTTCGGCGGCAAGGAACGCAAGGAAGTGCAGCAGAACTTCCCCATCCGCACCGGTGAGACCGCCTTCCTGTTCCTGCAGCACTTCATCAAGATGCTCAAGGCCGGCGGCCGCGCCGGCGTGGTGATCAAAAATACGTTTCTCTCCAACACCGACAACGCCTCGGTCAGCCTGCGCAAGCTGCTGCTGGAAAGCTGCAACCTGCACACCGTGCTGGATTGCCCAAGCGGCACCTTTCAGGGCGCGGGTGTCAAAACCGTGGTGCTGTTCTTCGAGAAGGGCGCGCCAACCCGAAAAGTCTGGTACTACCAGCTCGACCCCGGCCGCAACCTCGGCAAGACCAACCCGCTCAACGACGCCGACCTCGCCGAGTTCGTCGAATTGCAAAAGACTTTCGCCGATTCGGCCAAGAGCTGGAGCGTGGACGTGGCGGGCATCGACCCTGCGACTTTCGACCTGTCGGTGAAGAATCCGGACGGCGGCGAGGATGTGGTGCATCGCAGTCCGCAGGCGATCATGGACGAGATTGCTGCGCTGGATGCGGAGAGCGCGGCGGTGCTGACGAATATCAGGGCACTGCTGTGAAACCAGGATGGAAAACAGAGCCGCTAGGCGAGCTGTGTGACTTCCAACGCGGACTTACCTACGCCAAAGGCGACGAAGTCGATGTCTCGAACAATGTTGTCCTGCGGGCCACCAACATCGACCTCACGACCAATCTTCTTAATCTCGACGAACTGAAATACATCGACGACAAGGTTGTTGTTCCGGACAGCAAGAAGGTGAAGAAAGGCTCGCTGATGATTTGCACGGCGAGCGGCAGCAAAAGCCACCTCGGCAAAGTCGCCTACATAGACGATGACTATGGCTATGCGTTCGGAGGCTTCATGGGAATGGTCACGCCAAAGAACGGACTATTGCCTAAGTATTTATTTCATTTGATGACCTCGGGCGCCTACAGGGATTTCATTGGCGCACTGTCGGATGGCGCGAACATCAACAATTTGAAGTTCGATGACTTGAAGCGTTTCGCCGTGCCGCACCCCCCGCTTTCTGAGCAGCAGCGCATCGTCGGCATCCTCGACCAAGCGTTTGACGGCATCGCCACCGCCAAAGCCAACTTTTTGACGAACCTCCAGGACGCCCGCGCCCTGTTTGAAAGCCACCTGCAATCCGTCTTCACCGAGCGCGGTGAAGGGTGGGTGGAGAAGCCATTGTCTGAACTCTGCGATATCAAGCACGGCTTCGCCTTCAAAGGCGAGTTCTTCACCAACCAGGGGGAATTTGTTGTGCTCACACCCGGCAACTACTACGAGTCCGGCGGCTACCGCGACCGTGGCGAGAAGCAGAAATATTATGCTGGAGAGGTGCCACCCGACTACATCATGAAAGAAGGCGACATGCTTGTTGCGATGACAGAACAGGCTGCTGGTCTTCTCGGCAGCCCGCTCTTGGTGCCAGAATCCAACAAGTTCTTGCACAACCAACGTCTGGGCCTGGTTCTGGCAAAACCAGGGGTTCCGTGGACGAATGAGTTCTTCTTCCATGTCTTCAACACGCAGGTCGTGCGCAAGGCCATCCACGATAGCGCCTCCGGTGTGAAGGTTCGACATACCTCGCCGACAAAGATCGGCGAGGTCGTTGTTTCATTCCCCGCTTCCATCGAAGAACAAAAAACAATCGTTGCCGTTCTTGCCAAGCTAAAAGAAGAAACCCAACGCCTCGAATCCCTCTACCAGCGCAAGCTCGCCGCCCTCGACGCACTGAAGCAATCCCTGCTGCACCAGGCCTTCAGCGGCCAGTTGTAAGGCGCGCGGCCACTGGGCTCCGGCGGTTTGGGTATCGGCAGCATCCAGGCGCTGCCCGGACTGACGGGCACTGGATGATGTGCATCAATCCTGGCGTTTCGTGAACACATTTGCACAACGTGATAAGAAAACTCGTTTTTTTATACACGTCATGCCTGACGTGATAAGCTATTTTCAATTTCTTATCACGTGATGACGCGGGCATCGGTATGACCGAACTGGATATTCCCAGCCACGCCAGCCTGGAGGTCAAGGCGGTATGGCAAGGACTGGCCGAGGCGCACCGCCATTTGGCGGAGCTGAAGGGCTTGTGCGAATCGCTGCCCAATCGCGCGATTTTGCTGGATACGCTTGCCCTCCAGGAAGCGAAAGACAGTTCGGAAATCGAAAACATCATCACCACCCACGACGAGCTGTATGCGTACGACCAGAGCAGCTCGGCCTCGCCTGCGGCGAAAGAGGTACAGAACTATATCGCGGCCTTGCGGGTGGGGTTTCAGGACGTGGTGGATTCCGGCCTGATCCGCATGAGCACGATTTTGCGGGTGCAGGAAGCCGTCGAACAGAATAATGCCGGCTTCAGGAAAGTGCCGGGAACGGTGCTGAAAAACCAGGCCAGCGGCGCAACCGTGTATGAGCCGCCGCAAGATGCCGCGCTGATCGAAAAGCTGATGACGGATCTGGTGGCGTTCATTCATGCGGATGACGAGCTGGACCCCTTGTTGCGCATGGCGATTGCGCATCATCAGTTCGAGAGCATCCACCCGTTTTACGATGGCAATGGCCGCACCGGGCGCATCCTGAATCTATTGATGCTGCAACGCGAGGGTTTGCTGGATTTGCCCGTGCTGTATTTAAGCCGCTACATCACGTCGACCAAGAACCAGTATTACCAATTGCTGCAATCGACACGGACGTCCCGCGATTGGGTGGACTGGTGCCTTTACATCGTGAAAGGCGTGGCCATCACCGCCAGAAGTGAAATCAGGCTGATCAGGAATTTGCGTACGCTGATGCAGGCCACCAAACACCGCTTGCGCGATGAATTGCCCAAGATTTACAGCCAGGAATTATTGAACAACCTGTTCCGCTACCCGTATACCAAGATCGAGTTCGTCGAAAAGGATCTGGGGGTTTCGCGGATCACGGCCGCCAAGCATCTGGATACGCTGGCAAAAAATGGCTTTGTGGAAAAGAAGAAGATCGGGCGCACCAACTTTTACATCAACCGGCCGTTGTTCGAACTTTTGACGCGGATCACCCTGAACGATGAATGAAGCCGAAACCCGAGCCGAACACATCGACCCCGCCCTGAAGGCGGCGGGTTGGGGCGTGGTCGAGGACAGCCGCATCCGGCGCGAGTATCCGATCACGCTCGGCCGCATCGAGGGCCACGGCAAACGTGGCAAGGCGCTGACCGCCGACTACGTGCTGGAATATCGCAACACCAGACTGGCGGTGGTGGAGGCGAAGGCGTGGAACAAGCCGCTGACGGAGGGCGTGGGGCAGGCCAAGGATTACGCGGGCAAGCTGGACGTTCGCTTCACCTATGCCAGCAACGGGCAGGGCATCTACGGCATCGACATGGAGACGGGCTTTGAAGCCGAGCTGCCGCAGTACCCGACGCCGGATGAACTGTGGAACCGCACCTTTGCCGTCCAGAATGCCTGGCGCGACCGCTTTGCCGCGGTGCCGTTCGAGGATCGGGGCGGTTTCTTTCAGGGGCGCTACTATCAGGACATCGCGGTCGAGCGGGTGCTGGAGGCCATCGCCGACCACAAGCAGCGCATCCTGCTGACGCTGGCAACCGGCACGGGCAAGACCTTCATCGCATTTCAGTTGGCGTGGAAGCTGTTCCACAGCCGCTGGAACCTGGGCGACTGGAAAGCTAAAGGTGAGCCGACGCGCCGGCCGCGCATCCTGTTTCTGGCCGACCGCAACATTCTCGCCAATCAGGCGTTCAATGCTTTCTCGGCCTTTCCCGAGGATGCGCTGGTACGCATCGAGCCAGCGGACATCCGCAAGAAGGGCAAGGTGCCGAAGAACGGCAGCCTGTTCTTCACCATCTTCCAGACCTTCATGAGCGGGCCGCCGCAGGACGGCCAGCCATCGCCTTATTTCGGCGAGTATCCGCCGGATTTCTTCGATTTCATCGTGATCGACGAGTGTCACCGCGGCGGCGCCAACGACGAGAGCAACTGGCGCGGCATCCTCGACTACTTCGCGCCGGCGGTGCAGCTTGGTTTGACCGCCACGCCCAGGCGCCGCGACAACGTGGACACTTACGCCTATTTCGGCGAGCCGGTATTCACCTATTCGCTCAAGGATGGCATCAACGACGGCTTCCTGACGCCGTTCCGGGTGAAGCAGGTTGCCACGACGCTGGACGACTACGTCTACACGCCGGACGACACGCTGGTCGAAGGCGAGATCGAGGCGGGCAAACGTTACGAGGAAGCCGACTTCAACCGCATCATCGAGATCAGGGAACGCGAGAAGAAGCGGGTCGAAATCTTCATGTCGCAGATCGACCAGAGGGAAAAGACGCTGGTTTTCTGCGCGAATCAGGCGCACGCGCTGGTGATCCGGGATTTGATCAACCAGATGAAGGCCAGCACCGACCCGCTCTATTGCGTGCGGGTGACGGCGGACGATGGCGTGCTGGGCGAACAATACCTGCGTGACTTTCAGGACAACGAGAAGTCCATCCCGACCATTCTGACCACGTCGCAGAAGCTTTCAACCGGCGTGGATGCCCGCAACGTGCGCAACATCGTGCTGCTGCGGCCGATCAATTCGATGATCGAGTTCAAGCAGATCATCGGACGCGGGACGCGGCTGTTTGACGGCAAGGATTACTTCACGATCTATGACTTTGTGAAGGCCCACCATCATTTCAGCGATCCGGAATGGGACGGCGAGCCGCTGGAGCCGGAACCGAAGGCAAGCCGGCCCATCGCGCAGCCGCTGCCCGAACCGCTCAACGCGCGCGAGCCGGAAAATGAATACGGCAAGCGGCAGCCAATCAAGATCAAGCTGGCTGACGGCAAATCACGCAGCATCCAGCACATGATGGTGACCAGTTTCTGGCACCCCGACGGCACGCCGATGTCGGCCGCCCAGTTCATGGAAGCGCTGTTTGGCAAGCTGCCCGAGTTCTTCCGGGACGAAGACGAGTTGCGCGCCCTGTGGAGCGCGCCGGAGACGCGCAGGAAACTGCTGGAGGGGCTGGCCGAGAAAGGGTTCGGCAGAGATCAGCTGACCGAAATGCAGAAAATCATCGATGCGGAGAAAAGCGATCTGTTCGACGTGCTGGCCCATGTGGCTTATGCCCTGGCGCCGCTCACCCGCGAAGAACGCGCCGCGCAAGCGCACGACAAAATCGGTACGTACTTCAACAGCAGGCAGCAGGCCTTCCTCGATTTCGTGCTTTCGCACTACGTCAGTATCGGCGTGGAAGAGCTGGACCAGGCCAAGCTGACGCCGCTGCTGCGCCTGAAATACCGCGATTCGATCGCCGATGCCGTGGCCGATCTCGGCAAACCCGAAGAAATCGGGCGGGCGTTTGCGGGTTTCCAGAAATATCTCTATCAGCCTTTGGCAGCCACATAGCCGTGAAGCACCAATAAAAATAGCGGCCAGGGCCGCTAAATTTTTTACAGCAGATTTTTTTGTCACAACCCTGGAAGGATTGTGGCGTCCCCACGGGGATTCGAACCCCGGTTATCGCCGTGAAAGGGCGGTGTCCTAGGCCTCTAGACGATGGGGACCCGGACGGCGGTGTGAACCGCCAACAACGTTTACTGCACGACTTGCGCCGCTACTGCTTCTTGTCGGAAAGCTGGGTCAAGGCGACGCCGAGCAACAATCCGACGAAACCCAATGGTACCAGCGAGATCCAGACTTCGGCGTTCTCGCTGCCATTCAGCATCTTCCAAAATCCAACGATCAGTCCGACGACACTCAGTATCAGCCCCAGCAATGTGGTGATGACGCCAAGCCTGTGCATCGTACTTCCTGTTAGTTGGTGGAGGTAAGCGGGATCGAACCGCTGACCTCTTGCATGCCATGCAAGCGCTCTCCCAGCTGAGCTATACCCCCAACGAAGCCGCGCATTCTATAGATGCCTGGTGAGCTTGTAAAGCCTCTGCACCGATTTCAATCGGGAAAAAGTTTGCCGGGGTTCAGGAGGCCGTGCGGATCGAACTGCCGTTTGATCGCGCGCATCAGTTCCAGCGTGGCGGAATCGATTTCCTGCGGCACGAAGCGGCGCTTTTCGGTGCCGATGCCATGTTCGCCGGACAAGGTGCCGCCCAGCGCCAGCACGCGCAGCATGATGGCGTCGAGCGCCAGGTGGGCGCGATCCATTTCGTCGGCGTCGTCGGGGTGCACCATCAGGTTGACGTGCAGGTTGCCGTTGCCGGCGTGGCCGAACGACACCACCGCGAGCCGATGCGTGTTGGCAATGTGATCGATGAAGTCGACGAAACCGGCGAGTTGCGACACCGGCACCACCACGTCCTCGTTGATCTTCAGCGGCGCGATTTGCTTGACCGCATGCGACAGCGACTTGCGCGCGGTCCACAGCTGGGTGATGGCCTCGCGGGTGAAACCGCTCTTCATCTGGAGCAGGCCGTCGCCGGCGAGCGCGGATTCCAGTGCGGCAATCTGGCGCGGCAGGTCCGCCACGGCGCCGTCGGCCTCGACCATCAGCAGCGCGCGGGTGCCGGGCGCCAGGTCGTCCGCCGCGCCGGTCGGGCGGATGGCGTCGATGGCGCGGTGGTCCATGAATTCGAGCGCGCACGGCATCACCGACTGGTGCATGACGCGGCTGACCGCGTCGAGCGCGCTGCGGTTGTCGGCGAAGCACAGGCGCAGCGTGGCGACGGCTTCCGGCGCGGGCAGCAGCTTCAGCGTCGCTTCGGTAATCAGCGCGAGCGTGCCTTCCGAGCCGACCAGCAGACGGCTGAGGTCGTAGCCGGTGACGCCCTTGGTGGTGCGGCAGCCGGTGCGGATTTCGCGGCCGTCGCCGGTGACGGCGCGCAGGCCCAGCACGTAGTCGCGGGTGACGCCGTACTTCACCGCGCGCGGCCCGGCCGCGTTCATCGCGAGGTTGCCGCCGATGCGGCAATACGCATTGCTGCCGGGGTCGGGCGGGTAGAACAGGCCGGCGCCGCGCGCGACGCGATCGATCTCTTCGGTGACGACGCCGGGCTCGACGACGATGAGGCGGTTGGCAGGGTCGAATTCGAGCACGCGCCGCATGCACTCGAAGCTGACGACCACGCTGCCGGGCGACGGCAGCGCGCCGCCGACGTTGCCGGAACCGGCGCCGCGCGGAGTCAGCGCGATGCGGTGTTCGAAGGCGATGCGTGCGAGCGCCGCCACCTCGTCGTGCGAGGTGGGAAACAGCACCGCATCGGGCTCGATCCGGCGCGGCGTTTCGTCGCAGGCATAGAGCGCCCGGGTGGCATCGTCGTCGAACACGCGATCGGCGCCGAGGGCGGAACGGAAGGCGGCGAGGGCGCGATCGGGCAGCATGGCAAACGGGAAAAAGAAGGGGTCAGGCCGTGTGTTCGGGCGGCAGCTGTGCGACCAACTGGGCGATCGTGTCGGCGTCGAAATCCATGCCGATGTCCCAGCCCGGATTCAGCGCGATCGGCACGCCGCCGCCGATGCGGCGCAGCAGCCAGGAAAACTCGGTCAAGAGACCGCCCGAAAATTCGGGGAAATGCTCGACGAGAGGCTTGGCGCGCTCGGGGCTGGTGAACAGCACCAGCACGCGCTCGCCGTCCTCGTCCTCGATGATCAGCGGTTCGGCCTGGGTGGTGCGCTGGAAACCCTGGATCGGGTTCTTCTCGTCGCGCACCGGCATGAACAACTGCTGCTCGATGAGCTGCAGCACGAAGGTTTCGGCATCGAGCGTGCCGGCATGCACGGCAGCCAGCTGTTCTTCAAGCGCGTTGTGGGGAGTGAAGTTCATGGTGGTCGGGCGGTTGCGCGGTGGAGATCAGTGTAACCGATGGCGGCGAGGGCATGGACATGACGGCGCCTCAACAAGTGTGGTTGAATGTCCTCGATAACGAGGGGGGAGGCGTCGATATGGGGCGTTCCGCCGGCTACGCCGGCCTGCACGATTACAACCGTGCCATCCGGGATATTGCGACCAGCGCCGACTGGCAATCCGGCCGGCTGGCGCGTCAACTCGGCCGGGTGGTCGAGGTGGCGGCGCAGTCCATGGAGGTGGGCCGGGTCGGCGTCTGGCGCTTGCAGGCAGGACGGCAGGTGCTCGATTGCGTCTGCCAGTTCGACAGCCGCTACGGTTTGGTCGAATCCGGCCAGTCGCTGAATGCCCGTCAATACCCGGCCTATTTTGCGGCGCTGGCAAACAATCGCACGCTGGCAGTCGTCGATGTCTTGCGCGATCCCATGACGGCCGAGCTTGCCGACCCCTATCTCAAACCGATGCGGATTGCCTCCCTGCTGGATGCGCCGATCTGGCTCGATGGCGAGATGGTGGGCGTGGTGTGCCACGAGCATTTGGGCGAGCCGCGCGTCTGGCGTGATGAGGACATCGCCTTTGCCGGATCGATGGGCGATTTCGCCGCCATGGCCTTGTCGCAGAATCGTTATCAGCAGGTGGAGGCAGCGCGCGAGCGGCTCACCCGCATCATCGATGCCACCCCTGACATGGTCGCCGTCATGGCGCCGGACGGCGAGCTGATCCAGCTGAATCCGGCGGGACGAAAGCTTCTCGGCCTGTCCGAGCAGGTCGACATTTCGCGCTACCGCAGCCGCGACTTTCTGGGCGAGCACACCACCTATCTGCTCGAAACCGAAATCCTGCCTGCGTTGCACAACGGGGGCAGCTGGACCGGCGAAGCGATGCTGCGTGAAGGCACGGCCCAGGCCCTGCCGGTATCGGTGGTTGCGCTGGCGCATCGCGACGTCCAGGGGAAGCTGGAATATTTTTCAGTCACCCTGCACGATCTGAGCGAACACATCGCGATCCTGCGCGAACTCGAAGCCTTGAACGCCGAGCTGGAAGCGCGGGTCAGGGCGCGAACCCAGGAACTGGAATACGCCAATCGCAACCTGGAGTCGTTCGCCTATTCGGTGTCGCACGATCTCAAGGCGCCGCTGCGCGGCATCGAGGGATACAGCCGCCTGCTGGCGAGCGAATATCGCGACAGCCTGCCTGAGGAAGCACGCGAATACATTGACCTGATTGCGCTCGCCAGCCAGCGAATGGATCGGATGATCGAGGATATCCTGGCGTATTCGCGCGTGCAGATGCGCCAGCTCAAGCTGATGCGCACCGACGTGGCGCAGCTGGTGCAACAGGTGGTCGACGAGTTCGAGCCGCAGCTGCGCGAGGGCATCGAGCTGGAACGGGATGTCGAGTCCTGCGTGCTGGAGTGCGATCGCGAAGGCATCGTCCAGATCTTGCGCAATTTCCTGTCCAATGCCATCAAATTCTCGCGCGGCCGCACGCCGCCGCGCATTCGCATCGAAGGCCGCCGCCATGCGCCGGGATACCGGTTTTCAGTTCACGACAATGGCGTCGGCTTCGACATGTGTTATCGCGATCGGATTTTTGAAATATTCCATCGTTTGCCGAGCGAAAGCGGGCAGGATGGAACCGGTATCGGGCTTGCTCTGGCGGCGCGCGCCGCCGAACGGATGGGCGGACGCGTGTGGGCCGAGAGCGCACCGGGGCAGGGCGCCACATTTTTTCTGGAATTGAACGGCGGGGCATCAACATGAAGCTGCTGTATGTCGAAGACAATCCATTCGATCGCGACCTTACCCGGCGTGCCTTGCTGAAGCAGGTTCCCGATCTGAAATGGGACACAGCCGGAGGCGTTCAGGATGCAATGGGCAAGCTCGCCAGTCAGCATTACGATGTCCTGCTGCTCGACATGTGGCTGCAGGACGGCTGCGGGCTGGACGTGCTGCTGCACGTGCGGCGGCGCAATCTCGACGTGGCCGTGGTGGTGGTCGCCGGCGCGGGCGATGAGGCCAGCGTGGTCCGGTTTCTCAAGGCCGGCGCGCAGGATTACCTTCCCAAACGCGGCGACTACCTGGAACAGCTGGGCGAGCGCCTGATGCGTGCGCAGGGACGGTGGCGCGAGAAGACGCGTCCGGACACGGTCCTGACCGTGCTCTACGTCGAGGCGAACCCGGACGACATCGAGCTGACGTGCCGCTATTTCGAGCGCCGCGCGCCCTATCTCGAGCTGGTGGTGCAGCCGGATGGCGATGCCGCACTGGCCTGGCTGGCCGAGGCGGGACATCATGCCGATGTCGCGCTGCTGGATTTGCGCCTGCCGGGGATGTCGGGACTGGAACTGCTGGAAGTCCTGAAGTCCCGCTACCCCTTTCCCTGCATCGTCATTACCGGGCGCGGCGACGAGGCCGCGGCAGCCCAGGCCATGAGTCTGGGTGCGGTCGATTACCTGATCAAGGAACACGGTTATGTGTCGGCCCTGCCCTGCGTGATCGAATACGCGCATGTGCTGGCGGCCTATTCGGCGTTGCGGCTGGCCTATGCGCGCCTTCTGGACAACGCCGAACCCTCCTGAACCCGGGTCCGCGACTCTGCCCGGGCGCGTGGCGGACCGCCGTCGTTCAGGGTTCCCAGCGTTCCGGGTTGGCCCAGAACCGGGCGTTGAGCCAGTCCGGCACCGTCTTGTAGGTGTCGAGGTCGTAGTAATGGATGCGCAGGCCGGCCGCCGCATCGGTTGCATCCAGGCTGAAGCCGAGTGCGCGGAACATCGCCTCGTCCAGCACGCAGCCGGAGGGCACGGCGAGCAGGATGCGCGGGGCAAGGTAGAGGCGCGTCCGGCTGATCAGCTGCTCGGCCTGCACCGCGTCGAGACCCTTCAGCGCATCGATTCCCAGCGCCAGCGCGCAGGGCGAATCCGGCCGGGGATCCGGCGGACGGATCGGCGTGCCGGGCAGTACGTCGCCGGCCAGTTGCACGGCCGCGGCATCGAGTGCGCAGACGCTCTCCGGCCGGAGGTCCAGCAGGCGTGTCCGCAGGTGTTCGCGCCAGTTCATGCCTTGCGCGGTACGCGTACCAGCCGCGTGCCGACGATGCGGTCGTGCAGGAACTGGCGATCGCGGTCGACCAGCGCCCACCAGAATCCGGCGCCCGCCAGCAGCAGGCCGATGAGGGCGAGGACAAAACGCAGCACGGCCTGCCTCAACGTCAGCCGGTCGCCGTTCTGCTGAACCAGGCGGATGCGCCAGGTTTTCATCGCCAGCGTCTGGCCGCTGCGCAGCCAGAATGCGCTGAAATAGGCGAACAGGATGCCCAGGATATAGACCTGAAACAGATGCCGCTGCCACGGCGCTTGCATCTCGCCGACCACCGGAATGATGATGAACGAGGCGACGAACACCACTGCGATCACGAGCAGCGATTCGTAGATCATGGCGGCGATGCGCGCCAGAAAAGGGGCGGAAGCGGGGGCTATTGCGTTGTCTTGCATGGTGGCTCTATATTGCGGTCTGGCGCGACACTTTGCCACAGCGCGCTGCAACCATAAGCAAAATCAAGGAGGGGGCTCGATGCATATCGTAAAGCAACTCATGGCGATTCCTGGCGTGGTCGCAGCCGGCGAGTATGCATACCGTGGCGACCGCTTCTCCTACGAGGGCGCGCTCACCGACGAATTTGCCCGCATGGCGTCGATCCTGTGCCGTGCCAACACGCTGTCGGTCAACATGCAGTCCGAAATCTTCGATTCCTTTGCCGAGAACATCGGCTGCCGCCCGGTGCAGGGCTGGATCGTGCGCGGCAGCCAGATCACCATCTGCGCGGTGGGAAATTATTTTGCCTTCATCGAAAACCGTGACGAGTTGCTCAACGACGTCATGACCATCATGCGCGCCAAGGTCGGCGACGTGCAGGATGACCTGCTGGTCAACCTGTATGCCAGGCTCGGCGGCGACACCAAGGAAGCCTTGTACTGAATTTGATGCCCAACAGGGGGGAGCGAGAATGGATCTGCAAAAAATGATGGACTTGCCGGGCGCGCTGGCGGCGTTTACCTACAGCGACAAGGGCGACCTGCAATCGCATGTGCTGCGCGAAGGCACCGAACTGACGCCGCAGGTGCTGGATCTGCTGGCCCATTCGTGCGTCGCCAATCAGGCCATCGCCAGCATGGAGGCACGCGGCTGGGAAGCGCTGACCGGGCAGAGCGGGTTCCAGCCGCTCAAGGGGTTCTCGATGGTCGGCCTGGAATGGTCGGTGGTGGTGGACGGCAATTGCGGCGTGGTCGTCAAGAACCGCGACGCCGACTACGAAGCCACCTTCAATGCCCTGCAGGCTGCCTGAGGAACGCATATGCCGCTGAGAAAAATCCTGGTGCTCGATGGCGTGACGGCCGTCTGCCGCTTTCGCGACGACGGCGTGCTGATGGAGGCGCAGGGCATCCTGCCGCAGGACCAGATGGAACGTCTGGCCAAGTTTGCCCAGTGGTATCGCCGCATGGTCTCCGGCAATACCGATGTCTTCTCCCTGTTTTCGCAGATGCGGGGCTGGTCGCCCTCGCAGGGCTGGATCGTCCAGGGCGACATGAAGACGGTGTGCAGCGTGGGCAACATGGTGTGCATGTTCGAGAGCGCGCAGGGTTCGCTGAATGAAATCCTGCAGGCGCTGGGCGAGGCCGCGCACGAATAATCGACCGGTCGGCCCGGCGCAGGCCGGAACCTCGCCCCGGCATGAAAAACCCCTCCCTGCGCGGAGGGGTTTTTCATGCCTGCAGGCCGCTTTTTTGTGTCTCGGCGCGTGTCGAGGGGGTCAAATAGCGGTGTGAAGGGCCGTTTTGCCATGATTTCTTGACCGAAACAGGGCAAAACGATTACTCTCGCAGGTCCACCAACGAATTGATTTATTGCCAGTTTATGGAAGCCACGGGCGCAGAGATCGTAGTACGTTGTCTGGCCGAAGAGGGGGTCGAGTTTGTGTTCGGCTATCCCGGCGGGGCCGTGCTCAACATTTACGACGAGATCTTCAAGCAGAACAAGTTCAAGCATGTGCTGGTGCGCCACGAGCAGGCCGCGGTGCACGCCGCCGACGCCTACGCCCGCGCCACCGGCCGCGTCGGCGTGGCGCTGGTCACCTCCGGCCCGGGCGTGACCAATGCGGTGACCGGCATCGCCACCGCCTACATGGACTCCATTCCCATCGTCGTCGTCACCGGCCAGGTGCCGACGCCGGCGATCGGCCTGGATGCCTTCCAGGAAGTCGACACCGTCGGCATCACGCGCCCGTGCGTCAAGCACAACTTCCTGGTCAAGGACGTCAGGGATCTGGCGGCCACGATGAAGAAGGCCTTCATCATCGCCGCCACCGGCCGTCCCGGCCCGGTCGTCGTCGACGTGCCGAAGGATGTCACCTATCACGTCACCGACTTCGAATACCCGGCCACGGTCGAGATGCGTTCCTACAATCCGGTGGTCAAGGGCCATAGCGGCCAGCTGAAGCGGGCGGTGCAGATGCTGCTCGAAGCCAGGCGTCCGATGGTCTATGCCGGCGGCGGCGTGGTGCTGGGCGATGCCTCGGCGCAGCTGGTCGAACTCGCCCGCCTGCTGGGCTTTCCCGTCACCAACACGCTGATGGGCCTGGGCGGCTATCCTGCCACCGACCGCCAGAACCTCGGCATGCTCGGCATGCACGGCACCTACGAGGCCAACATGGCGATGCAGCACTGCGACGTGCTGCTGGCCGTCGGCGCACGCTTCGACGACCGCGTGATCGGCAATCCGGGTCACTTCGCACGCGAGCAGCGCCGCATC
>JADFDN010000034.1 GCA_018262815.1 Thiobacillus sp.
AAGCGCGGGTAGCCCGCGATCTTCAGTTGATGGGCCTGGACGGCCTCGCCGAAACGGCTCTGCAGCGTTTCTCCAAGCACTTCCTGGCGCACGCCAGGACCATGCTGGCGCGCCACGGCGCTCAAGGGCGCCTTGCCGGGGCGGAACCCGGCCATCTTGACGTTGCGTGCCAGGCGCTTGAGACGGCTCTGCACTTCGGATTCCAGCTGATCCATGGGCACGCTGATATCCAGGCGGCGGACCAGTCCTTCGAGAACTTCAAGATTTGCTTGCATCAAAATACTTCCTGGCTGATTTGAGGATGGGTGTAAGGCAAAAAACCGATGGTGCGAAAGGGGGGACTCGAACCCCCACGCCTTGCGGCGCTGGAACCTAAATCCAGTGCGTCTACCAATTCCGCCACTCTCGCGGCGTGGCCGCAAAACTATCGACCGATAAGTGTAATATAATCAATACGATGCTGTCACCCAAGCCAAACCGGCATCCCGCCTAAGTCTTTATTCCCATTCCGCTTTTTGTTGCCGGTGCCGGTCGATCACTACGAAAATTTTCCTGTCGCGTCCTGGCTGCTGCCCAAACGGCTGCGCCGCCCGGTCGAGGCCATCTATCGTTTTGCCCGCTCCGCAGACGATATCGCCGATGAAGGCGATGCGCCGCCGGACGAGCGGCTGGCGCAACTGGCGGCCTATCATGCCGCACTGGATCGCATCGAGCGCGGCGACCTACCGACCGATGCGGTGTTCGGCCCGCTGGCTGCCGCAATTCGCGACTACGCCATTCCGCTCGCGCCGTTTCGCGACCTGCTGTCGGCTTTCGCGCAGGACGTGGAAAAAAAGCGCTACGCCAGCTTCGGCGAAGTCATGGACTACTGCCGCCGCTCGGCCAACCCGGTGGGGCGTTTGATGCTGCATCTGTACGGCGATCACGATGCGCGCCATCTGGCCTATTCCGATGCGATCTGCAGCAGCCTGCAACTGATCAACTTCCTGCAGGACATCGCCGTGGATTACAGCAAGGACCGCATCTATCTGCCGCAGGACGAACTCGCCGCGCATCACGTCAGCGAAACGCAGATTGCAGACGGCGACACCCGCGGCCTATGGCACATGATGATGCACAAGCAGATCGAACGCGCCCGCAAATTATTGCAGGCCGGCGCGCCGCTCGGCCGCACGCTGAAGGGTCGCATCGGCCTCGAGCTGCGCGTCACCATCCGTGGCGGCGAGACCATCCTGCGCAAGCTGCACGCCGACCCCGGCTGCGTGTTCCACAATCGCCCGGTGCTGACCAAAAAGGACTGGGTCGTCATGCTCGCGCGCAGCCTTCACTGACATGGATGCCCACCAGTATTGCCAGGAACGCGCTGCCGCAAGCGGCTCAAGTTTCTATTACAGCTTCGTCTTCCTGCCGCAGGACACGCGCCGCGCGATCACCGCGTTCTACGCGCTGTGCCGCGAACTCGACGACGTGGTGGACGAGTGTCACGAGCGGCAGGTCGCCGAAGCCAAGCTCGACTGGTGGCGCGAGGAAATCGCGCGGTTTGCGGCCGGATCGCCACAACACCCGGCGACCCGCGCGCTGTCCGATACCGTACAGGGACGCCACGTGCCGGCTGCCCTGCTGCTAGAAATCGTCGACGGCATGGCGATGGATCTCGACCATACCCGCTATCCCGACTTCAAATCGCTCAATCTGTACTGCTACCGCGTCGCCGGTGTGGTGGGCGAAGTGGCGGCCGCGATTTTCGGCGGACCGCGCAGCGATGACGATCGCGACATCCGCCGCTACGCGCACGAACTCGGCCTCGCGTTCCAGCTAACCAACATCATCCGCGACGTCGGCGAGGATGCACGGCGCGGCCGCATCTATCTGCCGCAGGACGAACTGGCGCGCTTCGGCGTCGCTGCGGTCGACCTACTCAATGCCCGCGACACGCCCGCATTCCAGGCGCTGATGCAATTCCAGTACGAACGGGCGATCGCGCATTACGACAACGCGCTCGCCGCCCTGCCCGCGCACGCGCGCCGCGCACAACGCCCAGGCCTGGTGATGGCGGCGATTTACCGCACCCTGCTGGATGAAATCCGGCATGCCGACTTTCCCGTTTTGCACGCCCGGGTTTCGCTCACGCCTTTGCGCAAGCTGTGGCTGGCCAGCAAGACCTGGCTGTTTCCGTGAAAGTCGTGTCGAACACGCCCAGGGTCGCCGTGGTCGGCGGCGGCTGGGCCGGCTGCGCCGCCGCACTGACGCTGGCCGAAGCCGGTGTGGCCGTCACCCTGTACGAGGCTGGCCGCACGCTGGGCGGACGCGCACGCGCGGTAGAGCTTGACGGCCTGTTGCTCGACAATGGCCAGCACATCCTGCTCGGCGCCTACGAACAGACGCTGCAGCTGATCGATCGCCTGCGTCCCGCCGCAGCGTCCGATGGCTTGTGGCGCCTTCCGCTCACCCTGGAGCAGCCGCCCGACTTCCGTCTTGCCTGCCCCCGTCTGCCGGCGCCGCTAAATTTGCTGGCAGGGCTGCTCGGCGCACACGGACTCGGTTGGGGCGACAAGCTGGCCGCCGCACGCTGGGCGCGCGCCCAGCTGAACGACGCGGCGTCGCCGGATCATCTGAGCGTCAGCCAGCTCACCCGCAATCAGCCGGACAAGCTCAACCGCCTGCTGTGGCATCCGCTGTGCGTGTCCGCCCTCAACACCCCCCCCGAAATCGCCAGCGCACAGGTCTTTCGCGACGTGATCCGCGCAGCGTTCGGCGGCCGGAGCAATCACAGCGACCTGTTGCTGCCACGCCGCGACCTCACCGCGCTGTTTCCCGCGCCGGCCGCGGCACGCCTGGTCGAACTGGGCGGGGAAACGCGTCTGGCCAGCCGGGTGGCCACGCTCGATGCCACAGCGGATGTCGTGGCGCTCGGTACGCGCGACGGATCGGCCGCATACAGCCATGTCATTCTTGCCGTCGCTCCGCAGCACCTGCCCGCACTGGCGGCGCAGGTCCCCGCACTGGAAGCGGTGGCCCGCACGGTCGCGAACTATGACTATCAACCCATCGCCACCGGCTACGTGCAGTACGATGATCGCTTTCGCTTGCCCAGGCCTCTGCTTGCGCTGGCAGGCGGGCCCGCGCAGTTTGTGTTCGACCGCGGGCAAAGCCATGGCCAGACTGGCTTGCTGGCGTTCGTGGCCAGCGCCGCAGCGAATCTGCCGGCGGACTGGCTGGAGCAGGCCGAGACCCAGCTGCAGCGCGTCGTTCAACCGGGCGCCGCCCGCTGGCGAAAACGCATCGTCGAAAAGCAGGCCACCTATGCCTGCACACCCGGGATGAGGCGGCCCGCGACCCGCACCGCGCACCCGCGCATATTCCTGGCAGGCGATTACACTGCGGGGCCCTACCCGGCCACGCTCGAAAGCGCAACGCGGAGCGGAGTACAATCGGCCCGCGCTTTACTCGAACAGTTATGAAAGATTATTCCCCCCGTCCTGACCTGCTTGCAGGCCGCGTCATCCTCGTCACCGGTGCCAGTTCCGGTCTGGGTCGCGCCGCCAGTCTGTCCTTTGCGCGCCACGGCGCCACCGTGGCGCTGCTGGCGCGCAACGAGGCCAAGCTCGAAGCGGTATACGACGAAATCGTCGCCGCCGGCGGCCCCGAGCCGGCAATGTTCCCCTACGACCTGGGCGCGGCCGACGACCGCAGCCTGGAAACCCTGGCCGGCACCATCGCGCACCACCTGAAGCGGCTCGACGGACTGCTGCACAGTGCGCACCAGTTCTACAGCCTCACCCCGCTTCATCTGCAAACTCTCGAGCAATGGCAGGCCCTGATGCGGGTCAATCTCATCGCGCCGTTTGCGCTCACCCGCGCCTGTCTGCCGCTGCTGCAACAATCCGCAGACGCCTCGGTGGTGTTCACCGGAGAAACGCATGGCCATCAACCCAGCGCGTACTGGGGTGGCTATGCCGTGGCGAAATCGGGGCTGGAAACGCTCACCCGCATCTGGGCCGATGAACTCGGTGCCGAGAAGAACCTGCGCATCAACACCCTGATTCCCGGTCCGGTCGCAACCACCCTGCGCTCGCGCACCCATCCCGGCCTTTCGCCCGAAACCGTGCCCGACACGGACGCGCTGATGCCGTGGTACCTCTATCTGCTGGGCGAAGACAGCCGGGCAGTTCAAGGCCAGATCGTGGAATGTCAACCCTGACGCTTACGCTTTCGTGGAAGTCGGCAGCATGAAAATCGGCCGCTACGAAGTCCTCGATGAAATCGGCCAGGGGGCGATGGGGACGGTGTACCGGGCGCGCGACCCCCTGATCGAACGAACGGTCGCCATCAAGACCGTTTCGCTCAGCGAACTGCGACAGGAAGGCGCCGATGCGGAATCGCGTTTCCTGCGCGAGGCGCAGAGCGCCGGACGCCTGTCGCACCCCAACATCGTAACCATCTATGACGTGGGCGAGGCCGACGGGCTCGCCTATATCGCCATGGAGTATTTGTCCGGTGCGACGCTGCGCGACCTGATGAACAAAGGCCCGATTCCGCTTGATCTGGCGCTCGACACCGCTACGCAAATGGCCGAGGCGCTGGCGTTTGCACACGAGCACGGCGTCATCCACCGCGACATCAAACCCGCCAACGTCGTCATCACCGGGCGGCGCGGACGCGTCAAGCTCACCGACTTCGGCATTGCCCACCTGGTCAACAGCGACCGCACCCAGACCGGGCAGATGCTCGGGTCGCCGCGCTACATGTCGCCGGAACAGGCCATGGGACGCGAGATCGATGGTCGTTCCGATATTTTCTCGCTCGGCGCCGTGCTGTACGAAATGCTCACCGGGCACTATGCCTTCGACGGCGCCAGCCTGCCCGCCATCGTGTACCGCGTGATCAACGAAACTTCGGTACCCGCCGCGTCCCTGCGCCCCAACCTGCCCGCCGGACTGTCGAGCCTGCTGACGCGCATGCTGGATAAGAGTCCGGACAACCGTCCCGATGCACGCGCCCTGGTCAACGCGCTGCATGCGCTGATTCCAGCTGCTCCGCGGCCTTCCGCGCCGGTACCACCGCCACCCAACCGCGTTTCGCCCGTGCTTCCGCTGCTGGCGTTCGGCACACCGGTCGGCGTATTTCTGCTGATCGGAATCGGCATCATCGTCATCGAGTATTTCCTGCCGTCGCCCCAGCAGGATGCGCTCCCCGCCGTTCCGCCGATCGTCAGCGCCCCGCCGGCAAGCGGTCCACCGGACACTTCCGCTCCGCGCGTGTCCAGCCCTGCCCCCGCAGCGCAAGAACCGCCGCCTGAGTCAGACCCCTACCTTGCCGGCCTCGACAAAAAACAGGTCGAACTGCGCATCCGGCGCACCGAACTGCTGCTGAAGTACACCCGCCGGCATCCCGACGTGGTGCAAATCGACCGCCAGCTCGAACAATTGCGCATCGAACGCCGCAATCATCTGCGGCAACAGCAAAAAAGCTAGCGGCTACCAGTTGGTCTCGCGTTCGGCCGTTGCCGATACCTTGTGGATGCTGAGGTCGGCGCCGTTGAATTCCTCCTCGGCATCGAGGCGCAGGCCGATCGCCTGCTTCAGGATGCTGTAGACCAGCAGACTGCCAAGTGCGGCCACTACGATCCCGCCCAGCGTCCCGACCACCTGTGCGGCCAGGCTGACTCCACCGATGCCGCCCAGCGCCTCGGCGCCGAAAATGCCGGCAGCGATGCCGCCCCACGCGCCGCACAGGCCGTGCAGCGGCCATACGCCGAGGACGTCGTCGATCTTCCATTTGTTCTGCGTCACCATGAACATCCACACGAACAGCGCGCCGGCAACCGCACCGGTGGCCAGCGCTCCGAGCGGATGCATCAGGTCCGATCCCGCACAGACTGCCACCAGGCCGGCCAGCGGCCCGTTGTGAATGAAGCCGGGGTCGTTGCGACCGATCACCAGCGCCGCCAGCGTACCGCCCACCATCGCCATCAGCGAATTCACCGCCACCAGGCCGGATACCGCCTCGATCATCTGCGCAGACATCACGTTGAAGCCGAACCAGCCCACCGTCAGGATCCACGCCCCGAGCGCGAGAAAAGGGATATTGGACGGCGGATGCGCCGAGATCATGCCGTCCTTGGTGTAGCGCCCGCGTCGCGCGCCCAGCAGCAGCACCGCAGGTAACGCAATCCAGCCGCCGACGGCGTGCACCACGACCGACCCGGCAAAATCGTGGAATTTCGCTCCGGTCGTCGCCGCCAGCCAGTCCTGGATGCCGTAGTTGCCGTTCCAGACGATGCCTTCGTAAAACGGATACACCAGCCCGACCAGCGCGAACGTGGCGGCCAGCTGCGGATTGAAGCGGGCGCGCTCGGCGATGCCGCCCGACACGATGGCCGGAATCGCCGCGGCAAAGGTCAGCAGGAAAAAGAACTTGACCAGGTCGTAGCCGTTCCTGGCCGACAGCACCTCGGCGCTGGAAAAGAAGCTGACGCCGTAGGCGATGCTGTAGCCGATGAAGAAATAGGCAATGGTGGAAACCGAGAAATCGGTGAGGATCTTGACCAGCGCGTTGACCTGGTTCTTCTTGCGCACCGTGCCGAGCTCGAGAAAGGCGAACCCGGCATGCATGGCCAGCACCATGATGCCGCCCAGCAACACGAACAACACATCACTACCTGATTTCAACGTTTCCATGCCGGCTCCCGATTGATTGCCGGGTGGAACAAGCAAGCCGCGTTCCTGTTAGGTATGCCGATGATTTGTAATGAAATCTGTCCGCCAGCCCTGCATGGATGGCACCACACTGGTGCATGATGGTGCATTGCGCACCACCCAGGTGCATTACTTCAATTCACGCGGCTCGGATTCTGCCTGGCCGGATTCGATGCGGTCGAGTTCGGCGTCCATCTCCACCTCCGACATCGGCGTGTAATCCGCCTCGGCTTCGGGCTGGGGCCGGGTGATCATCGCCGCGACGAGGATACCCAGTTCGTACAGCAGCCACATCGGGACAGCGAGCATGAACTGCGAAATCACATCGGGCGGCGTAAAGATCGCCCCGATGACGAACGCCCCGACAATGACGTAGGGACGGATCTCGCGCAGCTTGGCCACCGACACCATACCCATCTTGACCAGCAGCACCACTGCGACCGGAACCTCGAACGTGATGCCGAAGGCCATGAACAGCGTCATCACGAAATCGAGGTACTTGCCGATGTCGGTCATCACGGCCACGCCTTCGGGCGCCACGCCGACGATGAAGCCGAACACGACGGGAAACACCAGGAAGTAGGCGAACGCCATCCCCAGCAGGAACAGAATCACGCTGGCGATCACCAGCGGCACGCCGAGGCGCTTTTCGTGCTGATAGAGGCCGGGGGCCACAAACGCCCAAGCCTGATAGAACACCCACGGCATGGCCAGCAGGAAGGCGGTCATCATCGTGACCTTGATCGGCACGAAGAACGGCGTGGTGACCTCGGTGGCGATCATCTGCCCGCCCTGCGGCAGGGAAGCGAGCATCGGTTTGGCCAGCAGTGCGTAGAGATCCTGCGCCCAGGGAAACAGGCAAATAAAGATCACCACCACTGCGATCACCGCACGCAGCAAGCGATCCCGCATTTCGATGAGATGCGAGATAAAGGTGTCTTCGGTGTGGCTCATGAGGTTTTTCCGCCAGAATCGCCGTGTGCGGTTTCCACCACGGCAGAGGGCGCGAGTGCCTGGGCATTCTGGTCAGGTTCGTCGAGCGGCAGGCTCTGTTGCGGCGTCGCGGGAGATTCGCTTCGCTTCACCGCCGGCTCGCTGGCAGGGCGCTCCCCCTCGGTCGCGGCCATTGCCGACACCACCTTGTTGACGCTGTCCGCCTCGCTGCGCAGATAGTCGTCGACCACCGTCGCCTGCTGCTGAACATCGGATGACACCGACTCGATCGACTCCTTGAAGCTCTGCCCGACCCGGCGCATTTCATCCAGCTGCATTTCCTGGCTGATGTCCGATTTCACGGACGAGACGTAGCGCTGCATGCGGCCGTACAGGTGCCCGGCCGTACGCGCCACCTTGGGCAGGCGCTCCGGGCCGATGACGATCAGCGCCACCACGCCGATGACGATGAGTTCTGTAAAGCCGATGTCGAACATGGATCAGGTACAAGGTTCAAGTCGCACGTTTCAAGGTAAAAACCCTTGTAACGTGCATCTTGCAACTTGAATCTCAGCTCTGCTGCTTGTCCTTCACTTCGGCGTCGATGGTGTGGCCGCCCTGTTCGTTCTTGTCGCCGATCTTCGGTGCCTCTTCCTTCATGCCTTCCTTGAAGCCCTTGACTGCGCCGCCCAGATCGCTACCGATGTTGCGCAGCTTCTTGGTGCCGAAAATCAGCAGCACGACGACCAGAACGATCAGCCAATGCCAGATGCTAAAGCTACCCATGGTATTTCTCCTTTTGGTTTAACCGCGCTTGACGGGATCGCCCCCGCCAAATACGTGAATGTGAATATGGAACACTTCCTGACCGCCGCCACGGCCGGTGTTGATCAGCGTCTTGAAGCCGGCCTCCAAGCCCTGCTCCTTCGCCAGCCGCGGCGCCAGCAGCAACATCCTGCCGAGCAAGCGCTCGTGCTCCGCGCCACAGTCGGCCAGCGAAGCGACGTGCTGCTTGGGAATGATCAGGAAATGCACCCGCGCAAACGGATGGATGTCGTGAAACGCCAGCACCTCGTCGTCTTCGTAGACCTTGCTGCTCGGGATCTCGCCGGCAACGATCTTGCAGAAGATGCAGTCACTCATATCGATTCGCCTTTTCAGCCAGCCCTGACAGGCCTTCGCGGCGCGCCAGCTCGTTCAGCACGTCCGCCGGCTTCAGGCCCTTGTGCGCCAGCAGCACCAGGGTATGAAACCACAAATCGGCGACTTCGTAGATGATCTTTTCGGCCTGGTCGTCCTTCGCTGCCATCACGGTTTCGGTCGCTTCCTCGCCGATCTTTTTCAGGATGGCGTCGGTGCCCTTGGCATACAGCCGGGCCACATAGGAACTGTCGGGCGACGCCTGCTTGCGCGATTCCAGCGTTTCGGCGAGGCGGTCGAGGATGTCGCTCATTTGTATATCTCGTCGGGGTTCTTCAGCACCGGCGCGGTCGTCACCCAGTCCCCATTGTCCAGTTTCCGGAAGAAACAGGAGCGCCGTCCGGTATGACAGGCAATACCGCCCACCTGTTCAATCTTCAGCAACACCACGTCGTTGTCGCAGTCGAGGCGGATTTCGCTGACATGCTGCACGTGGCCGGATTCCTCGCCCTTGCGCCACAGTTTGTTGCGCGAGCGCGAGAAGTACACGCCGCGACCGGTGCGCGCGGTTTCCTCGAGCGCCTCGCGGTTCATCCACGCCACCATCAGGATCTCGCCGCTGGCCGCATCCTGGGCGATCGCCGGCACCAGGCCCTGCGCGTCCCACTTCACGGCGTCGAGCCAGCCGCTCACAGCCTGACCTCGATGCCGTGCTGCTTCATGTACTTCTTGGCCTCGTCGATGCCGTATTCGCCGAAGTGGAAAATGCTCGCCGCCAGCACCGCATCGGCGCGGCCCTCCTTCACGCCGTCGACCAGATGCTGCAGGTTGCCGACACCGCCGCTGGCGATGATGGGGATGTCGACCGCGTCGGAAATCGCGCGGGTCAGTTCGAGGTCGAATCCGCTCTTGGTACCGTCGCGGTCCATCGAGGTGAGCAGCAGTTCGCCCGCACCCAGGCTTTCCATTTTCTTCGCCCACTCGACGGCGTCGAGCCCGGTGGCCTTGCGGCCGCCGTGGGTGAAGACTTCCCAGTGGTCGCCCACCCGCTTGGAATCGATCGCCACGACGATGCACTGGCTGCCGTAACGGTCGGAAGCATCCTTCACCAGCTGCGGGTTGACGACCGCCGAGGTGTTGATGCTGACCTTGTCGGCCCCGGCGTTGAGCAGGCGCTGCACATCTCCGACTTCGCGCACGCCGCCACCGACCGTCAGCGGGATGAAGACCTCGGTAGCCACGGCTTCGATGATGTGCAGGATCAGGTCGCGCTCGTCGGACGACGCGGTGATGTCGAGGAAGGTCAATTCGTCCGCGCCCGCCTCGTTGTAGCGGCGCGCGATTTCAACCGGGTCGCCGGCGTCCTTCAGTTCGACAAAATTGACGCCCTTGACCACGCGACCATGGGTGACGTCGAGACAGGGAATGATGCGTTTTGCCAGCATGAGGGGTTAAACGCCGAACACGCCGCCCGCCAGTTCGTCGGCAAGCTTCTGCGCCTCGACGAAATCGAGCGTGCCCTGGTAGATCGCACGCCCGGTGATCGCACCGATGATGCCGTCCTTGGCAACGGCGGACAGCGCCTTGACGTCGTCGAGATTGGTGACGCCGCCGCTGGCGATGACGGGAATCGACAGCGCCTGCGCCAGACGCTGGGTGGCATCCACATTCACCCCGGTCAGCATGCCGTCGCGGCCGATGTCGGTGTAGATGATGGCCTCGACGCCGTAGCCCTCGAAGCGCTTGGCCAGGTCGATGACGTCGTGGCCGGTGATCTTGGACCAGCCCTCGACAGCGATCTTGCCGTCCTTGGCGTCGAGCCCGACCATCACGTGGCCTGGGAAGGCATCGCAGGCCTCGTGCAGGAAGCCGGGGTTCTTTACCGCCGCGGTGCCGATGATGACGTAGCGCACGCCGTCGTCGAGATAGCGCTCGATGGTGGCGAGGTCGCGGATGCCGCCGCCGAGCTGCACCGGCATGTCATCGCCCACCGCATCGACGATGGAGCGGATCGCCGCGTCGTTGACCGGCTTGCCGGCAAACGCGCCGTTGAGGTCGACCAGATGCAGGCGCCGCGCGCCCAGCTCCTTCCAGTGACGGGCCATGGCGGCCGGATCCTCGGAAAACACGGTGGCGCGGTCCATTTCGCCTTGTTCCAAACGCACGCAGTGGCCGTCTTTAAGGTCGATCGCAGGGATAATTAACATGGCTGATCAGCAGGGTCGTACTAGAAAGAAAAATTAGGCGCAGGCAGCGCCGGACATATCGCAGGCGCTCTCGCTCGCACCCGGATTCCAGGTTACAAAATTGCCCAGCAGCGTCAAACCGTCGTTCTGGCTCTTTTCCGGATGAAACTGGACCGCAAAGATATTCCCCGTCGCCACCGCGCAGGTGAACGGGAAAGGGTAATGCGAGAACCCGGCGATCACGTCAGGCGTGGTCGGCTGCACGAAATAGCTGTGAACGAAGTAGAAGCGCGCGCCCTCCTCGATTCCCACCCACAGCGGATGCGGCATCGCCTGGTGAACGTTGTTCCAGCCCATGTGCGGCACCTTGAGCTTGTCGCCAGCCGCGTCGACCATCGCTTCGTGCGGGAAATGCTGCACCGTGCCGGGCAGGATGCCGAGGCAGGCGGTGTCGCCCTCTTCGCTGTGTTCGAACAGTACCTGCATGCCCATGCAGATGCCGAGGAAGGGCTTGCTGTGAGCCGCGTCGATGATCACCTGGCGCAAGCCGCGCGCGTCAATTTCGCGCATGCAGTCGGGCGCCGCGCCCTGCCCCGGAAACACCACGCGGCCGGCTTCGGCAATGACAGCCGGGTCGGAGGTAACCACCACGTTCGCCGCCGGTGCAACGTGTTCGATGGCCTTGGACACCGAACGCAGATTGCCCATGCCGTAGTCGATGACAGCGATGTCGACACTCACAGCGCAGTCACCTCAATTTGCGATGCGCTCATAACGCACCTTTCGTCGACGGCAGCACATCGCCCATGCGCGCATCCGGTTCCACCGCCATGCGCAGCGCGCGGCCGAAGGCCTTGAAGATCGTCTCCGCCTGGTGGTGTGCGTTGATGCCGCGCAGGTTGTCGATATGCAGCGTCACCCCGGCATGGTTGATGAAGCCGCGAAAGAATTCGAGAAAGAGGTCGACGTCGAACTCGCCGATGCGCGCACGGGTGTAATCGACGTGATACTCGAGACCAGGGCGTCCGGACAGGTCGATCACGACCCGCGACAGGGCTTCGTCGAGCGGCACGTAGGCATGGCCGTAGCGGCGGATGCCCTTCTTGTCGCCGAGCGCCTGCGCGAAGGCCTGGCCCAGCGTGATACCGGTATCTTCAACGGTGTGGTGGGCGTCGATATGCAGGTCTCCGCGGGCCTCGATGTCGAGGTCGATCAGGCCGTGGCGCGCTATCTGGTCGAGCATGTGATCGAGGAAGGGCACGCCGGTGGCAAGCCTGGCAATGCCGGCGCCGTCGAGGTTGAGGCTGACCGTGATCTGGGTCTCAAGGGTATTGCGAGTGACTTGGGCGGTACGCATGGCGTCGGGAAATAAGACTGTAGGGGAATTCTAGCAGGCCACAATGGCTTTCAATGCGGCAAGCAACGCATCGCATTGCGCATCGGTTCCGATGGTGATGCGCAAAAACGGCGCGATGCGGGCCGGATTCCTGAAATGCCGCACGATGATGCTGCGTTCGCGCAGCGCAGCGGCCAGCGCGGCGCCGTCGTGCGCCGGATGCTGCGCGAAGATGAAGTTGGCACCGGAGGGCAGCACCTCGAAGCCCAGTTGCTCCATGTCAGCCACCAGCCGGGCGCGGGTGGCCACCACCTTGGCGCAGATGGACTCGAACCAGGCGCGGTCCTCGATCGAAGCCAGCGCGCCGGCCTGGGCGAAGCGGTCGAGCGGATAGGAATTGAAACTGTCCTTCACCCGATTGAGCGCCTCCACCAGATGCGGCTGGCCGATGGCGTAGCCGACGCGCAGGCCGGCCAATGCATGCGACTTCGACAGCGTACGGGTGACCAGCAGCTGCGGGTAGCGCGCCACCAGCCCCACCGCCGACTCGCCGCCGAAGTCGATATAAGCCTCGTCGATCACCACCACCGAGTCGGGGTTGCCGGCCAGCAGGCGTTCGATTTCGCCCAGCGCCAGCAGGCGCCCGGTCGGCGCGTTGGGATTGGGGAAGATCACCCCGCCGTTGGGCACGAGGTAATCGTCGACCTTGATCTCGAACGCATCGGTCAGCGGAATCGTGCGGTGGGCGATTTCATACAGCCCGCAATACACCGGGTAGAAGCTGTAGCTGATGTCGGGGAACAGGATGGGCCGCTCATGCTTCAACAATGCCATGAAGGCGTGAGCCAGCACCTCGTCGGAACCGTTGCCGACAAACACCTGCTCGGCCGTCACGCCGTGATAGGCGGCGATGCCTGCGCGCAGGCGATCCGAGTTGGGATCGGGGTACAGGCGCAGCGTGTCGGCAGCCTCGGCACGCACGGCATCAAGCACCTTCGGGCTCGGTCCGTAGGGGTTCTCGTTGGTATTGAGCTTGACCAGATTGGCCAGCTTGGGCTGCTCGCCCGGCACGTAGGGCGTCAGGCCGTGCACCACGGCACTCCAGAATCGACTCATTGTCTGGCGCGGCTCATTTATGGGTCAGGCGATATTCGGCCGAGCGCGCGTGCGCCTGCAGGCCTTCGCCGTAGGCGAGCGTCGCGGCAATCTGCCCCAGCGTCTGCGCGCCGGCCTGCGACACGTGGATCAGGCTGCTGCGCTTCTGGAAGTCGTACACGCCCAATGGCGACGAGAAGCGCGCAGTGCGCGAAGTCGGCAGCACGTGATTCGGCCCGGCGCAGTAATCGCCCAGCGCCTCGCAGGTATTCTTGCCCATGAAGATCGCGCCGGCATGGCGCAGCTTCGGCAGCAGCGCATCGGGGTCGGCCACCGAGAGTTCCAAGTGTTCCGGCGCGATGGTGTTGGAGATCGCCGCGGCGTCGCCGAGGTCGCGCGTCTTGATCAGCGCGCCGCGGTTGGTCAGCGAAGTGCGGATGACTTCGCTGCGCGGCATCTCGGCAATCAGCTTGTCGATCGCCGCCGCGACCGCATCCAGATAGGCGGCATCGGGCGACAGCAGGATCGACTGCGCCATTTCGTCGTGCTCGGCCTGCGAGAACAGGTCCATCGCCACCCATTCCACCGGCGTATTGCCGTCGGCGATCACCAGGATTTCGGACGGGCCGGCGATCATGTCGATGCCCACGGTGCCGAACACGCGACGCTTGGCCGCCGCCACATAGGCGTTACCGGGGCCGACGATCTTGTCGACCTGCGGCACGGTTTGCGTGCCGTAGGCGAGCGCCGCCACGGCCTGCGCGCCGCCGATGGTGAACACGCGGTCCACCCCGGCAATCGCGGCGGCGGCCAGCACCAGTTGATTGTGTTCGCCGCCGGGCGTTGGCACCACCATGATGAGCTCGCCGACGCCGGCCACCTTGGCCGGAATCGCGTTCATCAGAACCGACGAGGGGTACGCGGCCTTGCCGCCCGGCACATACAGCCCGACGCGGTCGAGCGGGGTGATCTTCTGCCCCAGCACGGTGCCGTCGTCTTCGGTGTAGGTCCAGGATTCCTGGACCTGCTTTTCGTGATAGCGGCGCACGCGATCCGCGGCGGCCTCCAGCGCCTGGCGGGTATCGACGGGCAAATGCTCGAGCGCGGCCTGCAACTGACCCGCATTGAGTTCCAGGCCGGCCAGCGATGACGACGCAAGACGGTCGAAACGCTCGGTGTACTCGAGCACCGCCGCGTCGCCCCGCGTTTTCACATCATGCAGGATGGCGGCCACCGTCTGCTCGATGGCGGCATCGGCAACGTCGTCGAATTGCAACAGGCGGGCGAGGCGCGCCTGAAAATCAGGCTGCGCGCTATCAAGGCGGGTGAGCGTAACCACAGGATTCCTGCTTCAAGAGGGACAAATGGTGGCTCCAATTGTACCGTTTTTTGACACTGCGCCGCGTCCGGCCGGGCTTTTCCAGATGACAGTCATACCCATTCCGGATATTAGACAAAGTCCAGATTGCCGTTTATCATGGCGCGCATGCACTACACGCGCGACAACATGGCCGGCCTTTTGCGCAGCCACGACATCAATCCGACCCACCAGCGGATCGAGATTGCGCACGCGCTGTTTTCGCGCCAGGAGCATCTCTCGGCCGACCAGGTGATGGCGATCGTCAACACCCGTCACTCCGAAACCTCCAAGGCCACGGTCTACAACACGCTCAAGCTCTTCCTGGAAAAGGGCCTGGTACGTGAAGTCATCGTCGACCCCAGCAAGGTGTTCTTCGACCCCAATACCAGTCCCCACCACCATCTTTACGAAGTCGATACCGGCAGGCTGTCCGACATCGACGCCGAACAGGTGCAGATTTCCGGCCTGCCGCCGCTGCCGGCCGGCATGGTGACCGAGGGCATCGACCTGATCGTGCGCGTCCGCCGCAAGGCGTAATCCGCTTCGCCCGTCGATGAAACGGGTCCACATCGCCCCCACCCTCCTCGACGCCCAGCTGGCCGTCGATGCGCTGTCCAGCCTCGGCATCGTCTCCCATATTTTCAACGCCAACGCCGCCGGCGCGCTGGGCGAGGTGCCGTTCATGCAGGCGCAGCCCGAGGTGTGGGTCGACGACGATGCGCAGGAGATACTCGCGCGCGAGGCGCTGGCGGGCTTGCGCGATGCGCCGGCACGCGACGAAAAAGCCTGCCCGCAGTGCGGCGAGGCAAATCCCGGAAATTTTCTGAGTTGCTGGCAGTGCGGCAGCGCGCTGCCCGACTGAGCATGCGTCCGGTCAGGACGACTGCAGGTCTTTTTTCAGCGCGTCGAGGTGCTGCTGATACTGGCGCGCAAAAATCCGTTCCAGTTCGTCGATGGCTTCGGCTGCGGCCACGCCGTGCACCAGATGGCGCGTCATCTGCGCGGACGCCTCATGGAAAATCTGGTTGCGCTCCAGCATCGGATAGGTCTGCATCAGGCGCTGGATCGCCTTGACCACGTTTTCCTGCTCGGGACGCGGAATCGGCAGCGGTTCAGCGGGCGGTGCCGCGGCCGTCTCGGCGCCTTCCTTGCCCGCCAGAAACTCGGCATAGTCGAGCAGGGCCTGCTGCCGGGTTTCCGACAAGCTCCTGAAAATGGATACCAGGCGCTTGCTGTCGCGCATCAGCGGCCGCGTCCCTTGAGCGGACGCTTCAACGGAATGATGTCGACATTGCACTGCTGGAACTTGTTTTCGACGAAGCTGATGAAGGCGTCGAGCAGCTTGCTGCGGAATTTTTCAGGTGCGTAGACCATCGACAGTTCGCGTGTCAGCCGCGGGGTCAGCGGCACCGCGACCAGGGTGCCGAGCTGGATTTCCTTGGTGACGGTGGAAGCCGACATGATGGCGACACCCAGGTTGGCCTCGACTGCGCCCTTGATCGCCTCGCGGCTGCCGAGTTCCATTTCGATGTGCAGGTCGTCGGGGTTGACGCCGTTGACCTTGAAGAAATCATCCACCACCTCGCGCGTGCCCGAGCCATGCTCGCGTGAGACATAGGGCTGCTCCGCAATCTCGCTGGCGTTCACGCTCGGCCGCGAGGACAGCGCATGGTTGGGCGAACAGATCATCACCAGTTCATCCTCGCAGCAGGCCAGCGTGGTCAGATTGGGGTTGTGCGAGGGCGCCTCGATCAGGCCGACATCGAGCGAATGGTCGGCGACTTTCGCCGCCACGGTTTCCGAGTTGGCCACGGTCAGCCGCGCCTGCACCTGCGGGAAACGCTCCTTGAATTCGCCCAGGATGCGCGGCAGCTGGTATTCGGCGATGGTGGTCGAAGCGCCGATCATCAGGGGACCGGTGACCTGCCCCGTCAGTTCGCCGACGCGCGCTTCCATCTCGCCGGTCAGCGCCAGGATGCGTTCGGCATAGCCCAACACCAGATCGCCCGCGGGCGTCATCGAAATCTTGCCGTGGCTGCGCTCGAACAAACGGGTATTGAAATGCTCTTCCAGCTGCTTGACCTGAAAGGTCACGGCAGGCTGCGTCATGTACAGGATATCCGCGGCTTTGGTAAAGCTGAGCTGCTTGGCGACGGTGTAGAATACTTGAAGTCTGCGGTCGGCCATAAATCCCCGTCCCTGGGTCAAAAAAGATTTTTATTCAACCACAAACCCGCCCGTGTTGAAACCATCCCGCTCCCACCCCCTTGTATTCGCTGGGCTTTCGACGGCGCCCGGGCAACGTCCCATGACCCCCTTCCGCCGCCACTGATTTGGCCACCCCGTGAACCGCGCGTTTTACACCATTCTGCTGGCACAGTTTCTGTCCGCATTGGCAGACAACGCCCTGCTTTTTGCTGCCATCGGCCTGCTCGTATTCTTCTCGGCACCCGAATGGTTTTCACCGCTGCTGCAGACGGTATTCGTCGTGGCCTACATCGTGCTGGCCCCGCTGGTGGGACCGTTTGCCGACGCGCTGCCCAAAGGCCGCGTCATGCTGATCGCCAATACGGTCAAGTTCGTGGGCTGCCTGATCATGCTGGCCGGCCTGCACCCGCTGCTGGCCTATGCCATCGTCGGCATCGGCGCGGCGATGTATTCGCCGGCCAAATACGGCATCCTCACCGAACTGCTGCCGCCCGAAAAACTGGTCGTCGCCAACAGCTGGATGGAGGGCACCACGGTAGCTGCCATCGTGCTCGGTGCCATCATCGGCGGCGCGCTGATCAACCCCGGACTGGCCGAAGGCATACTGGTCAGCCTCGGTCTCGACAGCCGGCTGATCGCCCCGAAATTTGCCATCGTCGCCATCACCAGCCTGTATCTCGGCGCCGCCGTCATCAATCTGTTCATCCCGCGCCTGCCGATCGACCACAAACTGCCGAGCAAGTCGCCGCTGTTCATCTTGCATGACTTCTGGCACAGCTTCAAACTGCTGTGGCGCGATCCGCTCGGCCAGGTGTCGCTCGCCGTCACCACGCTGTTCTGGGGCGTCGGTGCCACCCTTCGGCTGCTCATCATCGCCTGGGCCGCGCTCAACCTGAAATACGGCCTCGATCAGGCGACCCAGCTCACTGCCGCCACTGCGCTCGGCATCGCCATCGGCTCCATTCTGGCCGGCAAGTTCGTCCGCCTGCAAAGCGCGATCAGCGTGCTGCCTGCCGGCATCATCCTGGGCTTCGTGCCGATTGCGCTGATCTGGGTGGAAAGCCTGTTTCCCGCACTGCTGCTGTTGATGCTGGCAGGAATGCTGGCGGGCTATTTCGTGGTGCCGATGAACGCGCTGCTGCAGCATCGCGGCCACCTGCTGATGGGCGCCGGACACTCCATCGCCCAGCAGAATTTCAACGAGAACATCAGCATCCTGGTTCTGACCGGCGCCTATGCCCTGATGGTGCGCGCCGACTGGCACATCCACACCATCATCTGGGTGTTCGGCCTCTTCATCAGCTGCGTGATGACGGCGATCTGGCTACGACATCGCCATGATGTCGTGCATTAATTCCCTGCGTTCTGCGACTTCACCACGCTCATCGCGCCCGCGATCAGCGTGCTGATGTCCGCCATGTTGGACGGCACGATCAGGGTGTTACCGGTCTTGGCGATGCCGGCGAAGGCTTCGACGTATTTTTCCGCCACCTTCAGATTCACGGCCTGCATGCCGCCGGGCAGTTCGATCGCGCGGGCGACGCGAGCGATGGCTTCGGCATTGGCGGCCGCAATGGCCTTGATCGCCTCGGCCTCGCCCTGAGCGACGTTGATCGCCGCCTGCATCTCGCCTTCCGACTCCTGAATCGCCGCATTGCGCTCGCCGGTCGCGATGTTGATCTGCTCCTGCATGCGGCCTTCGGATGAGGCGATCAGCGCGCGCTTCTCGCGCTCGGCGGTGATCTGCCGCTGCATCGCGTGCAGAATTTCCTTCGGCGGCGTCAGGTCCTTGATCTCGTAGCGCAGCACCTTGACGCCCCAGTTGGTCGAAGCTTCGTTCAGCGCCATCACCACGCCGCGGTTGATCTCCTCGCGTTCCTCGAAGGTGCGGTCGAGTTCCATGCGACCGATCAGCGAGCGCAGCGTGGTCTGCGCCAGCTGCGACACCGCCGAGATATAGTCGCTCGAGCCGTAGGATGCCATCTTGGGGTCGGTGACCTGGAAGTAGAGGATGCCGTCGACCGCGAGCTGGGTGTTGTCGCGCGTGATGCAGACCTGGCTCGGCACGTCGAGGGGAATCTCCTTCAGCGAATGCTTGTAGGCGACGGCATCGATGAACGGAATGACCAGATTGAGGCCGGGACCGAGCACCGCATGGAACTTGCCGAGACGCTCGACCACCCAGGCGTTCTGCTGCGGTACCACGCGGATGCCCTTGGCGACGACGATGCCAATGACGATGAGGATGACCAGCGCGACGACGTCCATCTATTTCTCCCTTGATATGCTTATTGATTGCCGAGAACCAGCGTATTGCCCCTGACTGCGCGGATGATCAGCGGGCGCGTGCTGTCGACGCCGGCCGCTTCGGCTTCGGCATCCCACAGCGCGCCGCGGTATTTGACCTGGCCGCGGTCGCCCTGCCAGGACTCGATCTGCACGGTCTGGCCGATGTCCATGTCCTGTACCGAGGATTCCGGATGCGCGGTACTGCGCTTCCAGTGGCGCAACGCCAGGGTGCCCAGCGCAGCGATCACGCCCGCGGTCAGCAATTGCGCCACCATGCCGGCTCCCACCCACGCGGCCAGTCCGGCCGCAGCTGCAGCCACGCCATACACCAGCAGATAGAAGGTGCCGCTGGTGAGCTCCACCCCGACCAGCACCGCCGCCAGAATCCACCACACCAGATAAGCCTGCATTGCGTCTCCTACTTATATTGATATCCGGCCGCCGTTAGCGCCCTCTCGGCACGATCACCGGACGATTCTCCAGTTCGTCCGGATTATGCCCCGAGGGCGGGAAATATTCCGCCAGCAAATCGCTGATCCGGGCGATTCCCGCCAGCGCGCCCTGTTCGAAGCGGCCGTTGCGAAACGCGGCTTCCATCGTCTGCGCCACCTGCTCCCATTCGGCCGGATCGACGCGCGCGGCAATGCCGCGGTCGGCGACGATCTCGATGTCGTGGTCGGCCAGCAGCAGATAGATCAGCACGCCGCTGTTGTGCTCGGTGTCCCACACACGCAGGCTGGAGAACATCTCGACCGCGCGCTCGCGTCCGCTCATGCCGCGCCATACCAGGGTGGGAGCGAGACTGTTCTCGATGGCGAAGCGGATTTCGCCGCCGTGCCGCGTTTCGGAATCGCGCACCGCCGCCTCGATCGCAGCGAGCGCGGCCTGCGGAAACGCGCGCCGCCATGCCCATGGCGGCATGAAGAGATGCCGGAAAAGTCGTTTGGTCACCATGAGCCCGATGCGCCTCCGCCGCCGAATCCGCCGCCGCCCCCGCCCCACGAGCCGCCGCCCCCTCCGCCGAATCCGCCGCCTCCCCCGCTGGACCAGCCGCCGCCGTGTCGGAATCCGGTGGCCACGCCGGCGAACACGAACACCGCAATGAACAGCAATACCGGGGTGAGCCCCAGCAGCAGCGCGCCCACCACTCCGCTGCCGAGCGCGGCGATCCCGCCTGCGGCCGGCCGGCTCATCAGCATGGAGAGCAGCCAACCGGCTGCGATGCCGCCGACGATGAGCATGACGAAGGAGCTGTCGCCGCCGCCCTTTTCCGGCGTACGGGGCGGCGGCAAGGGCTCGCCCTCGATCAGCCGCATCAGTTGCTGCACGCCCGCATCGATGCCGCCATAGAAATCACCCGCCCGGAAGTATGGGGTGATGGTTTCGGCGATCACCCGCTTGGCGATGGCGTCGGGGATCGCGCCTTCCAGTCCGTAGCCGATTTCCAGCCGCAGCGTGCGGTCGTCCCTGGCCACGATCAGGATGACGCCGTCATCGGCTTTGGCACGGCCGATTTTCCACTGCTCCGCGACACGGATGCCGAATTGCGCGATGTCCTCCGGCCCGGTGGTGGGGAGCATGAGGACCGCAATCTGGCTGCCCTCCTGCGCTTCGAACGCAGCCAGTTTGCTCTCCAACGCGGCGACCTGATCGGCGCTCAGCGTGGCGGTCAGATCGGTGACGCGGCGCGACAGCTCGGGCACGGCCACCTGGGCCCAGGCGGACCACGCAAACAGCAGCAGGAAAAAACCGAGGGTAGCGCGCCCCCGGCAGGTCAGCATGAACAAGCCCGATCAGTAGCCGTGCGACAGGCTGCCGGATGCGTCGCCGCCGCTTGCGGGTGCAGGCGCAGCAGGCGCAGGCGCAGGAATGGACGACGGTGCGGGCGTGCCGAAATCGACCTTGGGCGGCACGGCGATCGCCGCCTCGTTCTCCACGGTGAAGCTCGGCTTGGTCTTGTAGCCGAACAACATCGCGGTGAGGTTGGACGGGAAGGAGCGGACCGTGACGTTGTAGGTCTTCACCGCGTCGATGTAGCGGTTGCGTGCGACGGTGATGCGGTTTTCGGTGCCTTCGAGCTGCGCCTGCAGGTCGCGGAACAGGCCGTCGGCCTTCAGTTGCGGATAGTTTTCCGCGACCAGCAGCAGGCGCGAAATCGCACCGGTGAGTTCGCCCTGTGCGGCGATGAATTTCTGGAACGCCGCCTCGTCGTTGATGAGTTCCGGCGTCGCCTGAATCGCACCGACGCGGGCGCGCGCCTCGGTCACCGAGGTGAACACTTCCTGCTCATGCGCCGCATAACCTTTCACCACGTTGACCAGGTTCGGCACCAGATCGGCGCGGCGCTGGTACTGGTTGAGCACCTCGGCCCAGGTGGCCTTGATATCCTCGTCGGTTGATTGCAGGGTGTTGTAACCGCAGCCGGACAGCGCCAGCGCCATGAACGTCACCATCAGCCATTTCAACATGTCGTGCTCCTCGTTCAAGTGATTCGCCTGGCCCCGGACGGTCGGTACCCGGTCGATTCGAAGACAGCCTCACTCCGAAAGTGTAACCAACTCCGCCTCGGCGCGGCCATCTTTCACCCATAGCCGGGCCACGCTGACCGGAAGCCGGAATCGTCGCGGTCCCGCGCTGCCCGGGTTGACGAACAGCACGCCATCCCGGGTTTCCACGCGTGGCTGGTGAGAATGCCCCGACACCACGACGTTCACCCCTGCCGTCGCGGGATCGATGGCGAGCTCGCCGAGGATGTGCAGGACATGGATGCGGACGCCGTCGAATTCAATATCCGCGGTGCAGGGAAGAGACGCGGTCCAGGCCGCGCGGTCGTTGTTGCCGCGCACCACCGTCAACGGCGCCATGCGCGTCAGCGCATCGAGCACGCCACGGTGTTCGCCGGTGCGCGAGCCGATGTCGCCGGCATGGACGATGTGCGCGCAGCCTTCCAGCGCCGTGACGGCTTCGGGACGCAGCAGGCCGTGAGTGTCGGCAATCAGTCCGATCAGCGTGCGCGGCATGGCGGCTGGCCGCTCCCTTCGCTCAGGGCGCCACGCCCCAGGTGGCGAACAGCGGATCGGATTCGGTGAGCGTGTCGGCGTAGCGGTCGTCCTTGGGGCGCTTGAGGCCGCGCTCGACATAGGTTTCCACCTTCTTGAAGCCGGCCTGCTTGATCAGCATGCCGACCCAGGCCATGCGCTCCATCGGGTGCAGTTGGGTCCACAGCCTGATCACCTTGGGCGGAAAGTAGCGATGCGACAGCGTCACCACGAACATGCCGCCCGGTTTCAGCACTCGCCTGGCCTCTGCGACGATCTTGTGCGGCTGGGTCAGGTATTCGAACGACACCGTGCACACGACGGCATCGAAGCTGGCATCGGCAAACGGCAGTTTCGGGTCGGCGTTGATGTCCTTCACGATGCGCTCGGCAAGCTGCGGGTTGTCGTCCAGTTCCTCGGCGTTGAGCCCGAGGCCCACCGCGGACTGCACCGTGTCAGGCAGGTGCGAGCGCCAACCGGCCATCAGATCGAGCACCCGCGCGTTTTCGGGCAGCACGGTGCGGTACAGCGCCTGGATGCGGCGCGCACATACGGCGTCGACATGCGTGACCTTGCGGGCAAGCGCGTAGAACTCGGTATCGGGAAATTCGTCTTCGCGGCTGAACGCATCCGGCCCCTCGAAGTCGGTCGGCGTCTGCATCTGCGTGTCCATGCCGCTCCACTCCAGCAGCTGCTCCACCTTGCCGACCGGCTCGGTCGAGATGTCGCTCTTGCCGCTGTCGATGCTGAAGATGCGGCCCTGCAACGGATGGCTGAAATTGGCGACGAAACTTTCGCCGTTGAGCTTCGTCACCCGGAACATCGGTCCGGGGGCATCATCGGCATGCAGGAGCTGAGCGGGATAGAAGCGTCCGAATTTCAGCGGCGCGATGTCGCTGCGGAACACCTCGTTCGGCACCTCGTGCTCGACCTTCGGGCCGACGTCGACCTGGGCGTCGACCGGCGGCGTGTCGCCCGGCATCCAGATCACCACCTGATGGCGGCCGAGATCGGAAAAATAATTGACGCGGAAGCGCAGTGCGGAATGCAGGAGTTTCATAAATCGGTAGCCAAAAAACAAAAAAACGGTCTGCGAAGGGTGCGAAGAAAATCTGGAACGCCTCAGGACTTGACTTCGCGCCCTTCGCGGACAAAAAAGCCTACAAGCCCTTCATGGTACGTCGCGCCAGGCACAGGTCCTCCCACGCGCGCGCCTTGTCGGGCAAGTTGCGCAGCAGGTAGGCGGGGTGATACGTCACGATGAGCGGAACGCCCCGGTAACGGTGGACGCGGCCGCGCAGGCGGGCGATGGCCTCGTCGGTCGCGAGCAGCGTCTGGGCGGCGAAGCGGCCGAGCGCGACGATGAGCTTGGGCCGGATGAGCTCGATCTGCGCCAGGAGATAGGGCATGCAGGCCGCGATCTCGTCGGGCTCGGGATTGCGGTTGCCGGGTGGGCGCGATTTCAGCACGTTGGCGATGTAGACGTTGTCGCCGCGTCGCAAGCCGATCGACGCCAGCATGGCGTCGAGCAGCTTGCCTGCCTGGCCGACGAAGGGCTCGCCCTGTGCATCCTCGTCCGCCCCGGGCGCCTCGCCGATGATCAGCCAGTCGGCATTGCGGTCGCCCACGCCGAGCACGCCCTGGGTGCGGGTGGCTGAGAGCTTGCACGCGGTGCAGTGGGCGACCGCGTCGGCCAGCGTGTCCCAGGTGTAGGCGGGGCCGGACTCGGTGACCGTGCCGGGCGCGGCTGGCGCCTCGCGCAGCCGCCACGCCGGGCCGATCCCCAGTTCGCTGAAGACGTCGTCGCGGCTCAGCACGCCAGTTCCTTTTTCATGATGAGCGCATCCTCACGCCCTTCGTGCGCCGGGTAATAGCCGCGACGCACCGCCAGATCGACGAAACCACTGCTGTGGTACAACG